>NZ_JASGDK010000097.1:0-14046 GCF_047607245.1 Desulfovibrio sp.
AAAGCCCGAACCCAAGAAAGAAGCCGCCATGCCTGACATGGGCGGTATGGGTGGCATGGGCGGCATGGGCGGCATGTACTAAGCCAGCCCCCAGCTTCTAGCTTATAGAGTGATAAGGCCCCCGCTATGCGGGGGCCTTTTTGCAATAGAGGGACTCACATGATCCGTTACGGCTTTGCCTGCAAAACCATCGGCTTGCCAGGGGCCGTCCAGACCAGCCTTACCTTGGCGCGCACCAGCCATGACAACTTGATGACCGCAAGCCGAACAAACTTGCTCGCGTTGAAAGCAATGCTGCGTTATTGCCAGCAACAGTCGCTGTCTCTCATGCGCATCAGCTCTGATACTATTCCACTGGCTTCGCACGAGGCAGTACATTTTGACTGGCAGGCGGAACTGAAGCCCGAGCTTGCAGAGCTGGCCGATCTCGTGCGCCAAAGCGGCGTACGCCTTTCTATGCACCCAGGCCAGTACACTGTGCTCAATTCGCCTCACAGCGACGTAGTTCGCCGTGCTGTGGCCGATCTTGCTTTTCATGCAGAATTTCTGGACGCCATACAAACCGGGCTTGACTCGCGCATTGTGCTACACCTTGGGGGTGGCTACGGTGATAAAAAGGCATCACTGGAGAGGCTGCGCGCAAGCCTTGCCGCTCTGCCCTCGTTTATCCGGCAAAGGTTGGCACTGGAAAACGACGAGCGCATCTATACCGTTGAAGATGCATTAAGCCTGTATGGTGAATTCGAGTTGCCAGTCATTTTTGACGTTTTTCATCATGAATTGAATCCCCCGGACCACGGCGACATGCTGTATTGGCTCGATCAGGCCAAACTGACTTGGAACACACGTAGCGGCGGGCAAAAAATCCATTATTCGCAGCAACTGGCAGACGGCAGACCGGGTATGCACTCGCAGACCATCAGCATGAAGCCGTTCATGCAGTTTCATGCTCTGCTCGGTGCGCGTGATCTTGATGTTATGCTGGAAGTCAAGGACAAGAACCTTTCGGCCATCAAATGCGCCAATTTGACATGGCCCGACCTTCCCAGGCGTAACCTCACAGAGGAATGGGCGCGCTACAAATACTATGTACTGGAACGCTCGCCTCAGGGCTATGCGGCCATCCGCCAGATGCTCAAGAGCGACAGCCCTTCAGCCGAAGAGTTTTATGCAATTATCGAGAATGCTTACGCCTGCGATCTCGAACCGGGCAAAGCCAAAAATGCGGCAGAACATGTGTGGGGTTACGTAAGTAAGGCGACTCCTCCCAAAGAGGCAGCCCGCATGCATAAAGACCTTGAAGAGCTTGGCTCAAGCCTTGCCCCTCTGGCCCGTATAAAGCGCCGCATACTTTCTTTGGCAGAAGCCCAGGGGCATGACTATCTTGTGAACAGTCTTTATTTTTATCTATAGTCATTGCTATAGGTAAATGCCAGCACGATTTTTCTACGCGCTCTGGCTGCATAACCGCATCAGACATGAGACATATGAGGATTAATGACTTCAATTGATGCCGTGGTTTATAAAATCACTGCAATCCGTATACGCAGCAACATGATTCATACCAGCCCACCCCAATAATATTTGCAGACAAAAGAGCCCGGAACCAATGGTTCCGGGCTCTCTCTTACATCTATTGAACTTCAGGCTTGCTAGTCTTTCAGCAGACGGGCTGCCTCAAGAGCTTTGGCCTGTTCTTCGAAGTTCTGGAAGCCAGCGTGATGCAGGGAATCCAACACAGTGTCGTCCCAGTTCCAGGTGGCATAGATCACAGGCTTGTGGAAGGTAGAACGGAAGCCCTGCAGTTCAGCACGGTAGAAGTCTTCCTTGGGAGTATCGAGGTGCTCGCGGAACTGTTCGTGCCGACGCTGCAATTCTCCTTCATACCATTCCTGAATATCCTGCGGGTTCTTGTACTTCTTGAGAATATGACCGTATCCGGCCTTTTCCATAAGCCCCGCAAGACGCTGGTGATGCTGCTGACCAAGCCATTTGCCAAGATCCGAAGTGGGGATCTTTTCGGCTTCAACAGCAGCGATGTCGAACACTGTCTGGTAGTACGTGTCAGGCACCACCGAGGCGGACGTAATGCCCGCGATGGCCACCAAGCCGCGCAAAATCAAGCTGTTTGACACGCCCTGACCACAGAAGCCTACCTTCTTGCCGTACTTGAGCCCGGTGAAGATACTCACCAGTATGGCCCAGACAACAGCGGGATCTTCTTCGTCATAAATGTGCGCAAGGCGCGCGTTATCGCGGTCAGTAGCAAGCACCATCTGGGTCATGTCGTTGGAGCCGATGGAGAAACCATCAAACTCTGAAATGAACTGCTTGGCCAAAATGGCGTTGGAGGGCAGTTCAGACATGAGGATGATCTTGAGGCCGTCCTGGCCGCTCTTGAGCTTGTGCACCTGCTCAAGGTAGCTGCGCATGGAGCGGGCTTCTTCCAGAGTACGTACAAAGGGCAGCATCATACGCAGGTTGCAGCCGCCGTACACGCCCCGGGCCAGCTTGAACGCCTCAATTTCCCAGTCATGAATATTACGGGAAACACCACGATACCCAAGCATGGGATTGTCTTCGAAATGTTCGAAGAGGTTACCGCCAAGCAGGTTGCGGTATTCGTTACTCTTGAAGTCAGTTGTGCGGTAAGTGATGGGCTTGCCGTAGAAGGCCATAGCAAAAAGTGCCAGGTTTTGGGCAAGGGTTTGCACATAGTGCTCTTTGCCGGTACGGAAGCCGCGCGCCTTGATTATGCTGCGGATCTTTTCCGGCAGGTTGCGCACGTCGTCCATTTCCTTTTTCAGACCAGAGCGCAGGCCCACTTCTTCGCGCAGGTGAGCTATATTTGCCATAAGGCGCGTTACGCCCGGAAAATCTTCAATACGCTTCACATGGGCTTCGACACTGGCCTCGATTTCGGCAATGCGCTTGCCAGACTCGGGGTCGTTGCTGTTTTGCAGGGCAAGTTCATCGTCATAGCCCATAATGATGCGAACATGATCAGCCAGATCGGGAGAAGTTTTAAGAACTTCAATACGACGTGAGGCCATTTCCATGTGCTGGTCAATTTTGTGTTCCAGCTCACGCATCTTGCGATGCTGCAGCAGCACGTCTTCAGCTGTAAGATTATTGCCACTATCGGCCAGAGCGCCCAGCTCAGCAGCAAGGCCCGTGATTTCGCCAACGTGTTCACGCAGGTTGAGATTAAAAACAATAAGCCCGGCGGACATCTGCTCGCGCAACACCTTGGAAAGGCGGTCTTCCAGCTCCTTCAACTTGGCATGCACCACACCTTCAAGCTCACCCTTGTCAAAGGCTTCCAGAGCTTGAGGATGAATGCTGATATTGCCCAGCATGAACTCAGCCCGCAAAAGGCCCACTTCAAACTGGTCAAAATTGCGCAGGCGGGAAAGAAAGAGCGCCTGACCAACGTCGGCAAGCACAAGGCCAACCTTGGTCTTGGTGGCGGGCAGCTTGGCCACGTCCATTTCGCCGCCCACTTCGTGCAGGGGCAAAAGGCCGCGATATACACGCCCACGCGTGCCGTCAACCGTGATCTCGGCGCCATCAAGAGCGCGCAGCACGTCCAGACGCTGAATGCCAATAACGGCGGCAATGCCCAGTTCGCGCGAGGTAATGGCCGCGTGGCTCGTGTCGCCGCCAACGTCAGCCATAATGGCAGACGCCACACGCATACCCGGCACCATGTCCGGGTCAGTGCGTTCGGCAGCAAGCACATCGCCCTTGGAGATCTTGTTCAGTTCCAGAGCCGAGCGCAAGAAACGCACAGTGCCCTGCCCTGCTCCGCGTGAAGCTCCGTTGCCTTCAACCAGCACTTCAGCTTCTGCCGCAGCCTTGGGATCAACCTCACGGCGGCGCATGAAGATGGTGGTGGGGTGCAGCTCCAGATCTTCGTTCCAGCGGGTTTCGGGCCGTGCCTGCACGAACCAGAGCTTGTCGTTGGCGTCAATGCAGAACTCCGTATCCATGATCATGCCGTCGTAAGCCTTGCTTACGGCACGCACGCCCATAGCCACGCGCTCGGCCTGACTGAGCGAAAGCGCCCAGCGCAGAGCCTCAAGCTCGGGAACTTCCACTTCCTTGGTGCCGCCTCTTTCGTCATAAACGATCTTCATGTCCTTGCAGCCCATCTGACGGATGACGACTTCGCCGCCATCGTCGCGCTGGAAGACATAAAGCTTGTCGGGCGTAACCTTGCCGCCCACTACAGCCTCACCAAGGCCGTAGCTGGCGTCAATGCTCACCAGATCCCGGCGGCTGGTGCCGCGGCAACCGGTGGCAGTATCGGCAGAAAATGCCGTGCCGGAAATAACGGGATTGATCATCTGCATCATGCACACAGAAAGGGAGGTGTGCTCGATGGCCCATTCTTTTTTGGCTGTTTCGGCAATGGATTCGTCACCTGTTTCTTCAGCCTTGGCCAGCGCGTCCAGAATGGCCTCACGGCGATAGGTCATGGAGCGCAGGTTATAGGCTGATGCACAGTCCCAGTGGTAGGCTTCGACAACCCTGTCTTCGCCCACCATGTTCAGGTAGGTATCCTGAAGACCAGCAAAAGCTTTTTTGCGGGAGTCTTCGCCAGCTGCGGAAGAGCGCACCGCTACCGGGGTCATGTCGTCCGTGTTGTCCTGACAGATTTCCCGATAAGCCGCACGCACGGCCTCGTCAACTTCGGCAGGAACTTCAACGGAAAGAATGGCGGCCTGCACGATGACAGAACGCTTGCGCAGCTGGTCAATGCCCTCAGGAGAAGTGGCAAAGCCTTCAACTATATTGTTGATAAAGGTACGCAGCTTTGTGTGCGACTGCTCGCCTTCGGCCTTGGCAGCCTGATTGATCTGCTTGCCGAGCTGGCGAACGAACTTTTGCAGAAAGTCCGGGTCCTGGTTAATTTCGGGGTCGTTCCAGTCAATGCGTCCGTATTCACGGTCCACAACACTGCGCACCACACGCCCGTTCACCTTGGTTTCGTCAAGAAGCTGGTGAAAGGCCAGAGAAGAAATGGCGCGAAAATAAGGCGCCTGAATACCTTCAATCTGGCTGATTAACGCCGTGTTATAGTTTTTACCACCAACAAGCAATTCCGCTTCGGGTCCAAGCTGCACAATGTCGGCGCCAGTAAGCACCAGTTTTTTCTGAATGGCTTCAGGGGTATTCCCCCTTGCTTTATTCTGCGCAGGTTTGGCGGCGGTACTCTTACCCATGTCTTCCTCCGGTTTGGGAAACAGAAGCATTGCAACCTAGGAAATTGTATATCGGCATCAGAAAACTGTCTACAAATTACCGCACAGCGGGAGGCTATTTGGCTTTTTGCAGCAACTTTACTGATGAGCCGGCCCCTCAAGATTGCCGGCATTAGCGGATTTGGCTTCCGGAAGACAGTCTTCCGGAAGCCAAAAGGCGTCAATGTCGCGGGGTCTAGCTGACCCGGGAACCACAATAAGGGCAGAAGGTGATGTTTTCCATCGGAATGGGCTGACCGCAGGCTTCATTGGAGCACACGCGGGGCACAGGGCCGAGTTCCACGATGAGCTCGCCTTCACGCACAGAAACCATCTGTTTGCTTTCTTTGAAGTCTGCGGTTTTCAGCACCCGTTTGACCATACCGTCCACAGGAGCAAGCACGGCCTTTTCCTGCTTCATGATGGACACGTTGAACAGTTCTTCCCCAGCCTTGACCACATCGCCGGGGTGAACATACATGACCCACAGGTCGCCGTTGCTGGGCGCAGCCACATGATACTGGTTGGCCGGATCGGCCATAAGAGCACCCTTGGCAGCAGTGCCAACGGGTTGGCGCACCTGTACTTCACAGCTCATGAATTCAGAGTCCAGCACATAACGGCAGATGGATATGCCAGCCTCATTGGGCGTTGATATGCTCAACAACTGCAGGTGATGCGGTTTGCCGCTGCTGTCGTTGAAATACAGGTCCTGGCCCGCTTTCAGCCCCTCAAACCACACGTGCAAGGGCAAGTTATTGGGGTCGCCAAATTTTGCCTTGAACTGAATGGTTTTGAGGGCGTCTGCCGGGTGGTTGAGGTAGAGCACAAACTCTTCTTCATTTGGCTTGCGCTTGAGAATATCGGCGCAGGCCTTTTCTTCCGCAGCCAGATTCACGTCAACCAGTGATTCCAGAGGCGAAGTTTCGGTCCGGCTGGCAATGGCGTTCTTCCACTCTGCTCCGAAGGCGCTCATGTATACCCAGTCAGCAGGAAAGCCCAAAGGCAGCTTGCCGAACTTGCCGAGCAAAAGGTTGCGGAAAGCATCGTTGCAGTCGCGGTAGATGTTCAGGCGTGCCTTGCGCATTTCCTGCGACAGCTCTTCTTCGGGGGTGCGCGTCACTTCGGCGAGCACCTGAAGCAGATAGCGCACTTCATCTTCGCCGCCACGCTTCCAGGCTCCTGTAACAGCAAGGAAAGCCGTGTTCCAGGTGATCTGGGAACCGGGGGTCACGTCATGATAGCGCACAATCTGACGCGTACTTTCGAGGAACTTGAGCATATAGGGCAACAGGTGAATATAGCCCTGCTTCATGGCCCCTTCCTGCGAAGAAGAGGTGGCTCCGCCGGGCATGCCGTGCAGGGTGACATCGTAGTCTATGCCCTGGAAATACGGCGCGCAGTAGCGGTCATAGTACGGCATGATCTGCTTGCACACGAAGTTGGCGTCGCGAATGGCCCCCTTGTCAAGATGACACTTGAGGCCAAGCTCGTCTTCAATGTAGGCCATAGTGGCCAACACATCACCCTGACCGTACGAACGCACGGCTGATCCCAGACCCACATCTATGATGTGTGTTCCGGCCTTGGCGGCTGCGCCGCAGGCGGGCACAAACAGTCCGTCTGTGTAATGGCGGTGATAGTGCAGCACCAGTTCAGGCCAGGCTTTGCGAATAGCCGTCACCAGCTCTGTCATGAAGCGCGGGGGGCATACCCCGGCCATATCTTTAAGGCCCAGTATGATGTGACGCGAAGCTCCTTTGGGATCCACGCCCATAACGCTGCCCACCATGCGCAGCATGGCTTCCGTGACGCCAAGGTAATGCTGCACGTCAAAGCCCTTGGTCCAGGACATGGATATGGCAGGCTGGAAGATGACGTCATTACGGTTAAGAACCACTTCGGCCATAGGACGCATGTTTTCAACATGGTTCAGGAAGTCAAAGCAGCGGATGATCTGGTAGTGGTCGCAGATCATTTCCCCGGTCTTGAGCATAAGATTACGGGGTTGGGGCGTGTAACCAAGCACGTTGGTAGAACGCACCAAGAGCTGCTTCATGGTCTTGGGGGCAAAGCGGTTCCATTCCTTCGCTTCAGTGAAGGGATAGGTCATGTTGGCAAGCATGGCCACATGGAAATGCGCGCCGCCGCCATTTTCTATGGAGAAGTACCCCACGTTGTCCAGATACGGGCCAATGAGTCTGTCTTCCGCAAGGCGGAAACGGTTGCCCGAGTTGGACTGGGTGAAGTCGCGCGGCGTGGTGTCGGTAAAATGCACCTGCCCGGAGTCACGAATGTAATCCAGCGTCGCCAGGCGGTCGCCCTGCGGATAGGGCGAAGGCTGTTTGCGCTGCGCCGAAGTTATGGCGGGCAACACAGGCTCGAAGGGGCCAAGACATGGCGTGGTATCCGAGCGGTATTCGCCAAGCTGCACATAAGGGTTATAGCCCTTGGCGGAAACTTCGGCCACGAGTTTGGACAGGCGCTCTCCCTCGGGAGCAAGGTCTGTATAGACCATAAGCTCCGGATGATTGGCGATAAAGTTGGTGTTGATGTTGCCCTGGCGGAACAGAGGGTTTTTTATGAGCTGGCGGTAGAAAGGAATGGTGGTCTTGATACCGCCGATCACATATTCGCTGAGCGCACGCTCCATAATGCCCAGGGTCTTTTCCCAGTCATGCGCATAGGAAATGAGCAGGGCTCCCGCAGAGTCATAGTTGGCAGGAAACTCGTAACCCGCACTGATGTTGGAGTCCAGGCGCACACCGGGGCCACCGGGAGAAACATAGCGCGAAATCAGGCCAGAATTGGGGGCGAAGTTGTCCTGCGGGTTTTCGCAGTTGATACGCACCTGCATGGCGCAATACGAGGGACGCAGATTTTCTTCGCGGTAACGCAGTTCCGCGCCAAAGGCCACGGCAATCTGCTCTTCCACAAGGTCTATGCCATAGCGGCATTCCGTAATGCCGTGCTCCACCTGAAGGCGCGTATTGACCTCAATGAGGTACGGGGTCCCGTCAGGCGTGACCAGAAATTCCACCGTAGCCAGGCTGTGGTAGCCCACAGCGCGCACCAGGCGGCGGGAATAATCCTTGAGGCGTTCACGCAGATTGCGTGAAAGGCCAGACCAGGGTGAAGGAGTGATTTCAATGAGTTTCTGATGGTTGCGCTGCACCGTGCAATCGCGCTCATCAAAAGCAAAGACATTGCCGTACATGTCGGCAATAACCTGAATTTCAATGTGGCGCACATCGGCAAGAAACTTTTCCACAAACAGGCGCGGATTGCCAAAGGAAGCCTGAGCCATAGTGGAAGCCTTGAAAAAGGCGTCTTCCAGCTCTGCTTCATTATGGATGGCAAAAATGCCCCGTCCGCCACCGCCGCCTTCAGCCTTGAGCATGATGGGCAGCCCCATCTCGCTGATGAGCTTTTTGGCCGTGGGCACGTCAACAGCGCCGTCAGAACCGGGAACCACGGGAATTCCAAGCTTGCGGGCAACTTCGCGCGCCTGCACCTTGTTTCCAAGCAGGTTCATAGCCTCGGCGGTGGCGCCGATAAAGGTAATGCCCGCTTCTTTGCAACGTGCGGGAAAGCGCGTGTCTTCGGAGGCAAATCCCCAGCCGGGGTGGATGCCTACAACGCCACGCTGTTTCGCCTTGGCAATAACACCGTCAATGTCCAGATATGCACGAGGTTCTGCACCTAGCAGGACCAACTCCTGAGCGGTGGATGCCGCCGGAGCGGTTTTATCCACATCGGTGGCAGTCATGGCTGCCACCGCGTCAAACCGTTCCCTGATGGAACGGCAGATGCGCCGGCCCGGGATACCCCGGTTGGCGACAAGTATTACCTTACCCCTCAAAAAATCCTGCACTTCCGAGAATGTCTTGTTGGCCATGCCTTTTAACCCTTTACTGCTGCTCTGCCGGTACGCAGAAGGCTCCCGCTGAAAAATTCCTCAAGCCGTCCGTTTTGGTTAAGACAAAGGCCGCCTGCCGGACCTAAGCCCGTCAGCCAGCCGCGCACAATGCGCCCATCGTCGCGCAGCTCCACATCTTTTCCACGCCATAGCAAAAGACCGTCGGCGTGTTTTTTCCACTGCCCGGAAAATGAGTGGCAGTGAATATATGCCGAATGCATGCGTATTACAAGCTGTTGCCATAAGGCTTCTGCTGTAGGAATATATCGCCCCTCCCCAGCTTTGAGCAGATCGCGCAAGCAAGTTGCCTCCATTGCCGCGCCAGCCCGCAAAACCTCTATTGGCGGGGAAAAATCCACATTAATCCCAATACCCGCCAGCAATATGCCGCCGCGCTCTTCAAGCAGAATGCCAGCCAGCTTTCTATGCTGCCCTTCTTCATCTTCAATCACAATGTCATTGGGCCACTTGAGCTGTACAGGCCACCCCAGCACCCGCAAAGCTTCTGCCAGCAGGTAAGCTGTAGCCGGGGCAGCTGCGGACCCGTCAAAGGGCGGAGTCATAGGCAGCCTTATGGCCACGTAAATATTACCAGGAGGTGAATACCAGTTGCGGCGCAGCTGGCCGCGCCCGGCAGTCTGGGCAGCGCACTGCACGCTGTCCCACGGGGCCAGCATGTCGCGAGCGGCCATGTGCATGGCAGTATCAAGACATGAAGAAACATGGCCGAAACGCCAAACAACAGGGCTGGAAGAATGCGATATTGATGAAGGGCAAGCGCTTCCCTCATCTGGGTGGCTGTGGCATACTGTGAACATGGAACTTTACCTCGTTGGCGGCGCGGTGCGCGATATGCTGCTGGGCCGCACGCCCACGGAACTGGATTTCGCCTTTGCTGGCGAGCTGGAAGATTTTTTATCCCTTCACCCGGATGCCCGGCGCGTAGGCAGGAGTGTTCACGTTTGCCTCTGGCATGGGCGGGAATGCATGCCGCTACGTGGAGACGGACCACAAGAAGACCTTATGGCGCGCGACCTAACGGTTAACGCCCTGGCGCTGGACAAAGCCGGAAAGCTGTATATGCATCCGCAGGCTGTCAACGACCTGCAACAACGAATCCTGCGCCCAGCTTCCCCCACATCTTTTGCCGACGACCCCACGCGGATCTTCCGTCTGGCACGATTCGCCGCCTGTTGGCCTGACTGGCGCATTGACAAAAGCGCCTTTGAACAGATGCGCACCCTTTCCTATGCGGAACGCGCCGCCCTGCCTGCTGAACGTGTTGGGCGCGAAGTTCTCAAGGCTTTGGCTGCCCCGGCGCCTGGCCGGTTCTTTCGCGTGCTGGCACAAGGTCAAAGCCTGGCTCCCTGGTTCGCCGAGTTGGAAGAAGCAGACAGAATTCCGGCTGGCCCGCGGCAATGGCATAGCAATTCGGTATTGGGGCACAGCCTGCGCATTATGGATCTGGTGGCCGAAGATCCTTTGGCGGTCTGGATGGCCTTATGCCACGACCTGGGAAAAATTTTAACAGATTCTGCTCTGCTGCCCCACCACTACGGCCATGAAAAAGGTGGTATAGCCCTGAGTCTGGAACTGGCCCGCCGCCTTCGCCTGTCGGCCCGTTTTGCCAAAGCAGGAGTGCTTGCGGCCTCGGAGCATATGAAGGGCGGCATGTATATGACCCTTCGCCCCGGAACCCGGCGCGACCTTCTCTGGCGGGTACACGCAGCAGGCTTTGATCAGGCTTTCTGGCGGCTGGTTGATGCAGACAGCGGCAGCCCCATCAGTTCAGCAGCCCTGGCACATCTGGCTGTACTTCTTGATATACGCCTGCCCAAGGACTGGCACAACAAGGGTGAAGCTTCAGCCCAAAAACTACGTGAGCTGCACTGTCAGGCTTTGGCAAGACAATAGCTGGCTTTACGCTTCTTCATTGCACAGTGCGGCCCAGGCTGCATCCATGAACTGTTCGCAAAGATCATCCATAACCGGGCTGTGGTCCAACCCGCACAAATGGCCCATGCCGTGAGCCAAAAGGCGAATGGCGTGTTCTGACGGATCTTGCCCATACAAGAGACATTCACGCTGTAGCGTATCCAATGAGAGCAGCAATACGCCGGGGGCGTCAGTTCCACCAGGAAAAGAAAGAATGTTGGTCGGTCCGGCACAATCGAGATGCCGGGCGTTGGCCTTTGCAACTGCGGCGTCATCCAGCAGAAAAAGCTCCACCGCTATCGGTGTGTGAAAACCGCAACCATTACAATCCGTGGGCACATCAAGCATTGCGCCAAGCGCGGCACGCATCTGTCGCCAGTGCAAGGGAGCCAAAGCTCCCCCCTGTGGGTAATGACGAAAAACAGTAACCCGCCTCTCACTATTACCGCAGGGTCGAGACGGTGAAGGCGATATCACTGTGCGCCATCACCCGAAGATTTTTGCTGTGTGCCTTGCTTGACCTGACCCCCTTGCCCCTCAGCCCCGTTCAAAGAGCCAGAGTTACCGGCAATGCCCGGTTGCCCAGTGGCTTCTTTGCCGGAAATCGTGCGCTCTGCGGTTCCGTTTGCCATTTTACCTGTAATCGCCACATCTTTTGTTGCGGATTGAGCAGCCGCAGGTGCAACCGGGGCAGCCGGCTGCACGGCAGTGGCAGAGGTTTTGGCTTCTCCAGCCTTGGCTTCCCCCTTTACTTCCTGCCGGGCGTTGCCTTTGGCGTCCACCTTGGCTTCGGGCTTGACATCGGGCTTGCTCACGACCTTGGCCACATCACGAATTTTGGCGTCAGGATAAGCAATACGCTGATGGAAAATACCCGTAAGAATACGCTGGAAATTTTCACTGAGATAATGCAGGTCTTTGAACGTCAACTCAGACTCGTCCAACTGCCCTTCAGAAAAAATTCCTTTGATAATAGCGTCAATATGGCTCTTGATTCGCGCCGGGGTTGGTTCAGCAAGCGTTCGGCTTGAAGCTTCAACCGAGTCAGCCAGCATAAGAATGGCGGCTTCTTTGGTCTGAGGACGCGGCCCCACATAGCTGTAGTCAGATTCTCTGGGCTTTTCGCCCATATCAATGGCTTTCTGGTAGAAAAAGCGAATGAGACGCGTGCCGTGGTGCTGTCCGATAATATCCGCAATATCCTGTCCCAGCTTATAGCGCTCTGCCAGCTCTGTGCCTTTTTTGACATGGGACAGAAGAATCAGCGCGCTCATGGACGGCGCAAGCTTGTCGTGCTTGTTGGGCCCGCCAAACTGATTTTCGATAAAATACTCTGGGTAGGACAGCTTGCCGACGTCATGATACAGGGCCGCCACCTTGCACAGCAGGCTGTTGGCTCCGATGGCTTTGGCTCCGGCCTCCACCATGTTGGATACCACCAGCGAATGATGGTAAGTGCCGGGCACAGTAACCATAAGCTCCTGCATCAGGGGCTGTTCAAGACTCATGAGCTCCATCAGCCGGAAGCGTGTGCTGTAGCCGAAGCTCAACTCCAGCACGGGGCTGACCGCAAAAAGCAAAATGAGCGAAAGCAGGCTGTTGATAGCCACAGCTGCAAGCTGCATAGGAAGTTCGCCAGGAGCAGTTTGCGACAATAGCGCAGTGCCAAACCATATAAGCACCTGCCCTATGGTCAGCGGAACAATACTCCACACCACATCCTGACGGCTTTGGGCATTGGTAACAAGCCATGTGGCCAGCATGCCGCCAAGGAACTGGTACAGGAAGAAATAAAAATCTTCCTGAAACATGAGCATGACGAAAAATGACAGCAGTAGCCCCATAGTGCAGTAGCGCCGGGCCGCAAAGATCATTGCCACCAGCCCCACGGCTCCTGCTACAGGAAAGCCCAGGCTCAGTGTATTAAGAAAGGTCACGCTGTCCATGCGCAAGCCCAGCACATAGACTATTTTGGCCCCCACGCTGAAAAGCATGAGCAGCAGCGATATGAGCAGCATATCCTTGCAACGCAAGGGGGTACCGGGCTTCCCGCTGGGAGCGACGAAAAAGCCCACACTCAAGAGCAGGGAGCAAATAAAGGCTCCCATTGCCGCAGCCCAATGCATGGGGTCTGAGGAAGATTTATAAAGAGTTTGCAGCTTTATCTGCTGTTCACGGCTTACCCGCTCGCCTTTACGCAGAAGCAGTTCGCCCTTGAGAATCTGATAGTATACCGGTTCCACCATGCTCATAACGGCATTGCCGCGTCTTTGCGTGGCTTCGCGGTTAAGCGTGAGCGAGGCAGGCACGGTTGCAGAAAGTAGAATATTAATAGCCCGGCGCGACTGTGGATTCAAAGTGGGAACCTGTCGCACAAGAGAGGACACTTCCGCCAGAAACGATTGTAGGTCAGGCAGATTAGTCACTTCTGGGCGCAAGATTTCCGTATTGTTGTCCAGATTGCGTATGATAACGCCGCTGCGCCCTACTCTGGCCGAGCGAATGTCACCCACCAGTCCTTCGGCCATATGTTCGCGAATACTGGGCAGCAAGGTTTTCAGAAGGTAGGCCTGCACCTCAGGGTGCGCCAGCTCAGGCAGCACTTCATCAGCCACAGGAGGCGTCAATTCGTCGGCGAGCCTTTGCAGGGGGCCTTCCTGCAGTTTGTAATCCACCCCGTTGTTCAGGCTGCGCAGGATTTCCACAATACGGCTCTGAAAGGCCGCATATGGTTCCAGACTCAGATCATACACCGGAGGCTGCAAAAGCAGCACCTGCTTGCGCCGTGCCTTGGTAGCCTGGGTGTCTTCCACCAGAATGTCGCGGTCGGCAATAACGTCCGAATCCGCAACCTGCCCGGCCACATATATTCGCGGCACTACCTCAAAATTGGCCCCAGCCAGCAGCGACAGGGCAAAAAAAGTAATAATGAGGGCAGTAAGCCCC
>NZ_JASGDK010000098.1:0-19568 GCF_047607245.1 Desulfovibrio sp.
CGTGAAGGGCCGTATGCGCACGGTCACCATAGCGATAGCTTCGCATTTGCCGCGCGCGCTTTCCAGCAACACACCGTCGCCGTTTTTGATGCCTTTTTCCTTGGCCAGCTCGTGGCTCATTTCCACATAAAGCTGGGGTTCGGTTTCAAGCAGATTGGGTACGTTGCGGGTTTCGCCGCCGCCGCACCAGTGCTCGGTAAGGCTATAGGTGGTCAGCACTATGGGGAAGCGCGGATCGGCCGGAGGCGCAATCTGGTCCATAGGCGACTTGTGGTACTTGTACACCGGGCTGCTGAGCTGCTTGGAGAACGGATGGCTCGCCAGCGGCGTTTCAGCAGGTTCATAGTGCTCGGGGAAGGGACCGTCGGCAGGGCCGGGGCCATAGAACTGCGAGTGCCCGTCCCTGACCATAATGAAGGGCAGCTTGCCCTTGGGGTCAGACATGGGCGGCCAGGGGCCGTCGGGCACGTCGCCCACCCACTTGCTGCCGTCCCATTCAATGACGACACGCTTGGGGTTGAAGGGCTTGCCGTTCACATCCACCGAGGCACGGTTATAGAGAATGCGCCTGTTGAGAGGCCAGCACCACGACCAGTTGGGGAAGAGGCCGATATTGGCCTGCATGGGCGTCTGGCTCGGGTCGCGCCGTCTCGACTTGTTGCCGTCTTCTTCTGTCCAGCTTCCCGTATAGATCCAGTTAAGGGAAGAGGTTGTGCCGTCTTCCTTCAAAACGCCAAACGTGGGCACAAGCTGGCCGCGTTTGTAGGTTTTGTCGCCCACCTTGGTGTCGGCCCAGAAGAAACCGTTGATGCGCCTGGCCCATTCTTCCGGGTCGTACTTGTCAGTCCAGTGCATCTTCATGATGGGTTCAGGCAGCACGCCGCCCTCTTGCTTGTACATCGTGCGGATAGTGTTGAAGAGGGGCACGACCACGTCAGCGAAGTTACGCGCTTCGCCGCCAGGTTTCACCGCCTGATCAAACCACTGGAGCCAGCGGCCGCTGTTGCTGATGGTGCCCGCCTTTTCAATACGGTGGGCAGACGGCAACAGGAACACCTCGGTTTTCTTGGTCTTGGGGTCAACGCCGGGGCGCATCCAGTTATCCGTGGTTTCGGAATTGTGGATTTCAGAGCAGACGAGCCAGTCCAGATTGTCCAGAGCCGCCCGCATCTTGTTGGTGTTGGGGAAGCTGTTCATGGGGTTGACGCCCATGATGAAGCCGCCCTTGATCTTGTTATTGTATACCCGGTCCATGATATACATGTACGAGTAGTCTTCGCCCGGTTCCAGCTTGGGCAGCAGGCCGTAACAGAAGTCGTTTTCGGGCGTGGCGGCATCGCCGAACCAGCCCTTGAGCAGACTTGTTACATACTTGGGCCTGTTGCCCCACCAGTTGGCACTATTGGGCAGCGTGGTGACAGGTGTATTGGCCTTGTTATACTCGGCCAGGGTCTGCCACGGAGCCTGGGGAGTGCCGTGATACCCGGGTATGTTGTTGTACAGCAGGGCGTGGTCTGTGGACCCCTGCACGTTGGGTTCGCCGCGCAGGGCGTTGATGCCGCCGCCAGCGATGCCAATGTTGCCCAGCAGCAACTGTACAAGGCTGGAAAGGCGGATGTTCTGCACGCCCACGGTATGCTGGGTCCAGCCCAGGGCGTAAAGAATGGTGCCTGCCTTGTCGGGCCTGCCGGTAGCGCAGAAGTTCTTGTAGACCTTGAGCAGATTTTCCTGCGACACGCCCGTGATGTCAGAGACATTCTTGAGGGTATAGCGGGAATAGTGGTCCTTCATCAGATTGATGACGCAACGGGGGTTCTGATGCGTGGGGTCGATAACCGGCCCGCCGTCAGCACCCGTAGCCTTGGCCCACAGTTTTTTGTCGTACTTGCGGGCTTCGGCGTTGAAGCCGCTGAAGAGTCCATCTTCAAAGGCATAGCCGTCGCCTACAACAAAGGCTGCGTCAGTGTAATTGTTGACGTAGTCTTTATGGTAGCAACCGTTTTCAAGGATGTAGTTGACCATGCCGCCAAGGAAGGGGATGTCCGTGCCGGAACGCAAAGGCACGTGGAAATCACACCTGGCGGATGTGCGCGAGAATTTGGGGTCAACGTGCATCAGCACGGCCCCGTTGTCCTTGGCTTTCATGATCCATTTGAAAGCCACGGGATGATGTTCAGCGGCATTACTGCCGATAATAAGCACCGCATCGGCATTCTTGATGTCGATCCAGTGGTTGGTCATTGCACCGCGTCCGAACGACTCTGCCAGAGCCGCAACAGTGGGGCTGTGTCAGACCCGTGCCTGGTGGTCCATATGGACAACACCCAGGCCGCGCAAGGCTTGATGGATAACGGCGCATTCCTCGTTGGAGGCATGCGAGGTTCCCATCCAGAATATGGTTTCCAGACGGTTGACCGTCTGGCCCTTTTCGTTTTTGAGGATCATGTCCTTGTCGCGAGCGTCCTTCACGCGACGTGCGATCTGCTCAAGGGTCCAGTCCCAGTCCTTCTCTTCCCACTTATCACTGTGAGGAGCGCGGTACAGGGGCTTTTTCAGGCGATGATCGCTTGTGTACATCGAGTAGAGAGCCGCGCCTTTGGCACACAGCGCTCCCTCGGTAATGGGAAAGTCCGGATCGCCTTCGGTGGAGACAAGCTTGCCGTCTTTCACATAGGCGATGATCTGACACTGTACGGAACAAAAGGGGCAGATGCTCGACACTTCTCGAGCCCCTTCAATCTTGAGTTTAACGGCGTAAGCCTGAGCTTCGCCCAAATCGAAGCCCAAGTGCCCCAGTGTGAGGCATATTACCCCCGCACCGACACCTTTGAGAAAACTCCGTCGGGTGCTTTTCATAAGACCTCTCCTTGTTTAAGCCTATCGTATGCGCGGTATCGAGGCAGACAACCGCGCAAAACTGCTTTGGCGAACAAAAAATGATCGCCCTGATAATAAAATGAATCGTAGTCACCATATTCCAAAAATCGTGATGTCGCAAGATTGTTCGATTATTTATATTGGAGTCCCTACGATTTGTGACTTTTTTCTCTATATAGTAAAATGTCATACCATTACGAATGCATACTCGTTAAACAACATCTAAAAAATTTCCGCATGGCTGAAACCTGATTCCAGAGTGTTCACACCATCACACTGAAATACATGTTATTTTGCCTGCAAATTTTATTATTACCTTTATCAGAATTTTTTTGCGCTACGTGAAAGATACGCGCGAGGCCGTTACGCAGACAGGCCGCCCGGTATCCGGGCGGCCTGTCGAAATCAGCACATCATACTGATTTTTATATTTTTTAATGCCTTGAAGTTTGTTGAGAATTTTATTCCAAGGTGCGTGCATTCCTAATGTACACAAAGCCAAAAAGCAAAGCTTCAACGCCTTGGCAATCAGCTATCTTTGATATTTTTCCTGCGGGATGCTTTTAGCGACATAGATATTGCAAACCTTGGTATAGTTCTGGTCTATAAAATTTTTGAATCCGTCGGCATCAAAATATTTCTCAACAAAACCAGCCCAAAGTACCTTTGGAGATTTTCCCATGATCAACTCGGGAATATCGTAAAGTTCCTTGTTTCTGGAAAAATGCTCTTTATCCAGCTGGCTCAACCGCAGGTTATGCCAATAATACCCGAGAGCATCACGCCGAACAGGACATATCTCGTGGCTGCCCAAAATCTCATCTTCTTCGGTAGTAACGCGCAGCACAATGTCATATTCCCGCTTAACGCATTCATTGGTGTCATCCATTGCAAAACTGCTCACATCCCGCGCAGCATTGTAAAAAACAAGAAGAAAAAGCAAAGCAACTATCGCATTCTTGACCTTGCGATCCTGCAATATGCTGAAACTGCTTGAGAGTGTAATAATAATGAAAGGGAAAAGCGGCAGATAATACTGCTCATACGGGGTGGGCATTAGCGCGAAGAAAATACAAAAAAATAAAAATATTACTGAGGTAAACTGGAATGGTGCCCTTTTAATAATTCTTGTTTCCGCAATGATAAGAGCCATGCTGCAAAAGAACAGAGGAAGCTTCAGGCGAACCCAGCCATACACCATAGAAATCTTGAAATTGAACAGCCAGTTCAGCTCAAAGTAATCAACAAGCACATTTTCTTTCTGCATGAAGTATAACAGATAGACAAGCAACAGGAGAGGAAGAACCAGAGCTGCAAAAAAGTCCCTAAGAAGAAGCTCTTTTTTATATAGCTGACAGATTGCACAAACGCAGAAGCCAAAAAGCAGAAAAACCGCTTTTTGCAAAAACAAAAAAGAAGCAAAAAAAAGGAGGAAAGAGAGAACTAATGAAAATAAATTCTTATCTTTCAGGTAGATAATATAGTAATATAAGCCTGAAAAAAAAGTGGCAATCATAAAAACATCAGGCCTCACCAAAAGGCCGGAATGAACTACCATATCTATACTTAACAGTACGGTGACAAAAAGAAAAACGCTCTTTCTGTCTCCCCCTTTCAGAACCGAAATTTTATATGTGTAAAATGCCGTAACAAGTAATGCACAAAGCGACAAGGCGCGCCCGATATAAAGAAGATGCGAGGTGTCGGGGAAATTTTTAACGAATGGAGCGAGAAAAATCCAATACAAGAAATGGTGATGCTGAAAGTAATCTCTGTAGGGAATTTGCCCTTGTAGCATCAGGTAGGAGGAATACAGGTGCTCGTATTCGTCATGATCCAGGGGACGAAAGACCACGGAATATCCCAGAACAAGCAAGCTGCAGAAAAAAAAGAATAAACAAAGGATAAAGACCGAAGGTCTGTCCAAGGGAGTGCCGCCAGGCGCATCCATTCCTATTTGTTTGGCATCCATACTAAAATGACAGACCATAAAAGCCATACGTTGCCGCAAGCCTTGTTTTCTGTTGCCTACACTGCACGGTAGGCGGCCTTTCCCGCCTGATACGGTGCTGGAGTGCCATCGGCACGACCCAAAGCCTTCTATTTTTCCTGTTTAGCTTCATGATATTCACTTTCTGCGTTAATTTTCCAGATATCATGCTTGCTGGCATTGCTGCCAAGGATATGATCAACGCAGAAAAAAGACGTAAGCATGGAGTGATCCATATTATTATATCTGTGCTGGCCATTTCGCCCAACGCAATAAAGCCCGCCCACCCCGGTCAACCACCGGCGAAGGGTTTCAATATCTTCATAGGTGTCAAAATACGCGGGATACGCTTTCTTAACCTTTTCGCAGTGAGTATCGAGCACATCATCCCGGCTGATAATATTCATGGCTACCATTTCATCAATGGCGCGATTGGTGAGTTCCTGCTCAGAAAGCCGCCAGAAATCGTCGCCTTCTGAACAGAAGTACTCCATGCCGACCCAAACGGTGTTCTCTGGATCTTTGACGAGATATGGCGACCAGTTGTTGAATATCTGCAGTCTCCCCACCTGAACTTCGGGTTCTTGCACATATATCCAGCAGTCGGGCACAATATTGCCCAACGTCTTCATGGCGGTAGTATTTTTCAGTTTGAAGCGCTGAACAAGCAGCCCCACCGTGATGAAGTCCCGGTAGGGCAAACCAGCTGCAACACGGGCGACATCCTGCGGCACTTCAGCGCTGCTCATGGCCTGCATAAGATCTTTGAGCGGCATGGACGATATAACTGTATCGGCCTCAATCACCTGTGTGCCTTCGGCAGTTTCGCAAACCACTGCGGTAACATTGCCGCCCTCACAGAGAATACGGCTGGCCTTATATCCTTTTAGGATCTTTCCACCCATAGACTCGACATCGGCGGCCACCTGTTCCCACAACTGACCAGGGCCAAATTTTGGATACCAGAATTCTTCGATCAGAGAGGTCTCTGCTTTTCCACTGTCTTTCTGCCCCAGTGCCTTCTTTACGCTGTCTAACAGAAGTTTGAAGACAGAAAGTCCCCTGACCCGCTGCGCGCCCCAGTCTGCGGCGAGCTTTGAAGGATGCCGCCCCCAGACCTTGGTAGTGTACGATTCAAAAAACATTGAATACAGCTCACGCCCAAACCGATTGATGTAAAAATCTTCTAGCGATTTTTCTTCTCGCTTGAACATGCATGACCAAAGGTAGGAAAACCCGGCCCGCATGGTGCGCAACAATCCCATGTTAAGAAAAGTCGCCATTTTGAGGCTGAGCGGATAATCGAAAAAGCGCTTGGCAAAATAAATTCTTGAAACACGGTCACGCAGCAGCATAACCCTGTCTTCAGTTTCCGGGTCGGGTCCACCGGGCGCGAGAGCCCGTTCCCGATGCAGTATCCGGTCATCCTTGGCAGGAGCGCCTTGCAGCGGCAGCATTTTTTTCCACCAATCCATTATTGTCTGGTCTTTGGAAAAAAACCTGTGCCCGCCAATATCCATACGGTTGCCGTTGTGGCATACGGTTCTTGAAATACCGCCAATTTCTTGTGTTTCTTCAATAACAATAACGTCTACGTCACTGTTCTTGGCAAGAAGGTCATAGGCTGCTGTCAATCCGGCAGGCCCAGCCCCGATAACGATGATACTTTTCATGCACCGCTCTTTATATTTGCGATAGTCCTGCGCAACTGATTGCGTATACCAACATTGAAGGAAAAATATTTGTGCGCAATAAAGGAATAAACGGTTATGACACCGACAGAAAAAACATGCGCTACAAATTGTGAAGAAACAGCAAAACCCGCCAAGGCAATGTCTTCAATTTCGAAAAAAAGAAGCAATTGCATGGAAAAATGCGCGACAACAGCCGTCAGCAATGTACCGATGGAGGCAACAACCAAAAATGTGCCAAACTGCTGCGAGAGCTTGCGCCCTTTATACTTGAAGTTGAGTTTGTAATTCAGAATAAAATTTACAAGCAAGCCCGCACTGGCTGCAATAAAAACAGAAACGATATAGGGAAACAGATTTGCATTATAAAGCAAATAACCACAGAGAAGGTTCACCAGAGCGGCTGTACCACCAAATGCAATGAAGTATAAAAAGTTCCGAGAAAGCAGAAAATTAAACATACCACCCTGAAAACCCATAGTATTCATGCCCACTGGGGCCGGACAAACCCGACCTTGAAATCCGTAAATATGAGGGTGTGACTCTATACGGATCAGTAAAAAAATACAATGCACGTGCCGCCAGCCCGACGGGCAAAATCTTGTGGCATAATAGACATCCAAACAAGGGAGCACTCACAAAAAATATACTGTTCGTGAGCAGCAACGATGGTTGATACAGCCTCTTAATCAAAAAAATCAGGGGCAGCCAGCATTTTTTGCAGCTTACCCCTGTTTTTCACATTTCTTTACTAAGAAAACCTGATTCTGCGATTATTCGTAGCTCAAGGCTGGAAAAAATACACCTCAGTTCAAACCATTTTCCTTCGTAGACACTGCCTGTCTATTTGCCGTACCAGCACTTTGGCCATGTGCAGGTATGGCAGGAAAGGCAGTAGCCCCCCTCGCCCAGCCGGGCGAGTTCCGCGCGGGTGATTTCCCGGTTGGCCAGCAGGCGCGGCAAAACCAGATCCAGAAAGGTTGTCTTGAAGTAAAGCGCGCAGGCGGGCACGCCAAGCACCTGCATGTCGCCGTCAGGGCCGGGCATGCGTCCCATAAGACTCATGGTTCCCGGCAGCACGGGCACGCCGTGCAGCACGTCGGTCAGCCCGGCATCAACGAGGGCCTGACGGGTCACATCGTCGGGATCAACCGAAAGGCCGCCCGTGGTGACAAGCAGGTCAACCCCGGCCTCACGCATATCTGCCACAGCCTTGGCCATCAGCGCCCTGTCATCGGGAACAATGTCTGTCTTCGCCACACTGCACCCCAGCATGGTGACCTTGGCCGTTATGACAGGAATAAATTTGTCCTCAATGATGCCCTGAAAAACTTCCGTCCCGGTCACCAGAATACCCACTCGCGCCTTGCGCAAGGGCAGCACGCTGAAAAGCGGCCCGGCTTCCAGAGCTTCAAGAGCCTGCGCGAGCCGCTCGCGTGTGATAAAGAGCGGAATGGCCCGCGTGCCAGCCAGAGGGCCATCATGCTTGACCAGAGTGGCGTCCTGCCGGGAAGCCACCATTATTTCGGGCACAAGGTTAAACTGGCGCATGCGTTCCACATCCACGCTGAAAAGGCCGTCCCTTGCGGCGGTAAATTCCACCTTGCCCTCCCGGGGCGGCAGGGAATAGGCCACGCCCTCGCCCGCCATACGCCGGGCAAAAATTTCAGCGGCTTCATTTTCATGCACCAAACCGCTATCGCCAGCGGCAAGGGACGAAGCGGCCCCACCTTCGGCAGGGCTGTCAGTGACAGCCACATGAAAGCGCCCCATCTGTTGCAGGCGGCAGATATCTCCCACGCTGATACGTTGCCCGGCCTTGAATTCCGGCCCTTTGAACTGTCCGGGTTCTATTCGAGTCATGTCGTGCGCCACCGTTTTTCCCACAGCCTCTTCCACAGGCACGACGCGCACACCCGTTGCAGCCTCATGACATTCAGCTGCCCTGATTTCGCGGCGGGCTACCACATAGGGTGCTTCGCCCTGGCAACCACGGCATACAGGGCCATCTTCAACAGGATAGGCCTCACCGCACACGGGACAGCAGACAATACGCGTCATGTGCTTGTGCCCAATGAAACGGTGCTTCACCGTGATTGGCTCAACCTTGCATATGGTGTCGCCAGCCTGCTCTATTTCGGCCTCAAGGCGCGGAACATCCTGATCTTTCTTGGGTTTTTTCTTAAAAAACCAGCCTTCTATTTCTGGGTAGGCGGCCATCTTCACCGGGTCAATGCTCACACGCACGCCTTCCCCGGTGTACTTGTCGAAAAGGGAAACGGCATAGCGGCCCAGATTGTGAATCTTCATCCACCCGTTGCCAATGCTGCACAGCGTCAAAAGCTGCACTGCGTCAGGCAAACACTTGCCTGATTCCACCACGGCTTCGAAAAGCGTGCCCTCGGGCAGATGCTTTTTGGCCAGCTCAACCATATACCCGCCCACAAGCAGGCCGGGAGCCGCGTAACCGTGAAAATTTTCCGCCAACTGGCGAAATTCACCAAAAGTATAGGAGCCAATATTCATGCTCTTCTCCAGATAATGCTGCCCGTATTCAGACAGATGGGGGCTGTGTTCCGCACTTATTTAAGTCAATTTGCTCTTTATTGCTACCTGTGAACTACATTTATCCAGCATGGCCGGATACCCGCCCGAGGGCAGCTGCCAAGGCTTTTCATCTACCCTGTAATTTACGGCTCAAAGCTATTTTCTGGCATAACAGCCAGCCATTGTTGTGAAAGTCACTCTTTTTTAAAAACCGTGCATTTTAGATTCCAGTATGGCTTGAGCCGAGGCCAGATCTTCTGGAGTATTGCAGTTGAAAAAAGGACCAGATTCTTCAGGTTCGTAGTCCAAAAAATCCTGAAATTCCCGCGGCACAACACTGGCGAGCCTTCGTTGCCCTTGCGCCAGAGCGGCTGAAAAATACGGCAGGGCGGCTACCTCGTAAATCGCAGTCAGGGCTTGCACACGGCCTGTAAGCCGCTCACGGTACGCTGTCGCCAGACTCGTGGCCGGGGCCTCGTTTCTGGCTGCAAGCAGTCTGCGCAAAATGGATGCATCCATAAAAGGCAGGTCACAGGAAAGCGCAAGAACAGCCGCATAGCCGCGTTCTTCAGCCCGGCACAAAGCCGCATGCAACCCCGCCGTGGGGCCCACCCCCTGCACGGCGTCAAAAACACACTCATACCCCTGACGTGGAGCATCAGCGCGGCAGGAAACAAGGCAGATGGGCAAAAACGAAAGCAACAGAGAATGGGCACGGGCCAACAAGCTGCCATCGGAGCATTCTTCAAGAGATTCTTCCGCCGCCACGGTTGCCAGGGGCGGCAAACGCAGCAGGGCCTTGTCCTTGCCCATACGGCTGGAAAGCCCGCCCGCAAGCACCACCCCGGCAACCGGGCCCCTGCCCTCACTTAGTTTCATACCCGCTCTCCCCATAGCTATAAGCAATCCCTCGTCTATGGTTCGCCTAAACAGGCAGAGCCCAGCTCACCGTCACACATCTTTCACATGTTCTTATAATGTAACCGCTGTGCCGTTCATGTCAAAACAGGAATGCAGTGAAAAGCAGATTTTCTCACTGCACAGAGCGGTAATACTTTCAGCAACTGTTCAGATTACCATTATTTCCAGCGGATGCACGCCTCTGCCAGACAGATTGTGTAGCGCTCATGCATTTGCTATGCTGCCTTGCGCTGCCGTCTACGGAGGGCGCCGTGGCTGGCGCAGCAAAGGACACGTTTCAGGGAGAGAGCATGGGCCAGGATATTTTTGACCTTATTGTCGTTCTGACGCTGGCATTCTTTGCCGGGCGGGGCTACATAAACGGCTTTGTGGGCGAGGTGGCGGGCATAGTGTCCCTTTTGGGCGGTTTTTGGGTGGCCCACAACTATCACGACATGCTCTCGCCCCATCTGGCTTTTATTACCGACCCGGGCTGGCGTACCGTTGCGGCCTATGTGCTGGTCTTTCTGGGCGTGCTTATCGCTGTGGCTTTGCTGGCCCGCCTGCTGCAAAAAATCCTTTCATTTTCTTTCGTCAGCTGGGCCGACAGAATGGCCGGAGCCGCGCTGGGGCTTGCCAAGGGGGCGCTTCTGTGGTCTCTGGGCATGATTGTGCTGCAAAAATTTTTCTCCCATGCGGCCTTTATGCAGCACAGCCGCGTGCTGCCCTACTTCACCGCCCTTACGGCGCAGGTTCGGGGCTGGCTGCCGCCTGACCTGGTATCGCGCCTGGGGCTTTAACATCGCATTAGTAACTGGCAAGGAAGCGTAGATTTTATGGAAAAGAACGCAGTTGAAGAGTTGCAGGGTATCATTGACAAGCTCACTGGCCCCGAAGGTTGCCCCTGGGACAAAGAACAGACCGCCCAGACTCTGGCCGACTATGTTATTGAAGAAAGTCATGAGCTGGTCAGCGCCATCCGCTCCGGCAATGTGGCCGACATCCGCGAAGAACTGGGTGATGTGGCTTTTCTGCTGCTTTTTGTGGCCCGGCTGTATGAAAAAGATGGGCAGTTCACCTTTGCCGACGCCCTCAATAACAACAAGGCCAAGATGATCCGCCGCCACCCGCATGTCTTTGGCGATACGGTATTTGACAGTCTGGACGAGCAGCTCAAGGCCTGGGAAAAAATCAAAAGGGCCGAACATGCTGACGAGGAAGGCAAACCCAAGGGACTGTACGACAGCCTGCCGGAAAGCCTGCCTCCTCTGCTCAAGGCATATCGCATCCATTCAAAGGCGGCCCGCGTTGGGTTCACATGGCCGGAGGATGAAGAAGTGGAACAACAAGTCGAAGCCGAATGGCTGGAATGGCTGGACGCCTCGGCCAACAACGACGCCGAAGCACAAAAACACGAACTGGGCGACCTGCTTTTCAGCATTACCGAATTGGGCCGCCGCAAAGGCATCAAAGCCAGCGAAGCCCTTGATCTGGCTACCCGCCGCTTTTTGAAGCGCTTTGCCCGAATGGAAGAGCTTGCCCGCCAGCAGGGGCTGGACTTTGCGGCCTTGAGCCTCGACGAAAAGGACGAACTGTGGAATACGGCCAAGGCAGAGGAAGGGGCCCAGTCCTGACCACGCGGCAAATGCGGCCAGCACTGCGCGCCGGGATACTCCGGCCTTTTCCTGCGGCGGCGCTTCCGGCTTCGCGCTTTCTGCCGCTCTTTTTCTGCGTGCTGCTGGCTTTTCTGCTTTGCGCCTGTACGCCGCGGCAGGAAGGTGCGGCGCGGCATGGATCGGGCGCTTCGGCGGCATCCGCAAAAAATGGCGTTTTGCCACGCGCGGATCCGGGCTACCTGCAATGGCTGGAACGCCAGTCCATGCTTGGCTCCACGCAGGAGCTGACCGCTCAGGTCTCCGGCACAGAACTTATCTGGCGCAACAGTGCTGCGGCCCGGCGTGTGCCTCTGTTGCTCTCCGCTGCTCCGGCATGGCTGGATGTGAATCCGCATACGGTCATGTCCGGCCAGCCTTTCTGGAAGGCGCTCGGCCTGTCGGGCCTGCCGGAATCTATTGCTCAGGCAGGCCTGAACGGGCTTTTTGCAGCCCCCACAGGCGAAAAAGGCGACATATGGGGCAGCTATAAAATGTCCACCCCCGGCGGCGTCAACGTGACGGCCCTGCGCCTTGACCCTGCTCTGGGTACAGAAGAAGACTTTGAGAAAACTGCCGCCCGCCTGGAAAAACAGAACATCCAGATAGGCGGCGAATTGCCGCCTGCTGCCACGGGTCTTGGGCCGGACTTTATTCTGCAAGCCCGCCACGCCTCGCGTTTTGACGGTCTTTATGCAATGATGTCTGTGCCGCAAAAAGATTGGGATGCGCTGCCAGTCGCCGGCGACGAGTGGGACTGCCTGCCCCTGCGTCCACAGGCAGTACAAACCCTTGTGCAGCGCGGGCTTTTGCCCCCGACACTCAGCCGGGATACCCTGCCTTGGGCGACGCCCGGCGGGTGGGCTGTTACGGGTGAAGTGCGCGGCGCAGACGGACAGACCCGGCGCTGGGTATACCGCTACAGCGGGCACGCCCTGCGGCCCGTACTGTTGTGGCAGGACCCGTCGGGGCAGGCCCGGCGTATATTTTCAGCAGCGGTCATCCGCCATACCGGGTTACAGCAGCAGACTCTGGCGGGAGTGCGTCTGGAAGCCCTCATGGGGCTGGATGTTCCCGCCCAGCCGGGAAGCGCAGCCCCTGAACAGACTGGCGGCCAGACGAAAGATCTGGCGAAAAATTCGGCCAAAGGGCTGGCCCCGGCGGGCCGTCATACCGATGTGTCAGCCCTGGCGGAACTGACGCCCGGTCTGGAAGCTCTGGATGCTCTTGCGCGCGAAATACACCGCTACGGTGGTTGGGCCATGCAGGATGATGCGTTGCCGCCATCCCTCACAAGAGCGGTGCTGGATACGGCAACAGATTTTACGCGTGATACAATTACCGAGCCTGCCACGGCTTACGCCCTGTTGAGCGGCGACGCCGCGCCCCTGACCCGGCTTTTGCGCGCCTCGCTGGAACAGGGCGTTGACCACAGCCGGCTGGCGCGGGGCCAGAAGGACGTTCAGTGCGTGGACTGGCGGCCCCTGCTGGATTTGCCGCAGGGAAGGGATATGATACGCCGGGCGCAGCAACTGGCCAAGGCCTCGCCCGAAGATACCACTCTGTGGAGCACGCAGGCGGGGCTTGCAGCTCTTAGCCTGGGGCTGGATTCCACTTCTGCTGCCCGCCCTGAACATGCAGCGGCCATGCGGCAATCAGTTTTACTGCTGCTTTCGTTTCGTATGGGGCTTCCCGGCCTGACCTTTGTCAGCCCGCAAGATATGACAGGCGCGCTCAACCTGCCGCAACCTCCGGCAGGCATGCCGGGTAGCATGGGCAGCGTTCCCCTGTGGGATGAGCGCCTGGGCGCCACCGGCGGAATACCACCTGCGCCACTGGCTTTTGGCGCTTTAGACAGGCAATGGGCCGACAAGCAGAGTTTTGTTCACGAACTGGCCGCACTTCTGCGGGCCCGGCGCGAAGCTGGTCTGGCGGGAGGGCGTGTTGTAAGTATTTATTCCGGGCCGTCCGGCTGCGTGGGCGTGCTGAGCACCTTGCCCGGCGGCGGCTACTGGCTGCTGGCTGCCAATTTTTCAAGCAAAAGCCAGCGCCTTGCCTGCGCCCTGCCAGCCCCGGCGCGTGGAGCAAAAGATATCCTGAACGGCCAAAACCTGCCCGTGCAAGGGCGTACTGTGGAACTTGACCTTGACGCCCGTCAGTCCCGGCATGTGCTGCTCGTGGGACAGACGGCAACTTCTGAAGGAGCGTACCAATGACCCAGAACCCCACCAAGCCTGAAGACAACCAGCACAACAGCACAGACACTGTGGATGCTGTGGACCAGGCCCCTTCCACCGGGGCTGGGCAGGGCGCTCAGGCCCATGCGCCCAACGGGGAGCAAAGCGAAGGCTTGCTGTTCTCCAGCGGGGCTTCGGCTGATTCGCATGCAGCGCACTCCGCATCGCAAGATCCGCACAAAGCCCACAATACTGGGTATGTACCTGACTATACCTCTGCCCAAACGACAGATCCTACAGCCGGACAAGCGAGCACACAGACCTCGACCAGCCAGAATGACGAGAAGCCCAAGGGCCGGGGCATGCTTTCATCGTGGCGCGGCAGGGCAACCAAACCCGCGCCTGTCCAAGAAAGTGTTGAGGCGGCGGGTTCCGCTACCTCCGCTGCCGCCGCTGTGCAGCCCAATGCCGCGCAAAAATTTTTTGAAACGGCCAGTCGCGTAGGGCCGTTCTTTTTACTGCTGATACTGCTGGCGCAGGCATGGCCCGCGTTTATGGGCAATGGCCTGTACTGCCCGCGCGAAGCCGAAAGCATTCTTATTTTCAACCAGACGAGCCAGAGCGGGTTGTGGCTTGCCCCTGCCGCTCCGGGGCTTGCCCACTGGCCCGTGTACCACTGGTATCTGGCGGGCATGCAGTGCATTCTTGAAATGGCTGGCCCAAGCTTCGGGCCTCTGCTCTTCCCCCTTGCCGGGCTTGCGGGCGCAGTGCTTTGCGTTCTGGGCGTGTGGACTCTCGCCCGTGTGGCAGGGCTCAGCTCGCAGGCAGCACTGGCTGGCGGCATGATTCTTCTTTCCGCCCCGCTTTTTGTTCCTCTGGCCCATTTTACCGGGCCTGAAAGTCTGGCCACCGCCCTTACCCTCTTTGCACTGGCGCTGCTCTGCCACGGCTGGCAAAAACCCCAGGCCTGGATAAGCCTGCCCGCTGGTTTTGTGCTGGCCGCTCTGGCCGGACTCACGGGCGGTCTTTTCCAGATCATGCTGCCTCTGGTAGCCAGCATTTTCTTTCTGGGCTGGCGGGGAACTTTCCGCCGGGCGCAGGGCCTCGACGGTGTAACGGGTTTTGTGCTTCTGCTTCTTCTGGTGGCCTGCTGGCTTGGCGGCGTCATGTTGTGGCAGCAGCCCGAAGGGTATCTGAAATTTTTGGGCGAACGCCTCATGCTGTGGCCCTGGCCCAGCACCAACTGGTGGCTGCCTCTGCTCATAGCCGCTGCGGGCCTGTTGCCCTGGCTGGCCATTGTTGCCTGTGTTTCCTGGGTACGTGTGCTGCGAACCGCCCCCGGTGACCTCGTGGCTTCACGCAAGGACAGGGCTGGCATCGCCTTTATGTGGATAAGCGTGGCCGTGGCCGCCGTACTGAGCCTGACCGCCTATGACCCGGTCAGCGCATCGCTTACCGTTATCTGCCTTGCTGCCCCTCTGCTGGGCAAGGCACTCTTGCGCCTCACTGGCCTGGGTGGACGCCTGTTCTTTATTTTCGCCGCGCTCTGCCTGCTGCATGCGGGTATGGCTCTTGCCGCAGCAGGCTTTGGCCCCACGCTGGACTGGATGGGTGGCTTCTTCAAATTCACCCTCACCGCCGACCAGCGTGAAATGGTTCTCGGCCTCAAGGCCCTGCCCATTCTCGGCGTCATATGCATAATTGCCGCGATACTTCTGGCCCGTATGGTGCGCAAGGGAGCTCACGGCGGCATGGGCGGCGCACTGCTCATCTGCGCCGTCATTGTTATCCTGTTGGCCCAGCCGGGCACCCTGCTGCTTGGCCCGCAACTGAAGGCCGTTCCTCAGGCCAAACTGCGTCATATTGAAGAAATTCTGATGCCCGCCACCGCGCCAGCGCCTGAAGCTCCTGCTGCTGAAACGCCCGCGCCCGAAGCGGCGACGCCCGCAGAAGAAAGCACTACGCCCGAAAACGTTTCGCCGGATGCGGCTGCGCCACAGGCTCCTGCCACTGAAGGGTCCAGCACTGATTCCGGCAAGCAGCTCTCGCCTGTGGAAGCGGCGCTTGAAAAAGCTGCGTCAGAAGCCGCTGCCTATGATGCCAAGATGATGGAAGAAATGGACATCAAGCACGGCAAGGTTCCTGCTGCGCCCGCTACGGCCCCCAAAGTTGATGGTGCTGCGCCTGAAGCAGCCGATGCCGCCAAGGTTGACCCTGCGGGCTCTGCTTCCGAAGCTGTGCCCGCAACGCAACCGGAAGGCGCACCCGCTGTTGGCGGCGGCGCAAGCGACACCACGCAGACGTCCGCTCCTGCCCCAGCTTCCACGGAAGAACAACAGACGAAATAATACCGCTTCAAGCAGTTGAATAACAGCAGCGCCCTCTGCCAGCAGGCAGGGGGCGCTTTTATTATCACAAACCCTGAGTAGACGTTACGCTTCAAAAGGCTGAAAAGTTCTTGCCAGGCCGAGGATTGCATTTATCGACAAATTAGCTTTGATAAGCGAAATATTTCAAAGTTAATCTGCTCCAGATAGTATCTCTTAAAATTACGCTTCTGCCTTGGCCGGGCGCACCTCAAGGCCAGCATGGCGCAGTACGGCGCGGGCTCCGGGCAGGTCAAATTCCCGCCAGGGGCCAAGGCTTGATACCGTGTCACGAGGGTTGGCGGCCTGCTCCACAATAATAGTGTTGGCTCCGCAACGCAGAGTTTGCGGGGTGGGCGGGTGAACGCAAAGATGCTGCCCGCCGTCTGGATATTCAAGCCGGGCAACGGCGGTCACGCGCTTCAGGTAAGAGTCCGACACCTGCCCATACCGCGCCAAAGGCGTGCCCATAATGGGCACCCGCGCCATCACCCCTGTACCAGATGCTCCCAGGGACCGTGCGCGGCGAGCTTCAACAAGAATTTCTTCGGCGTTGTGTTCCGGCCCGAGCGGCTCAATAAGATACTGCAGTTCAAGCCCGCCCTTGAGCACATTCTCAATGGTGCGCATGCGCATATCCACGCTGTGCCCCGTATCCCGGCCTTCCCGCAGCCGCACCACGTGATATGACATTGAAAAACCGGAATCCTTGAGTGCCCTGACCGTTTCCAGACTCATTTCGCCCGTATTGATAACAAGATGGATGTCGTTGCCGATGCGGTCCCGCGTCAGTCGGCCCAAACGCTGCAAGATTTCAAGAGGGTAATGCTGGGTCGTGCGCAAAACCACAAAATCGGCCCCGCCGTCCGCCAGTTGTCCGGCTTTTTCCAAAATGGCCTCTTCGCTTAGAGGCGGAGATATTTTATAGGCGTCCCACTGGGCGGCATGACTGCAAAAGGTACAGCCCATGTCGCAAGGGGTACTGTCAATGCCGATAGCCCCCCAGATGAAACCCCGGTTACCCGCAAGGGCCCGGCTCATGCTGTCTGCTTTTTCCAGAAGATGGCCAACGTGCCTGTCGCTGACAGTCGTATCCAGCAGCATGTTTATGTCTTCAACATCAAAAACCTCTTTCTTCTCTGTATCACCTGGCATGGCAAGCCTCCTGGCGGCAAGAACCGCCATAACCACGCGACAAACGCGCTTTTTATAAAATCGATATTATTCGACTACCCCCGCTATTAGACCAAGTCAAATAACAGAGCAGCGCACTTTGAATATACTTGTGGCAAAGCTGGAATAAAAACCCCGTCCTGCGCAACCTCGACAATGTCTGTGCCTCTGACTAGGGTGAAAACAGAATCTGTATTTCACCCCTTGGATGTTTTTCCGGCGATCCCGAACAGCACCCTGTCAGCGCCCTATACGGCGCGGAACAATCACGGATTAAGCATGAACACCTTGAAAAAACTGAAAACACCGCTCCACCCCGACGAAGATCACGGCGCTGACTGTGAAGCCCCGCCAAATTTTTCGGCTTTAGAAAACAGCCATTTTGAAGGCTGCGCCTGCACAGGCAAAAACCTTACCCGGCTGGTACGGCCTGCGATTCTGGCTGTGCTGGCTCGCGAAAATCTGCACGGTTACCTTATCCTTGAACGCCTGGCCGAAAGGGCCATGTTCAATGAACAACCAGCAGATCCGGCGGGCATCTACCGAGTGCTCAAGAGTATGGAACTGGAAGGCCTTGTGACTTGTGCCTGGGATATGCAAGGCAGCGGCCCGGCCCGCAGACAATATGCCCTTACAGACAGGGGCCGCTCTTGCCTCGGCCAGTGGCTGGGCACATTGGAAGAGTATCTGGCTTCTGTCCAAGACATTGTGGACAACGCAAGAAGCGCACTGGCCGCAGAACCGCCCACAGCGCCCTTGGCTTCTTCTGTATCTCCGAAAAACCCGGCGGACACAGATTCAGCCAGAGGCTGCCGCTGCGCGGCAAAACCTCTGCCTGCGTCAATTGACAGTTCAGGCCCTTTTAGTGATAGTTAATCATCAAGAGCATTTTTATTTTACGGATAATCATTAGAGCAGATTACCTTTGAGAATATATATTCTCAAAGTTCAAGACACACCTGTTACGGCGTTTAACCGCGCAATAAGTCGCAGAGTGCCTTGGCGGCAGTTATTGCCCGAAAGGCTTCTTACGGATAACGGCAGCGATTCTTTAGGTAAGATTTTCGCGTAACTCATTGCCGTCTTTATCCGTAGCTTTCAGCGTTACAACGGCTAAAGCAACGGCTGAAGCTGTGCTTACGCCTCCACGGCGGGCGCTTACGCGTTTCAAAGTGAAAACACTTTAGAAAAAATTGGCTGCGATGCGCTGACTAGTTGGCCCGCAAGGTAAATCTCACTACGCGCCGCTGTGGGCTGTTTGCATCGGTTTTGCAGTGACATCATACGCCAATGGAGAAGACATGAAGCTACAGGTTACAATGGGCACACTGGCAGCGGCTGACCCCGCGCCTCAGGCCTATTGTGCCCTAGAATCATGTATGCCGTGCGAAAACCGGAGCCTGACACGCTCCGGCATGACCTGAGTAGTGGCGCTGTGGGGCAGGTTGTCTCGCTTGAATTTCTGAACTGCGCCATTTTTGCATCACCAGGCGGTTCAGATTTTCCGCCGATTCCTCCTCTTCACAGCGCGCCCCGCACTATGCGGGGCTTTTTTTGGCCTTTGAACTACATGCACCTCAGATCAAGCCAATGCGTTGGTCGTGGTACGCGATTGATTTTGAAATACAGGGCTTTTCAACCTTGTTTGTTTTCCTGCAATTGGGGCTATTCCGGCCTGATCGACCTGATTGGCCTGACCGCTTGCTGTTGCAGCAGAGTAACTTTGAAAAAAACATTCCACTTCTGTGTGCAGGAGAAAACCAATGCTTGCAGCCGGAATAGATGTGGGCTCCGTGGCCGCCAAGGCCGTCATTTTTGACTCCGCCGCCCAATCCGTGGTCGGCAGCGCATTACTGCCCACAGGCTGGAACACGCGCGAAGCAGGGGAAGCCGTTCTGGATGCTGCCTGTCATAGGGCAGGCGCTAACCGTCATGATCTGGAGCAGGTTGTTGCTACCGGCTACGGGCGCATTGCCCTGCCTTTTGCCCAAAAAACCATTACTGAAATTACCTGCCACGCAAAAGGAGCCGCATGGCTGTTTCCCGGTTCGGGCGTGGTGCTCGACATCGGCGGGCAGGACAGCAAGGCCATCAGTCTGGATGAAAACGGCGGCGTGCGTGATTTTGTCATTCAGCTTGCGGGCGGCGTTCTCGGTCAGCCACAGCTTGCGAATCTTGCGCCGCGGATTGGCCAG
>NZ_JASGDK010000099.1:0-25923 GCF_047607245.1 Desulfovibrio sp.
CCTTTGGGAAGGCGCTGAAACGTCGTCAGAAGTGAGGGGCTGACGACTGCTTCAGCAAATTACTCCATGCCGACAACGCGGCGCGCGGCCTTGAGGTAGTTGGTGTTGGGCATTGCAGCAATGCCAAGGGCTTCTACCGCTTTCTTCATGCCTGCGTAGTCTTCACTTTCGCAGCAGGCCGATTCAAGCAGGGCACCGTTGAACCACACCTGGGCGTATTCGCAAATGATGCCTTCAACCGTGAAGCCATAGCGCATTTTTTCAACGCTGACGGCTGCCATATCCGGGTGCTTGCGCACCATTTCAATGAATTCGTCAATGCCGTACTGATCCTTATCAAGGGGCATTTCCACCTTGAGATGGGAAAGGATCACGGCCAGATCGGTCTTGGATACGGGAAATTGAAATTTGCCGCGGGGTTGAAAAATTTCATACCCTTCGGGGGTTTCGCCAACCTTGGTTTTGATATCCAGCAAGCCGTCGCGTACTTTAACGTTGGCTTCTGTGGTGTGCACCGACAGAAAGTATGTTTCAGCGGGCATTCTGCGGGCCTTGAATAGCACTGCACCGCAGCCCCACATGCTTGTTTTGACTTTTTCGATGATATCGTGACCGAAAACACGAAACTCTGCACGGGGAACGATTTTTTCGGCTTCAGCCGCAGATGTGGAAACGTTTTTAGCAAAGACGTCAGCCATGAGAACTCTCCTTGATCTACCAGCGGGTAAAGGGATGTTTGATGAGGTTGGAGTTGAAGTAGCGCGGGTCGCCGGTCACTTCATCACCAATCCAATCCGGTTTGCCGAACTTCTGGTCCTCGCTGGTAAGCTCGATTTCAGCCACGATAAGCCCCTGGTTGTCGCCGAAGAATTCGTCGATTTCCCACGTAAATTCGCCTTGCTTGATCTTGTAGCGCTTCTTTTCGATCAACGGCTTTTCGGCAAGGTCGTCCAAAAGAGCGTTGCAGTCGGCGAAGGGGATCTCGTACTCGTACTCTGCCCGAGTGGCGCCCACAGTGATGCCCTTGATGGTCAGGAACGCCTTGTCGCCCACCGTGCGCACACGAACGGTGCGTTCTTTGGCGCTGTTGAGGTAGCCTTGACGATACATGGTGCCCTCTGCCAGAGCGCGCCATGCTTCTCCCTTTATAAGGAATTTGCGTTCAATTTCTTTAGCCACTGTATTCTCCTTGGATTTCATAAAAACGTCTTGTTGACGTCTGTGCTAACGTAGCTCTGCCAGGCACAAGATAAAAATCAGAAGTACCTGCGTTATTCATAAGCTATATTTATGATTCACCGCTGATGTATATTACTTTCATAAGACGAACTTATATTTTGTATGTTTTATTTTTATTGTACAAAGTGGAACATTATTTGTCATAATTTGCCAAATAACCTTATTTGTTTACAAGGAGTCTATATGTTCAAAATGTTCAGACTGATTCCACTGTTGGTTATGAGTGTATTGTTGTCTGCTGCTGTCGCGCTGGCTGCCGATACATCCCAGTATGAGAATAATGTTGCGGCCTGGAAGCCTTACGGTTCTGTGAATGGCCTTGAGTATAAAATGGCCCTTGACCCGGCATTGTTTGCTACAGACAAGCCAAAGGCTTCTTTCAACAAACTTTGGGGTGCTCTGTCTGCTTCAGCCTCTCAAAACGGCTTTCTGCTGACCAAATCAGAGAAGGGCGAGGTGCGGCTGCGCATGCGAAGCTATTATGATACGGACAATCTGGCCTTGCGGGATGCGGGATTTGTCGTGCGCATTACCACCAATTATAAAAAGGATGGCAGCGCAAAAGAAGGCAGAAGGCTCACAGTGAAAACATCCGGCAAGGATCCTGCCTTTATTCTCGGGACGTCTCTGGACCCTGTGGGCATCAAAGGGGAAATTGCCGCAGAAGATCATCCCTACCTCGACGCGCAGGGCAATATGGGCACCAGGCTGGAAAAAAGCGTTAACATACGCGGTGATGGAAATACGTTCGGTGATCTTGACCGTCCGCGTCTGCAGCAGTTTTCACGCTTTGTGCCTGCGCTTGCCAAGAGCGGCCTTGCCGCCGATACCATCCTCAAGTCTGTAAATGTCTGCACCTATTCGGCAAAGATGGGGTCTGTGGATCTTGCTGGGGTTGAGGCGGAAATTGCGTTTGAAGCGTGGACAGCTTCCTGGGGCGGTGATCCCATAGCGCTGGAGATTTCTTTCAGCATTGATGATCAGGACTATTACTCCATCCCCAAAGTCGTAGCCGCTGGCAATGAGTTTTACCGTAAGGTGCTGATGCAGGGCCTTGGTCACATGAAGCTGTCTGATGGCGGAAAATTCAGCGGTTCCAAGTTGAAGATGCTGCGGGATATTCAATAGAACTTTTTGCTTTTAAAAATGTTCTGTTGCCGAGGAAGATAAGCAGAACCAAACGATTCAGCACAGCATAATTTGCCGCAAGGTAATTTCAGCCTACTATTCTATAGCAGATCTAATGCCGTTGATTTTCTATATCTGTATAAAAGCTCCTTGTTCGGACGGGTTTCGTATGAGGAGCTTTTTTTATGGGGTGTTAATTGGTTGGGGTAAGGAACACGTGCAGTTGGGCGAAGTTCATAATTTGAAATCTGACCCAGATTTGAAACGGACATGGGTGGACAGCCCAGTCGGGTATGCCATTGATAATTACAACTCATGTTTTATCGTCGCAAGTAGATATTGTGAGGAGAGGTATTTGAAGAATAGTAAGTTTGTAAAATAAAATTTTAATGATCAAAACAATTCATAATTTACTATTTTAACTAAATATAAACTGTGATTATTGTAATGATAAAGATTGATTATTTTATAGTAGTTGAAGGAATATGTTAATAAAAAGCAGAATAATCTTCTGAAATTTGAAATAGTAAGAAAATTTGTCGCAGATTTTGTTTAATGCTCAAGATCGTTTCAACGATGTAATTAATCAAGGGGAATGGTATGATAAAAAATGTTGCTCCATTGTTGGGGAAATGCGTTGGCTGTTTGAGCATAGCCTTACTTACAACCACATTGGCATTTTCATGTTGCTTTGCAGCGCCCTCTTCGTCTGCAGCAATTCTTGTTTTCGGGCACAAAAACCCTGACACAGATAGTATTGTGGGCGCACTGGCTGCAAGTCATTTGCTGAATAAAACAGGCAGGCCTGCCATTGCGATGTCACAGGGCAAGGCGAATCCTGAAACGGAATTCGTGCTCAAAAAATTTGGCCTTTCCATGCCCACTATGCTTGGCCCTGTTACTGGCAGGTCTGTGGGAATTGTGGATTTTAACGATGCAGCGCAGGGGCCGGATGGTCTCAAAGAAACCTCTTTGGTCTTTATTGCCGACCACCACAAACTTGGGGGATTGAGTACAGCTGCTCCGCTGGAGGCGTGGTTGCTGCCGCTAGGCAGCGTAAATACCGTTCTCTATGAAATGATGCATTTTTATAAAGTAGACATCCCCAAGGATCTCGCTGGCGGAATGCTATGTGCCATTCTTTCTGATACAGTTATGTATCAATCTGTTACCACCACAGAGCGTGACAAGGCTGCTGGCAATGCATTGGCCAAGATTTCGGGAGTGCCCGACCAGAAGGCTCTAGCTCACGAGCTTTTCAAGGCGAAATCAGCTCTGGATGGCGTTTCGCCCCGCGAAATGGTGCTCCGCGATTACAAAAAATTTGAAATGAGTGGCACCCCTGTGGGAGTGGGGCAGCTTGAGGTGCTTTCTCTGGATATGCTGGAGGGAAAGAAAGAAGACCTGCTGGCCGCAATGGCCCAAATCAAAAAAGAAACGGATCTGAATAGCATTTTCCTTATGCTTACTGACATCGGCAAACAGGGTACAGAAATGCTGGCGATAAGCGATGATCCCGCGCTTCCGTCAATGGCCTTCAAGACTGAATTTAAAAATTCGTCTGCCTGGCTGTCCGGTGTAATGAGCCGTAAAAAACAGGTGATCCCATTTCTGGAAGAAGTGTTTAAGAAATAGCGACAGGGTTTGACGCGCGCCAGTGGCGATAGATTGTTACCAACATTTGATTCCATAGGGAAAGCCAGTCACCTGAATGCGGCGGTGCAACTTTGGCCTGTCTGATGTTATGCCCACGCCAGGAGCATAGTTTTAGTTGGAAGCCCCGGTGAGTTTAGCTGGGGCTTCTTCTAAACTATCTATCAATTAATAAGCGGTCTTTATGAGGCGCATAGTTTTTATTAGGGCCAACACATTGTTAAAGTTATAGCAGTAAGCAGCCATACTCAGCGTCGATTCTAACACCTATGCCTGACAAATTATGACTGTGCTTTGTCTTGTTTTATATATTAAGCTATTTCATATTGTTACGAGTAATATTTTGTCCATTTTTTGCAGGTAGATCAAGGATAAGATATCAATTGCGCCCACACTGACAGCCATTGCGAAAGGCCCTGCAGTAAAGCAGGAATTATTTCATTGAGTTATAAGTTGAAGTAAGTTTGTAGTAAAAATTTTTTAGATATTCAAAATGGTTATGTAAATAATAAATTTGATTTCAATTATTATTCCGAAACAACCTCTGGCGCCTTGTATCCGCACAAACTAACTGATAGTTATCAATACATATAGTCGCTGCGTTAGTTGGCAGCGAAAATGCTTGGGTAACAAAACTCACTCAAGAACAAGAATCTCTCGCCAGCACACATCACAGGCTAGTGTAGCTGTTTGCCCCTTCTGCAAAATCTTACTCTCTTACGTAGAGTGTTTGAACGCCACCTCTCTGCTTTTTAAGTCAAATTTCTTCGTCGGTGCTTCGCTCAACGCGAAGTTTACTCCGGCATTCTTCAAATAAGGAGAGCACTATGCATCTTACTCCGCGAGAATTGGACAAACTGATGATCCATACTCTGGCCATGCTGGCTCTGCAGCGCAAGGCCAAGGGGCTCAAACTCAACCATCCTGAAGCCGTGGCTGTTCTGTCTGCTGCTGCCCTGGAAGGCGCGCGTGAAGGCAAAACAGTAGAAGAGGTTATGGACGGCACCAGAAAGGTGCTCACCAAGGACGATGTTATGGACGGCGTGGCCGACATGATTCCTATCGTGCAGGTAGAAGCCGTGTTCACTGACGGCAGTCGTCTGGTTACCATCCATCATCCTATCAACTGAGCAGGAGGCCGGACATGTCGCAAGCTTCATCCAAGGCCCCCGTGGGCGGCGTCATCTACTCTGATACTCCCATTGAATTTAACGAAGGGCGTCCCACCGTGACGCTCAAAGTACGCAATACCGGCGACAGACCCATCCAGGTTGGCTCGCATTATCATTTCTTTGAAGTGAACAGAGCTCTTGAATTTGACCGTGCAGCCGCTTACGGCATGCGCCTCAATATTTCAGCCACCACCGCCATCCGTTTTGAACCCGGGGACGAAAAAACCGTCAGTCTGGTGGCTATTGGTGGTACGGCCAGCACTTTCGGGTTTAACAACTTGGTGGACGGTTGGACAGGCAATCCCCATCTCAAGCCTATTGATGTCAAGAATGCCATAGACATAGGCTTCAAAAACTCCAAGTAATTCCACGGTTGTGCCAGCGAACGCGCTGGCTAACGCAAGGAGAATATTATGCCCAAGATTTCCCATCAGGAATACGCAACTCTGTTTGGCCCCACCGTTGGCGATAAAATCCGTCTGGGCGACACTGATCTCTATATAGAAATTGAAAAAGATCTGCGCGGATACGGCGACGAAGCCGTGTATGGCGGTGGCAAGACCCTGCGTGGCGGCATGGGCGGCGACGCCCGCATGACCCGTGATACGGGCGTGCTTGATATTGTCATTACCAATGTCACCATCGTTGACCCTGTGCAGGGCGTCATCAAGGCAGACGTAGGCATTCGCGATGGCAAGATTGTTGGCATCGGCAAGGCTGGCAATCCCTCAATGATGGACAATGTGGACCCCAACCTTGTGTGCGGCAATGCCACTGACGCCATTTCGGGTGAACATCTCATTCTCACTGCTGCGGGCATCGATACCCATATTCACATGATTTCTCCCCAGCAGGCTTATGCGGCGTTGTCCAACGGCGTAACCACCTTTATTGGCGGCGGCGTTGGCCCCACTGATGGCACCAACGGCACCACCATCACTCCCGGCTCGTGGAATCTAGCCAAGATGATCAAGGCCGCCGAAGGTCTGCCCATCAATATGGGGTTTCTGGGCAAGGGCCACGCCTACAACGCGGCGCCACTTGTAGAGCAGATTGAAGCCGGGGCCGTGGGCCTCAAATGTCACGAAGACTGGGGAACCACGCCCGCGCTGCTGCATGCAGCTCTGAGCGTGGCCGACATGATGGATGTGCAGGTTTCGGTACATACCGACACCCTGAACGAAGCGGGCTATGTTGAAGACACCATCGCCGCTATCGATGGCCGCGTCATCCACACCTATCACACCGAAGGCGCTGGTGGTGGCCATGCTCCTGACATCATCAAGGTGGCGTCTTATCCCAATGTGCTGCCCAGCTCGACAAATCCGACTTTGCCTTACGGCGTAAATACGCAGGCAGAACTGTTTGATATGATTATGGTTTGCCATAACCTCAATCATAACGTGCCTTCAGACGTGGCTTTTGCTGAAAGCCGCGTGCGCGCTGAAACCATTGCGGCTGAAAATGTTTTGCATGATATGGGCGTGATTTCAATGTTCTCAAGCGATTCTCAGGCTATGGGCCGTGTGGGCGAAAACTGGCTGCGCGCCATTCAAACCGCTGATGCTATGAAGGCAGGACGCGGCAAGCTGCCTGAAGACGCACCCGGAAACGACAACTTCCGTGTGCTGCGCTATGTGGCCAAGATTACCATCAACCCCGCCATTACCCACGGTTTCAGCCATTTGCTGGGTTCTGTGGAAATTGGCAAGGTTGCCGACCTCGTATTGTGGGAACCCGCCTTCTTCGGTGCCAAACCCAAGATGGTTATCAAGGGCGGCATGATCAACTGGGCCAATATGGGGGACCCCAATGCCTCTCTGCCCACACCGCAGCCCACCTATTACCGTCCTATGTTCGGCGCTTATGGCAAGGCCCTCACAGACACGCGCATCACCTTTGTTTCCCAGGCCGCGGCTGAAAGGGACATCAAGAGCAAGTTGGGCCTGTGCAGCATGGTTGAACCCGTCAAACGCATCCGCAGCCTGTCCAAGCACGATCTGGTGCGCAACGGTAAAACTCCGGTCATTGATGTTGACCCGGAAACCTTTGCCGTCAAGGTAGACGGCGTGCATGCAACGGTAAAACCTGCCAGCAAGGTTGCCTTGGGACATCTGCATTTCTTCAGTTAGGGCAGCCGGGCTTTGCATTGAGCTGTCAAACTAAGCTGAGCTTGCCGATACCAAGCATTTTGGTTCTGACAAACTTTGTTTTGACTGCCACCGCACTGTGGCGGGATGGCCAATGGAAAAGCGAAAATGGTCTGGAGCTTACCTCCTTTGATACATGAGCTTCCGGGGGGCATAAGCCCCCGGAAGCAACAAAATATATACAAGGAAAGATCATTATGCAGTTGGTTGAACACGTTCTTGGCAATGTTGAAGACGTTCTTTGGAAAGAAAAACTCGCCGATGCCATTATTGATGTTCTTGAGCTGAGCCAGTGGGACGCACAAAAAAATCGCCTTCGCAAGCAAAGCAAGGGGGGGCGTGTTGTGGCTGTATCCCTTGATCGCGATGAGTTTTTGCATAACGGCGATGTGCTTGTTTGGGATGAAGAGTCAAAAAGCGCCGTGGTCTGCAAAATAGATCTTTGTGAAGTGCTGGTGGTGGAGCTGGAAGCCTTGACGGAGCTTGATCCGGGCATTCTGGTTGAGCGCAGTGTGGCCCTTGGACACGCGCTTGGCAATCAGCATTGGCCTGCCGTGGTGCGTGAAGGAAGAATTTATGTGCCGATGTCCGTGGACAGGACAGTCATGAACTCTGTCATGAACACGCATCATTTCGCTGGGGTACGCTACAGCTTTGTGCCTGGTGAAGAGGTGGCGGCCCTGCTTTCTCCTTCGCAGTCACGCAGACTGTTTGGCGGCAGTGAACGCCCCGTTGATGCGCGCACTCACGGCCATTCGCACAAGCCAGTGACTATCCTTGATGAAGATACCAACCATGAGCACAAGCACCCGCGTGAGCGCGATCAGGAGCACCACCACGAGCATGGTCATCATCACCATCACGAACACGAAGATGATCATGAGCATAAGCATCATCACCATCATGACGGTGATGATCATAAACACCACCATCATGACCGCCACGGCGAAGATCATCACCGCAAGCATGAGCATGATGGTGGGCATGAGCATAAGCATGATCACGCCGATGGACATCAGGACAAGCACCATAATCATGACCATCATGAGCATCATGGCCACAAGCACGGTCACTGCCACGACCGCAAACATGATGGGTAGGGTATGACAAACCCACAAAAATCACGGCGTACTGCCAATGGAAAGACTACCGGACAGGTGGAACCATCAGAGGCGGCATCTTGCCAAAGCACCTCCACCTCTTCTGTTTCAGGCTTGTCCGGCCAGATAGGCGGTGGCGTACTTTCATTGGTGCGTATGATGCAGTTTGGTGATTCGACACTGCCCATTGGTGCCTTCGCTTTTTCCAACGCTTTGGAGTCGGCTGTTCAGAAAGGCATAGTGCGGAACGCGCAGGATTTGCAGGATTATACAGCCTGCGCCATTGAGCAGACCGCCACAAGCGACGCCATCGGCCTTGCCTGGGCCATACGCTATGCCACACAGGACGCCTGGGACGATCTCGTTATGGTGGATCACGAAGTGCATTGTCGTCGCCTGCCTGAAGAGTCACGGCTTATGTCTGTACGTATGGGCAAAAAACTTGTGGAAATGTGTCTGAGCACCACGGGCCTGTCAGGCCTGGATATCTGGCTCGGGCGCATCAACGCACACGAAACGCCTGGCACCTATCCCGTAAGCCTTGGTTTGTTATTCAGCCGCATGGGGCTTCCTGTGCAGCAGGCTCTGGTGGTGCACCAGTATGGCCTTGCTGCAACCATTCTCAATGCGGCCTTGCGGCTTATGAGAGTCACTCATCTGGATACGCAGCGCATTTTATTCCGGCTTATGGAAACCCTTGACCGTCAGTGCGCCGTGGCTTCTTCGGCTCCGCTTGAGCGCATGTCCACTTATGCTCCCATGTCTGAAATCCTTGGGGCAGTACATGTGAAAGCCCACGTGCGCATGTTCATGAACTGATTGTTCCGCTTGTTCCATAAAAAACGGCTGGGCAGTGTGCTGAAATGCCCGGCAGCCAAAAATACAAGGATGTTTTCGTGAAAAAGATTACGCGCATTGGCGTGGGCGGGCCTGTCGGCTCCGGAAAAACGGCGATCATTGAGGCGGTGACTCCCGTTCTTATCAAGCGCGGTTTCAAGCCGCTCATTATTACCAACGATGTGGTCACCACTGAAGACGCCAAACATGTGCAGCGTACCTTGGCTGGCGTACTTGACGCTGACCGCATTGTGGGTGTGGAAACCGGAGCTTGCCCGCACACCGCCATACGTGAAGACCCCAGCATGAATCTGGCTGCCGTTGAGGATCTGGAAACGCGCTTTCCTGACAGCGACCTCGTATTCATCGAAAGCGGCGGCGACAACCTGACCCTGACCTTCAGCCCGGCTTTGGCGGATTTTTTCATTTACGTCATTGACGTGGCGGCGGGAGACAAAATCCCCCGCAAAAATGGCCCCGGCGTTTGTCAGTCGGACATTCTGGTCATCAACAAGGAAGACCTTGCTCCTTATGTGAACGCCAGTCTTGAAGTTATGGACCGCGATTCACGCCTTATGCGCGGCGATAAACCCTTTATCTTCACCAATTGCATGACAGGAAAAAATATTGAAGAGCTCACGGACATGATCGTGCGCGACGCGCTCTTTGATTACGAGCCAGGCCCGAAGGGAGTCTAGCATGAACGCACCAGCATACCTGCTTACGCCACAGGCGGCTCTTCTGGCGCGCCAGGCCACAAGTGATGGGAGCAGCCGCTCCCGGGTGGAGCTTGCCAGGGAGGAGCTGGGCCGCATTTGTGAAGAGGCCGTGGAATGCAGCCCCTACCGGGACGAACCAATACAGATGCAGAGCGGGGCCGTGGGTAAATATGGCTACCTGCGTCTGGGGTTCCGCAAGGAGGCTGAGGGGCACAGCCGCCTGTATGATATTGACAGGCGTGTGCCCTTTTTAGCGCAGCGTGGTCTGTATTGGGATCAAGGGCTGCCTGGCATGCCTTGCATCTTCATTATCAGCACTACAGGCTGCGTTATTCAGGGTGACCGCATGTACCTTGAAATAAATGTGGAGCCTGAAGCTATGGGCCATGTGACCACGCAATCCGCGACCAAGGTTCACATGATGGAAGCCAACTATGCGGCCCAGTATCAAAAAATAACGGTGGAGCAGGGGGGCTACCTTGAATTCATGCCTGATCCCCTCATCCTGCACCGCGACACGCGCTTTCTTTCCGAGACACGCATTGAAATTTCGGAAAGCGCATCAATGATTTATTCAGAAATTCTGCTGCCTGGCAGAAAGTACCATCATGAAAAAGAGCTTTTCGGATTTGACCTTTTTTCTTCGCGAATCACAGCCATTCGGCAAGAAAGCGGAGAAAAAATATTTGCCGAAAAATTTGTGCTGGAGCCAAAGGTAGCGGGAGTGCTGGGCACGGGCGTCAACAACGGATTTGAGGTTTTCGGCAACGTGGTGCTGCTCACCCCGCCGGAAAATGCCCTCAAGGTCCGCGATGTTGTGGGGGCTGATGTGGACTTTGCCAATCGCATCGCCTTCGGGGCTTCCGTGCTGCCTGGCGAAAATGGTCTGGTCTTCAAGGTGCTCGGCGATACTTCCGAATCTGTACGGGCCAAAGTCAGAGAATTTTGGGGCACGGCCCGTGAAGTCATAACGGGCGCGTCGTTGCCCGCAGAATTTCTATGGCGTTAGAGCTTCTGCTTTGCAGTCATTCTTTTGGGAACTTCTCCATTTTGCCGACTGCCAGAGTTAGCAGCATATAACCTTGGGGAAAATTTTACCCCTGCAACGTTTCAAACGGACAAAACTGGAGGCAGTGTTATGAGCACAGCCAGTGATTCGCCCGCCAACTGGTGGAATGACGTAGCGGCTAATAATCCGGCGCTGCATTTTGTAGACGTGCTGCTGCGTGGCGTGGGGCAGGTCATGTTTCAAAACAACCCCCTCACCGGCCTGCTGTTTCTGGCAGGCATCTTTTGGGGAGCCTACAGCGCTAATATGCCCGCTGTGGCTTGGGGCGGCCTGCTTGGACTTCTCATGGGCACGCTGACGGCCTATGCGATCAACGCCCCCAAGGAAGACATCAGTATTGGGCTGCATGGCTACAATGGCGTACTTGTTGGGGTGGCTTTGCCTACCTTTTTTGCCCCCACTCCCATTTTGTGGGCCTACATAGTAGCCGGGGGCATTTTTTCTACTATTCTTATGTTGGCTATAGCTCGTGTGTTCAAGACCTGGAAGGTGGCCGCCATGACGGCTCCCTTTGTTATAACTACGTGGTTTTTGATGTTCGCGGCTTACAACTTTGCCAACATCAAAATTTCAGGCCTTCCTCATGCCAGTATTTCTGTACAGCCAACAGACATTTATGCCGTTACCATGCCAGAATTCTGGAAAGCATCCTTTGCCGGAGTTTCGCAGGTTTTTCTGATCAATAACGTGGTTACGGGAGTCCTTTTTCTGCTGGGGCTGGCCTGCAATTTTGTGTGGGCGGCCATTTTTGCCTTTCTTGCTTCTATGCTCGCTGTGGGCACTGCCCTTTTTTTGGGAGCGGGAACCACAGCCATCGTGGCTGGCCTCTTTCAGTTCAGCGCAGTGCTGACAGCCATCGGGCTGGGAACGACCTTCTATCGTCCGTCTTGGCGTGTGGCCATTTACGCTATTGTGGGAACAATTTTTACCGTGGTGGCCCAAGGTGCCTTGAACGTCGTGCTCAATGTTTACGGCGTGCCTACACTTACCTTTCCCTTTGTAGTGGCTGCATGGATATTCCTGCTGCCAAATCTTGATCTGGTGCCAGAAACGCATAGAAACTAGGGCGTTTTTACCTTGAAATACTCTGGTGGGGTGTGAGTATCCGACTGTCGTAAGGTGCAATCACCCCTTCAGCAGCCACCAGCAGGTTTGCTGATGCAATCAAAATATTGTGGAGGAATTATGCCAGTTCTGAATTCGGGTGATACCGCTTTCATTCTTTTGTGCACAGCCTTGGTCTGCGTCATGACGCCCGGCCTGGCCTTCTTCTACGGTGGTTTGGTCAGGGCCAAGGATGTACTGACCATCATGATGCAGAGCTTCATATCTATGGGGATTGTGGCTCTTATCTGGATATTTGGCGGCTTCAGTCTGGCTTTTGGCCCTGACATAGGAGGCGTCATTGGCGATATTACCTACCACTTTGCCTTGGACAAGGTGGGCGGTGATCCCAGCCCGATATATGCACCCACCATTCCCTTTATTATGTTCTTTGCCTACCAGATGATGTTCGCCATCATCACTCCTGCCCTGATAACAGGGGCCTTTGCCGGGCGGTTCAACTTTAGGGGTTACTTAAAATTTCTGATACTCTGGACTGTCGTAATCTATCTGCCCGTCTGCCACTGGATATGGGGCGGAGGCTGGCTGGCCAAGCTTGGCGTAGTGGACTTTGCAGGCGGCATTGTGGTGCATGTGAGCGCGGGCTTTTCTGCCCTGGCTACCGTGGTTTATCTTGGGTGGCGCAAGGACGTTAAACCCGGCCAGGAAGTTGCACCCAATAACTTGCCCTTGGTCGCCGTAGGGGCTGGGCTGCTGTGGTTCGGCTGGTTTGGCTTCAATTCCGGTGGGGCCTATGCCGCCAATGCTCTTGCCAGCTATGCCTTTGTAAACACCACTGTGGCGGGTTCTGTGGCTATGGTCGTCTGGCTTGCCCTGGACTGGTCGCTTTCGCGTAAGCCTTCATTTGATGGTGTCCTTGTGGGCGCTGTGGCGGGCCTTGCCACCATTACCCCTTGCGCGGGGTATGTAGATCCCTGGGCTGCCATAATCATCGGTGCAGCGGGGGCAACGGTGTGCTATTTTGCCAAAATAGTGCAGCAGCGCCTGCACTTTGATGATGCCCTTGAAGTTTGGCGCGCCCACGGTATGGGCGGAGTCACAGGTTCGCTGCTGTTGGGCGTGTTGGCCAGCAGGACCATTGACGTGGTCAATGCCAGCTCCCATCAGTTTCTTATGCAACTGCTTGGCGTTGTCAGCGTGGCAGCGTATTCCTTCGTTGTTACCTATATCATCCTCATAGTCATCAATGCTATCGGGCCTATCCGCGTGCCTGCTGAAGAGCAGATAAAGGGATTGGACGAAAGTCTGCATGGCGAAGAAGCCTACAAGCTGTAGGTCTGGATCAATTATAATAACGAAGGGGAGGCTCATACAAGAGCCTCCCCTTCGTTATTTGCAGTTTTTTCAAGGTGCTGTAGCCGTTTCTACATGAAAAAAGGGTTACACCTTTCGATGTAACCCGTATTTTTCATTTGGCGTCCCCAAGGGGATTTGAACCCCTGTCGACGGCGTGAAAGCCGTGTCGCCTGCGCTTGCCGCCCTTGATTTTCCTTGTGTTGACGTGCCCCGATAGGCACGGAAATGCAGACAAATACCCCTCCCATTGTAACCAAGCAATGTAACCAAGCTGCCCGCCTTTTGAGGGCTGACTTTGTGCACGCTTGCGTTCTCTCTCCACCCTCTGCGCCCTTGCCGCCACTGGCCGGGGGCGTCCCCCTATCCCCCCTTAATCTTCGGCCCGCCAGAGAAGTCCAATGCGCGCCCCTGCGCTCTCCGGCAGCCTGCACACCGTTAAGGTACTCCGCTAGCAATACATACCCAACGGTGGTGTACCCTCAGACTTTGGTCGCGATCTGCGGAAAATTATTCGCGGAAAAACGGAAAAGTCTGAGACCTCGACTCACGCCCATTGAAAAGAATAATTATTATAATTTCAGGTAGTTACGTTATGGCAAATAAAAAAGCCAAAGATGTGGCCGCGCAGGTCGCCGAACGAGTGCAGCAGGAAGCGGAAAACTTGCGTTTGGAAGCTGCTCAAAAAGAAGCAGCAAATAACCGCAAGCCGGTTGCCGTGCGCCAGCTTGAGATTTCTGACTCCGAGCTGATTGGCTACCTCAATGAGAACCGTATAGGCGATGCAAAATTATATTGCCGCCTGCACCGTGGGACTGTGGTTTTCGTGAAATACTGGGAGCGTTTTCTTGTTTGGGTCGGCCATCATTGGGCCGAAGACCACTATGACCGCGCGTATAACAAGGTTGAAGACGTCTGCGCCCTGTATCTCCGACTTGAAAAAAGCAAGAGAACCGAAGCGGCAGAGTCAGACGATAAAGACGAGCGCGCCGCCATCGAGGCCGTGGCCGAAATGGCAAAGCGCCGCGTCAACCTGCTGCGCGACAAGAACGGGCAAGAGAACATTCTGCTCATGGTTCGGCGTGTAGAAAACCCGCTCACCGTATTGCCCAAGCTCTTGGATAAGAAGCACTATCTCAAGGCCTGCCCTAACGGCGTGATTGACCTGCGAACAGGCGAACTGCTTCCCGGCAATCCGGCAGACTACCTGCTGCATTCCATCGCTACGGAGTACGACCCGGCACTTGTACTGCAAGAGGCGTCACCCTGCCCGGAAGTGGACGCCTACCTGCTCGCCTCGATGGACGGCGATCAGGAGCTTGTGGAGTATATCTGGCGGTTGCTCGGCAGCGCGCTAATTACCAAGCGCCGGGATCACGTCTTTGTGATCTTCCATGGAGAACATGGGCGCAACGGAAAGGATACGCTCATCAAGCTCATCACCCACGTCCTGGGCGGTGATCTGTCTGGTGACGTCCCCGTTGAAATGTTCCTGCAAACATCCCAGGTGCGCAATTCGTCGGCACCATCGCCAGATGTCCTTATGCTCCGGGGCATGTGTATAGCGTGGATTAACGAGGCCGAAGGCGGTCAAAAATTCGCTCTGTCCAAGCTTAAAAAACTCACAGGCGGTGGCTTTATCACGGCGCGCGGCCTGCAAGACAAGGCCATGACCACATGGGAGCAAACCCACACGCCCATCATGACCACCAACGAGCTACCATCGGCCAAGGCTGATGATGCCGCGTTCTGGTGCCGTACGCAGATTCTCAAGTGGCCGCTGTCATTCGTGGATGAACCCAAAGAAAGCTACGAGCGCTCAGCCGACAAAAATCTGGACGAAAAGCTGCAGGCCGAAGCCAAGGGGGTGCTTGCCCGCATGGTCAAGGGCGGGCTGCAGGTGCTCAAGGATGGCCGTCTTATCGTGCCAGAGAAAATCAAGCAATGGACAAATGAGCAACGAGAATCGTGGGATGATGTAGGTGTATTCCTAAACGAATGGTGCATCCTTGAAGACAAGCAAGAAGACCCAATACGCTACAAAACAAAGATTGAAGCCAGCGAACTGCATAAGGCTTTTGTGCTTTGGTACCAGTTGTACAGAGGTGCAAAGGCCATTCAAGCACGAACATTTGGCATCCTACTGAACAAAAAAGAAATTCCTGTAAAGCGCAGCAATGGTAGCTGGCGTCTTGGCGTGGCCCTCAAGGAAGAAGCCAAGGACGCGCTGCGCGATGCTGGCAACAAGGACTATTAGTCATGTCCAGTAATGCCCGGCTTATTTGCATACGTAACATGCTGTTTTTATGTGCATATACATAGAAATGGACACAAGGACACAACAGTTAATGTTTTCCATGCGCCACCTGCGCTGGTGCGTTGTGCGTGTAAAATACCCTGCTGTTTATGTCCTTATGTCCATTTTATAAAAATATTAAATAAATTAAGATAGTAATAAGAAAAGAAAGGCGGACAGAGGCGGACATAATGAGCAAGCTCTTGGATTTTTATCGCGCTCGATTCCCTGGTGAGAAGGTCATTCGCCGCCAAGGTAGAGATGGATGGAACGGGCCATGCCCGCTCTGCACGGGTGATGCCGGAAAGTCTGACCGCTTCATGGTCTGGCCTGAACGCCGTGAACGCGGCAGCAATCGGCGTGGCCCGGTGTGCATAGAGCACGACATTCCCGGGATCTGGTCGTGTCGGAGATGTGGAGCTGGTGGTGATTCCATTGCCTATTTGGTCAAGTGTGAGGGCATGGAATTCAAGGAAGCCTGCGCGGAGCTGGGTATAGAGGTCAAAGCGAGTGAGCGGACATGGCGCCGATCAGCCCCCAAAGAGCCCGTTCACAGCGCATGGCGCCCCACAACATGGGAGCTTCCGGGCGAAAAGTGGACGGAATACGCGGGCAAGCTTGTATCAGAAGCACATAGCCATCTCATGGGGTTAGGCGGCAATCAATGGCTTTCCGCGCGCGGCATTGGCCTGCCAGAAATTGAAGCTTACAAGCTTGGTTTGCTCACGGCTGAAAATGACCGCATCCCTGGCCGCATTCGGCTCCGCTCTGTGCTCGGCCTTGAGCCTAAGATAGACGACAACGGCAAGACGAAAACTCACATGCTCATTCCCCGCGGTATCATCATTCCTACCTTTGACACAGCGGGCCGAGTCATTGCCGTGCGTATCCGCAGGCACAAGCCGGATTATACTCACACGTTGCCCGATGGGACGGTATCGGCCAAAGCTAAATACCTTGCGCTTGAGGGTTCTTGCCGTGGGCCGTTTCTCCTCAAATCCAGCCTGCCGCCAGAGCTGGCAGTGTACTTTATCGTTGAGGCCGAGCTTGACGCCATGCTCATCCATGCAATGAGCGGTGGCGTGGTGGGGACGCTTGGTCTGAGATCAAACCGCATCAAACCGGATTCGGTATCCTATCCTCTGCTGCAGGCTGCCAGCCGTGTGTGCCTGGCGCTGGATTATGACGCCGCTGGTGCACAGGCCATCGAGTGGTGGACCAACTCCTTCAACTCCTCAGCCCGCCGCTGGCCCACTCCTATCGGCAAAGATCCCGGCGATGCCTTTGCCCAGGGGGCTGACCTTCGCCAATGGATAGCCGAGGCCTTGCCGCCATCGGTCACTCTGCCTGGACAAGGCGCAGACCTGTCCGGTGGCAGCATAGCACAAAACGCATATGACCACCAAGCACCAACAGAATGTGGACATATGGACTCATTTTCGTCTGGGTTGGATTGTGGGGGGGGCTGGGCAAGCCCAACAGCTTGTACCCCCGAAAAGAAGGAAGTTGCCACTTCTGAACCGGCCAGCGAAAAAGAGGCGGAATCCTCATCGGCGGAGAATACATTGCATCTGTGGGACGCCGAGGGCGGCACGGCTGAATCTTTGGATGAACAGGATCGGGTCGCTCTTGAATCTATGCTTTCCGGATATTCCCCTTTGAGTCTTATCCCCATCTATGTGGGTCGCGCTGCGCTTGTTTGGCGGCATTGCCCACAGATAATTTACGTTAAAGGTTATGGCTGCCACACGCAGCACGTCATTGGCTTCGCCCTTCGGCGCGGTTGCTCCCTTACGGCATCTCTGCATGCAGCCTTGGTCGAATTGCGCGGGATGGAACGCACTTCCCAATTTTTCCCCATGTGGCTACGCGACCACAAAGAAGAAATAATAACCTCACGTAATTTTTTATTCATTGATTGAGGTGTAGTCTATGGACGCTGCAAAAATCTTGAAGAATGCCCGTGAGGTGCTTGCCTATGTTGAAGAGAACGGACGCAAGCTCAAGAAAACAAAGCTGTATGAGGATATACAACTAGGGCGCCTGCCCAAGCAGCCGGACGGCACCTTTAGCCGCCGCAGGGTTGACCGCTACATGGCCTCCCTACCTACAACCGGCACGTCCGACACTGTTGCGGAACAGGCGGCAGACCGCCTGCGGCGTAAGGAAGAGGCCGATATACGGCGCGCAGAAGCTCAGGCAGGCAAAGAAGAGTTCAACCTGAGCATTAAGAAAGGGCTCTATATATCGCGCGAGGCTGTACATGCCGAGCTGGCTGGCCGTGCGCTTACCCTCGCCGCAAGCATCAAGACGGCCTTTGAAGCTCACGTTCTTGACATTATTGCTACAGCCGAAGGCAATCCCAAAAAGAGTCAGGCTCTGGTCGCACGGCTGGAAAGTGTCTTTGATGAAGCCCTCTCCGAATACAGCCGCGAAATGGATATTACAGTGGAATTGAAGCCCGATGACGGCGAAGCCGAGTCATCGGAGAGTGATGGCGATGATCAGCAATAACCTATCTGCTATCGGGGCACGTCCACTTCCTACCAGTGAAATAAAATGGAGCAAATGAATGAGCCAAACAACCCTGCTGCCTTTGCCGCCTGTGGAACGCCGCAAGTACATCAGAGCGACCATTCCAGCATGGTTTCCCCCATTCCTTCGCGAGGCCGTGCAAGGTCTCGCCAAGGATGGGGGCAAGATTGATTTTGCATTTTCGCGCGGTGAACGTCAGGTGTTGCGGCGGCGCAAGCCCATACCAGTCAGCCAATGGGCAGAAAAATACCGCGTTGTTGAAATGAGCGCCATTCCTGGGCGCTGGCACAACCAGTTCACGCCGTACCTTGTAGGCATAATGGACACGATGGCCTAAGCCCCTGGGCAGTTTGTCTTGCGCATACGTTCCAGCACAGCCAGCTTACGGCCATCCGTCGTACCTTTGACCTTGCTTTTGCACCGGGCCGGTACGAAGTCCGCGGCCGACGCACCAGCGACAGTACGGCCGCAGATGGCCGTACTATGGACGTGGTGCAGTGGGAGTCGGCCAAGGCATTTCTGCCGGGCTCATTAAGTTACGACCAGTCCGGGGTAGCCGTAAAAATACAATCTACCAACGCCCTGTCGCAAAACGCGGCAAATAAATTCAGCGTCATCCAGACCCGCAAACTGCCCTTGTATGACAGGGCCGCGCAAGCTTGGACAGCCCCGCAGCCCACGAGATCCTATGCTGCTGCCATGTCGCACATAATCAAAGCCGAGTATGGCGGCAACAGGCGCGACAAGCAAATAGACCTTGATGTGTTGTGGGGCGTTATCCAGCCGGAGCTTAGCAAGCGTAGCTGGAATTTTGATTGCTGGATCGACGGTCCTTATGACGTCTGGCAGCTCATCGTGGAGCTTTCCCAGGCGTATCTTGTGATGCCGCGCCTGCACGGCACAGTGGTGTCCTTTTCCTTTGATCGTCCTAACCGCCCTGTGCGCCACGAATTTACGCCGTACAACATTGTGCGCGGCAGTTTCCAGCCGTCTTGGGGCACCTACTCCGACCAAAGTCCTGACGATGTGCAGGTGTCATACCTGGATGAGGATGCGGGCTTTGCCAGCCGTGACGTGCGTGCCGTGCTGCCCGAAAGCGAGGGGCGCAAACCTGCCCAAAAAACGTATCTTGGCATCGTCAACCGCAATCATGCTCACAAAATAGGCTTGGCTTATGCCGCCCGTAATCGTTATCGCCGACTGTCGTGGGAATTTGAAACAGAGGGCATGGGGCGGCTGCTCAATGTCGGCGATGTTGTGTCGCTCTCCCATCCGCGCCTGCGTGATACCGCTTACGGGCAGGTCTGCGGATGGCGTGAGGACACGCTGACAATCCTCACTACGGGCAAAATCAGGACAGAGAATGCCGAGGGTAATCTGTATGTCTCGCTGACGCGGCGGGATGGCGCACCTTGGGGACCTGTCAAACTGTCCAATTGGTCAACAAGCAGCATGACCTTTGACCCGGAAGACTACGCCTTGCTTATTACTCAAGGGCAAGGGTCTCCTTTTGACTGGTTGACCGGGGGCGAAGATCGGCAGGCTACGGTCTGGACGCTCCATGCTGCACGCGAATATAGCCGTAGGGCAATTATCAAAAATGTTGTCCCGGTCAGCCTGTATCGGCATAAAATCGTTTGCATGAACGATCATCCCGGAATTGATGATTTTATGTCGATAGCGACGCCGCCGTGGGAACACCGTTCCGCTTTGCCTGAAACGCAAGAACTTACGGCCCCGCAGGCATTGCGCGGGCACATTGGCGGCACATCTGCAGCCCCCATACTTATAGCCTCATGGCTGCCAGTTAAAAGCGCGCAGAGTTATCTTGTGGAGGTATCAACTGACGGCCTCACATGGGCATCAGCCGGGCGCACTACCGTAAATGCGTTTGAAGCGCCTGTTGTTGTAGGCAATGTGTGGGTGCGTGTGTGCGCGCAACGACAAGATGAGCAGAGCCCGTGGGCGTCCTGGCATGGTGACACGACAATAACCGTGCCTGCCGCCCCCGCGCCGGAGCTGATTCAGCCCTATACGGGTGCGCGCCTGTCTATCGCTTGGCCGCGTGTGTCTGGCGATCCCTCATACGTGGTGCATATCGTGCCGGATGCCATGACTGCCCCCGTCCGTACGGCACCGCTTGCCCAAACAGATTATATTTACACTCCTGTGTTGGGCGTGGATGACGACGGCCCGTGGCGAAAAATGCGGGTTGACGTTTTCGCCGTCAATGCAGCCGGGGAAAGCCCGGCGGGCAGCGTGGCAGTGTATGACGCACCGCCCGCGGTCATTGGCTCATTCCAGGGCGTTGTGTCCGCCGCAAGTGTAAAACTGTCAGGCGTCACTGTTACAGGAGAGCACACAGGCTTTGTGCTTGTGCGTGGGCTGACGCCTGACTTTGATGCTGCTGGCATTGCCGAAAGTCGCGTTGTCGGAAGCCTGCCTTACACCTGGGACGGCCTTACCCCGACAGCCCAATACCATTTTCGCATTGCGGCCAAGGACGCTTTTTTTGATGTGTCGGGAGACTTTGCATCGCTGATTTACAGCGATGTCATAACCATAACCACGTTAGCGGGGTAACTATGGCAACGGCAAAATACGTCTGGCCAGACTGGATGCCGCCCCCTGAAAAAGACGGCTATAATTTGCAGCCTGTAGACCGCCGGACAAAAACAGAAATGGAGATCGGCGGCATTGTTAGGGCCGAATACGATACGGACGAAGCAACGTGCCAATGCAGGCTTACGCTGTCCGAAATGGAATCTGCTTGGTTTGAGGCTTTTGAAGCAAATCTGCTCAAGCAGGGGACAATCTGGATAGACATGCCGCTCTGGTCTGCAGGGCAGGTTACGCGACACGTCGTGCGCTTTAAAGATCGGCCCAAAATCACTGGCTTTGTCGGCCTGCATACTGTGTACGATTTTGCTCTTGATGTGTCTGGACGCAATTTGTGGTCTGCAGACGTGGTGGAATTTTTGGCCTTATACTCGCCGGATGCGGCGGTGTTGTGGAGTGACGCCCTGCATCCTGTCCTGCATATACAAGCCGTTGGCGTTACAGCGCTGCCGGATAACCTGCCCTGGGGGGGCTGATGGACCAAGCGACACTTGTACAAAAGATAGATCAACTATCTGGTGACATTGATTTGTTGCGCCGTGTTGTACACGGCACGGAAACCGAAACCGTATCGCTGGGTGGCGTTTCTACTCCGTCAGTACGCAAAATGATGGCAGATATTGACGTGAGAGAAAGCCAAACTGCACAAATTGCCATCGCCCAGGGCACGGATGCTGCCATAGGGCAATGTCAGGGGCTTGTTGATATTGTGCAAGCGTATGCCAACGATATTGCTGTAAACACACATGAGTCCGTGGCGGTGGAAGGTCAGGTTATTATTGACGTGACGCATGAGCCCTGGGGGCTCGCGCAATCTCTCAATAACATTGAAGTGTTTATTGATAGGAAGAAGCTACCGCCAAGCGCGCTGTCTCGCGTTAACGCCAAGGTATTATCGTTAAGCAGCCCTCTTAGTGAAGGGGCGCGTATCGAACTGCGTAGTGCTTCCTTTAATCCTGCGGCGACCTCTGACGCTGTAGCCGCCGCTGCAAATGCTGCAGCCACAGCTCAAGTGTGTCTTAATTTGGCTGATGTTTTTACTTCTGCTGTGAATGATTACGGCAGTGTGGCTGACGCTGTGGGAACAACCACGGATTACGGACAACTTTAAGGGGGATGTGATGTCAACAGCAGTACAAAGACGGCGTGGCACTACAGCACAGCATTTAATATTTGCTGGACTGCCCGGTGAAATTACAGTTGATACAGAGAAAAAAACGCTTGTGGTGCATGATGGCACTACGATGGGGGGCACGCCGTTGGCTAAGGCTCATGACTTGCTTGAAACAAGCAGTGCAGCCAATAATGCTTTAACAGCCGCTAACTCTGCAGCGTCAAAGGCTAATGAAGCCCTTGATCTCTTGAAAGACCTAGAAACTGGCATGCCCGCAGCGTTTATAGGTCTTGTTTTTGCGGTATATGCATCTGCCACGTATGTTCCGGGTGGGTGTGTTGTTCCTGATGGTGCGGAGTACACAAGAGCACAATTCCCGACATTCTATGACGATTACCTCGCTACTGGAAAAATACTATCCATCTCGTACTCCTCCTATGCGGGCGGCTTGGCAGCATATGGCAACTGCGGGTGCTTCGCTTTAGATCGGACGACCCAGAAGTTTCGCGTACCCTTTTGCAAAGATGGGGACGCCATCACTGTTGCGGCCAGTAATTCCCACCTTGGGAGTAGTGTGCAGGCGGGGGCCCCCAACATCCTTGCCCAATCAATAACTAGAGCTGATGCTGGTGTTGTAGAAACATCATTGGGTGGTCCTGTTGTGAGTGGTGCCTTCAAGCTGGGCCAGACGAAGCCAAAGGCTGTTTCTAACTATGCAGGCACGAGTTATGGCTTGGATTTTGATGCATCACTGGTTAGTCCGGTATATAAGAATGCTGCCACAACCATAACAACGGAGTCCATACAACTTCGACACTTCGTCGTCTTGGCATCAGCGTACAACAGTTCATCAATGATGGACTGGTCTGCTTATATGGATGGGCTGAGTGGGAAAGTAAATCGTGACCTGTCAAACTTGGCTACCGCTGCGGGTGAGGTCATAAGGTCCAACACAACTCTGCGTGACTTGGGCACACGCACTACAGCAGGCACGTGGACACTTACTGGCGTTATACCACATAGGGCACTCATTCTAGGCTGCTCTACAGGTTCGGCGTCTCTCCAACGGGCGGCCTTCAGAATCATCTCTGGTTCCTTAATAGGCAAATCCACATATTCTGTGGCTGGTAACGGTGCCTTTGTGTTTGGTCGTACTGATGGATTTATATCAGCTCCATCGTGTGTGTTTGACCCCACTGATGATACAGTGGTCATTGAAATTGGGGCCTTAGAAACTGGCGTAACCCTCTATGCGAGGCAAATATAATGTGGGTACTTAAAAACGATACCTTAGTTGTCAATGTTGATTCAGAAACAGACAGAGACAATCTGCTCTCTGCGGGCTACTCACTCCTCACGTCCGAACAAATTGCAGAGGCTGGCATGGTCGGCTATGAACATCTTGTCAGCCCCGTTAATACTGTCGTCAATGCTGACGGCAGTATTGCCTTTACGCCCCCTGCTCCTGATCCTATTGAACAGGTCGCTGCCCGTAAGCTCACCGCCATTGACGCAGAAACGTCTGCATCCATCACCGCTGGCTTTGATTATGTAATCAACGGTGATTCCTTGCGATTCAGTTACGATACGTTTGACCAGCAAAACTTTGCTGACAGTGCGAATGTAGCCCAATTGGTTATGGCTGGCGGCGAAGGCTTGCCTGCGGATGTTATCTGGAATGCCTACCGCAACTCCACGCCGGATTTCAAGGGGGAACTTGTGCGCCTGACGTTTGGCCCCGCTGATTTCATCGCGCTCTACACTGCGGGTGCCCTGGCGCACAAGGCAACCTGCATGGAACGCGGTGGGCAGCGAAAGGTTGCTGTGTCCGAAGCCTTGGCACGAGGCGCTACAGCCGTGGAGATTGAAGCCATATGACCCGCGCCGCCGTCTTCCTCCATAACGGCAAGCAACTGCTTATCGCCATTGACCAGGGCTTGAACGCCTTGACTGGCTTCATTGCAGCTATGCTCTGTCTGTTGCCGGGTTTTCGCCGGGCGGGCCTATGGTGGGCGGATGAAACAATCAGCGCGCACTGCTGGCGCTGGCACATCAACGGTGTCCGCTCATGGCCCTACAAGCTTGTGGACGCGGTGTGCTGGTGCGTGGGCGACAAAAACCACTGCGAGGCGTCGTACTGGTCTGAGGTAGAGGGCCGACAACTACCGCCGGAAATGCGGGATGCGATGAAGAAATGATGAAAGCCGGGGAAACCCGGCTTTCATTTTATACGTGGCAACCTGATTGCGAGTATAGCAGATATGAGATGACTGTTTGATAATTTGTTGGCATGTATTTATTGCATAAGCATAAGACGAGTTGTATATGATATTCAATAAAATATGATGTGTCGTTATGTTAAATAACTATAAGGAAGTGTTATATATGAATAATTTCATAGAGAGTTTTGAACGGACTGAATTTTCAGATCGCTTGCAAGGCGTTCTCGGCAGGAGCTTAATTATCGCAACCAGATTTGATAAAATGTGCACTAACTTATGCAAAGCAATAAAAATTAGCTCCATACTTTTAAAAGAAGGGAACACTGAAAAAACTTATGAAAAAATGAATGAGTTTTTTAAAAAACATATGAACCTTAACAGTAGTATAAATTTTTTTATGCTACCTAAAGATATATTATCTGTTTTACTCAATGCTAAAGATGCTAGAAACGAAATTGTTCATTCTTTGCCTAATGCCATAATAATTGGAGAAGACAGCACTGATGAAGTTTCTTTTATTGAAGAAACCAAAAAACTAGTTGGTGACGTCGTTGATGGTGATATTATCATATCAATATTTACTTGCGCGTATAATAAAGACCCTATACCAACTAAAGAATTTTTAGATGGCTATAAAGATAGCGTTCTTTCTTGGGTTGTTGAAGAATAGGTACCCTTTCACGACCTCCATCAAAGTAGTCAGTTAAGATTATTGGCCCCGCTTCGGCGGGGTTTTTTATTGTGCTGAAATAATTGTTTTTTGTGTACATTTGCCGCCCATATTGTATGAATGAATTATGTAATTCAATAAGTTATTCAAAGGGAGCAAAATATACAATTCGTCATTCTACCCCACCCCGGAAAAAGTAGCCCATGCCATGCTGGCAGACTTCACTCCCGAAGAAGAGACTCCTCATTAGGCAAGTAGGTTGACGCAACGATAGCGGTGTGCAACCAAGAACTACATATAAATATAAAGGAGGCGATATGAATTCACTTGGTACCCCTTCTGCAAGCGGTTACGTCAGGCTCTCAGAGCCTTTTTCTACGCAAACCTTCGACAACCTTATTGGCGACAGGAAAGTACTTGTTAAACGCCTCACAACATTGATTCAGAACACACACAGCCCCTATGTCATTGGCCTGAATTCGGCGTGGGGAAGTGGCAAAACATTCTTTCTGAACGCCTGGCGCAACTACCTCCACATCAAAAACCCTGAGGCTGTGTGCGTATATTTTAATGCTTGGAAAAATGACTGTTCAGGAGATCCGCTGACAAATTTGATGGCCGTAGTAAAAGAACAGGTAATTGACCCTGAAGAAAACGTTAAAAATCACTCTGCTCAAAGTGCTCAAGCTGTTGTGTCTACAGGGGCGAAACTTTTCAAATGGTGCGGACCAATAATGGCAGCTAGCGGGAACCCCATTGGCGGTGCGGCTATGGGACTTGCGGGCAAAGCTGGAGAGTGGATAATAAAACAAATTAAGGAGGTTAATGACGCTGCAAAAGATTTTTGCAGGGATCTAGAAAAATTTTCTACCGAAGTAAGAGACAGTACAAATTTTCCACTTTTTATCATGGTTGATGAACTTGACCGTTGCCGGCCAGACTATGCCATTGAGCTTCTTGAGCGCATAAAACACCTTTTTGA
>NZ_JASGDK010000100.1:0-16135 GCF_047607245.1 Desulfovibrio sp.
GGCTTGCGCAAGACCGCCCGCAACTGTGCCTTGGCGCACGTAAATGGCTGATTCACGGCCTGGAAGACGAAGATATTATCTGCCGGGGCATGTCTGCCTGGGCTTTGAGCCAGTTGCCGCCCGACCTTATGGACGCCCCGGCACTGCGCCGTCTGGCTGAAGCAGAGCATGAAGAAGAATGCGAACTTTTTGACGGCAATGATATTTATGAAAAAAGCGTCAGCCAGATAGCCCGCGAGGCTCTGGAAAAACTCACGGTCTGAGGCAGACGCTCAGTTCACCGTTTCAGCCCGGCGCAACGCCAAGCATATCAAGACGGGCATAACGGCTGACGTAACACCTGACGCATCCGCCAAACACTTCGGCGGGCACTTCAGGCAGGCGTTCCCAGTGGACTCGCCAGCCGGGCCATAAAGCCGGCGTGCAAAACAGGCCCGTTCTGCACAAATGCTTCACGCAGATTGCCGTTCTTATTCCCAATCATAGTACATCCTGCTTTCAGGCCGGATACTTCCGGCCTGAAAGTGGCCTGCCCCTCAAATCCGCCAGAGCAGTTTAACTTTAAAAAAATTTAGCTGCTCTGGAACATTCGTACTTGCCAGCCTGCGCGAGGCACAATGAATCCGCGGCGCGACCATTACGATGCCGCCTGTTTTTCTGTGCAGGACATCCACTCGATCAATCTGCTCCGGCAATGGCGTCCAGGCCCATTTGCCCGATACGGCACAGGCATGCTGAAAAAAACAGAGTGGCTCAAGGCAAACCCCTTGAACCACCCTGCCACAGCTGACATCCGCAGCAATGTTCAAATCTTTTTGTTTTATTTAAACATGTTATCAGTGTTACGCACAAATATTTCGTCTTTTACGCACACCCCGCAAAGCGGCAAAATGCACAGCCGCAAAAATTATCAAGGTTTCGCCACTGCCAGTGATTGCCCTTTGGCAGTACCGCGTTACCCCAGCTCATAGGCGCTCAGCAGAGCGCCCATAGCCCGGCCATGCCAGGCAAGGCTGCCGGAAGCTCCCGGCGCGGAACCTGCAATGATCATGAGCGGTATAAGATGCTCTTCGCGCGGATGCGCAAAACGGGCTTCGGGGGCCTGCGCCCAATGGGCCAGCCTTTCTTCTCTTTCGGCAGGGCTTGAGTGACACACGGTTTCCGTCAGCCAGGCGTCAAACACATCTGCCCCCGGTATGGGTTCGTTGCTGCCATAGCGGAAGGCACGCATGTTGTGGAAGCTCATGCCGCTGCCCACAAAAAGCACGCCCTCCTCTCGCAGGGGAGCCAGAGCCCGCCCGAGCGCCAGATGCTCCCTGGGGTCAAGCCCGCGCTTGAGCGAAATTTGCGCCACTGGCATGTCTGCCTGCGGAAAGGCCAGCAGACCCGGCACAAAAACGCCGTGGTCGAAATCCCGAACACTGTCCTCCGCCAGGTTCAGGCCAGCGCCAGCTGTCAGCTGCCGCACGCGCTCGCGCAAATCTGCCGCAGGGGCGGGCCAGTGCAGATCATATGTGTGCGGAGGAAAATCATAATAATCATAATACAAATCCGGCTTGGGCGTGGTCAGCAGGGTGAACTCCGGCTCTTCCCAATGCGCGGAAAAAAAGAGTACGGCGCGCGGTTTTTCAGGCAAGGCTGCTGCATAGGAACCTAACCAGGCTCCCAGAGTATCCCACGTATCCGGGGGGTTCCAATCCATAAAAAAGCAGGGGCCTCCGCCGTGAGGGATATAGTATGCGGGAATTTTCGACATGATTTTTCCTTCTTTTATGAATGCTCGGCAAGAAACGCTTACTCAGGAATAGTCACAATATTCGCTTTTGATACTGCGCAGCCGCTGCCCTCGCTTGATTTTGCGAGGCTAGCTGCCAAAACGCAAGCTCTCTGACACGCATCTGAGTTACGTCATACACCTGTCCAACATAGTAAGCCATGTTGGGTAATATGCCAGAGCCCTTACTATTTTTCCGCCAACCGATGCGACGCTCTACCCAGGCTAGTGTACCCTAACCGCCTGCATAATCAGAAAATGTTAAAAAAACCACTCTTCCCTTGAAATTGACAGCCCCGCGAGTATATTGGCTGTCTGCATTGCTTCATCAGAAATCCGATCAACGCAATCCGCAACTCCCCCACGGAAGGTTTCATGCGTACGAGTTACAGCCTTAAGACGCGCTTTATTGCTACGTTCGTTCTTCTTGTAGTAATTTCCTGTCTTGTACTCAGTCTGGCCATTGGCCGTCAGGCCAGCGAACAGGCAGAAGACAGAATAGGTGTACAACTGACGGATCAGGCGCGGTACCTCTCAAGAACCCTCGACAGATCCATGTGGTTCTGGAGTCAGGAAATACAGTTGCTGCGGGCCGTGCTCAGTCAGGACAACGACCATTCCCCGGCCAGAATCACGGCCATGCTGAACTCCCTCAAGCAGACCATGCCCACGTTCTCCTGGATAGGGCTTACCGACACTGAAGGTACGGTACTGGCCGCCACGGACAACCTGCTGGTGGGTGCCAATATTTCACAACGCCCGGTTTTCAAGGAAGGCATCAAGGGCCTTTTCATCGGGGACGTTCACGATGCCGTGCTGCTTGCCAAGCATCTGCCCAATCCCGATGGCGAGCCTATGAAATTTGTGGATGTCAGCATGCGGGTACGTGACGCCTCAGGCCAGGTCACCGGAGTGCTCGCGGCCCACCTGAGCTGGACCTGGGCCAAAAATATACGGCAATTCATATTGCAGGACGCAGAGGTCAGCTCGGACACGGAACTTTTTGTTGTGGCCCGCGACGGCACCATCCTTCTGGGCAATGAGTATTTCATCGGCAACAACCTGAACCTGCCAATGCTTGAAGACAAGAACAGGGCCGTGCCGTATTGGGATATTCAGGTATGGCCCGATGGCCGCGCATACCTCACAGCTGTGGCTCGCGGCACGGGCTTCAAGGAATATTCGGGCCTCGACTGGACAGTGGTAGCGCGTCAGCCTTTAGGAACAGCGTATGAGCCTGTGCATGACATCATTGTACGTATTGTGCTGACCTGCCTTGTATTGTCCTTTTTATTCGCCGGGGCCGCATGGAAAGTCGCTGAAAAAGTTATTGCGCCTCTGAAGGGGCTTACCAAGGCCGCTTACAGTATGAGCCGGGGCGAACCGGCCAGCATCCCTCATGATACGTCCATACGGGAAATTGATGTGCTTTCGCAGGCATTGGACACGCTGGTGGACAACCTGACCAAGAGTGAAGACGACAAAAACCGGTTCGAAAGTACGGCCACAAGAGATCAGCTCACGGGGATGCTCAATCGGCATGGGCTTGAAGCGCGATTGCCATCAATTTTATCCCGTCTGCGGGAAAATAGCGGTCACGCCGACATCCTGTATATGGATCTGGACGGCTTCAAGCCTGTCAATGATGAATACGGGCACCACATTGGCGACCTGGTGCTTATCGAGGTGGCGCGCCGCATGGCCGCAAGCCTGCGGGCCAACGACATGCTGGTGCGGATTGGCGGCGATGAATTTGTAGCCGTGCTGGAAAGCAGCGCAGCGGGTTCTCCGGATATGGCCCAACTGGGGCAGCGTATTATCTGCACAGTCGGAGACCCCATACACGTTGAGGGGTATACGCTGTGTGTGGGTCTGAGCATGGGGCACAGCTGCTGGCAGCCGGACAAACAACGCTTTGAGGATGCTCTGGAACGGGCAGACAAGGCACTCTATACCGCAAAAAAATGCGGCAAAGACAGAATGGAATTCTCCCACGCATGCAACAATGCGACACACCGGCCTTGAACCATAAAGCCGTGTACCGGGGCGCGATTGTCCGCGTGGCGACGCAAGCGCTGTCTATTGCGCGGGTAAGCGCCGCAACTAACGCGTCGTAAGCTTGAAAATGCATCTTCTCAAAATGGATCTGCGCCAGAGCAGATTAACTTTGAAATGCACCATATTTCAAAGTTGTCATCCTGCCCAAGGATGCAATTTTTGGCAGTATCCACGCCGCAGTGCGGCGCGCTACACCCTTGTGCAGGGTTAGAGAATTTAAATTTTTCAAATTATAAATCCTCTATCGAAAACCGCCGTTGCACCTAGCAGCACACGCACTCCACCAAAGCCCAAAAACAGATACGCCAGAGCCGGTACATACCAGCTCTGGCGTTTTTTAAACGCACTCAAGGCACGGCTCAGCCAATGGGCTTGTGACTCACCACGCCCTGTTCTTCAAGCTGGCGCATAACGGCGCTGCACCGGAAAATATCCGCACCAACGGTTTCAGCTTCGTCCAGCAAGGTCATTGTGCCGTCGGCATAGGCCAGCAGATCCATCATGAGATCCACCTGTTCAGTACAGGAATATCTGGTGCTCAAAGTGGGGTAAAGGCCGCGCCTGCCCAGTTGCGGTTCGCACAGAACCCGGCACTGAAATGTGGCGTTCTCTTCCAATGCCTCAAGAATCTTTCGCACTATTTCAAAGCCGCCCTGAAGGCCTTTTTCCGTAACCAGCGAGCAGTCGTCCAGAGAGGTGTGGTACTCTGGAAAAACGTGATATTTCGTACGCATGACGCTGCACAAGGGCAGATCAATCCCCGGAGCGCAATACTGCCGCTCGTCGCTGCCCCTGTCGTGATAGGTATAGCTTACAAAGTCCGGGGCAAAATGCCGCAGCACATGCAGAGCCACCCTGTCTGCCAATGTATTGCCCTTACGGCTTGGCAGGTAGGAATAGGCGCGGTCATCACCCAGACATGTCAGGTTAAAACCGGCAATTACCCGTTCGCGCAATTGCTGGTAGTTCCTGCTGAGATAGGTGATGGAGCCGATGGTTTCGGGCACAAAAACAATGCGGTAAGTATAGCGGCGCGGCGCCGACAGCAGCCAGCGGGCCAGAGCTGTGGCCACAACAGGGCCCGAAAGCTCGTTATTGGCCATTGAAGGATGACACACGTAGGTGGAGAGAAAAACTTCCTTATCGCTCTTTCCGGGCAACACCAGTTCGCCATAGGTAAGATGCCCGGGCGCAAGTGTGGACTTGATAACCGCGTGATACATGCCGGGCTTGAGCTTTTGACGTACGCTGTGCTTGAGGCAGAAGCCCCAGCGCCGGGCATAGTAGGACGTCACATAAGGAATGGCCTCAGGCAGGTCTGGCCGGGAATGCAGGTGCTCCTGCAACTCTTCCAGAGGCAGCATGAGATCCACAGGCTCGGAATAGCCTACCACGTGTAAATTGCTGTAAGAAAAATCAGCTATGACTTCGCCGCCGGGGCCGGTCAGCCGTGCCTCGGTGATATTCCACTCGTCCGGCACGGTCCAGTCAAAGACCTGGCTGCCCGAAGGAACTTCATGTATTTGCAGATCCGGCATCTCTTCCTTGATGATGGAAAGAGTCTGTCGAACGCCGTTACCTGTGATACTGCGGCAAATGGGAAAAAGCCGCTGAAGAAAGCTGTGCAGATTTGGCATGGGAAGAGCCTTGCGCGCCTGTTGTCCGCCCGGGGGTGCGCGAACGTAAAATTATGGTAAAAAGATCAGCCGCCCTGTTTGGGCTATACTGGCTATGAAAGAACGGCATCTTCCCTCCTGCACAAATGGCAGCCTCACAGACCGCCTCAACGCGCGGCGTTGGCCCCCGTTCGGAACCCTCTCGCCGCTCTCCCCTTGTTGCCTCACCCGGCCACAGCCGGGTTCGCTATTATTGAAATAGCTGATATTCAATCCTGTACATATTTGCTGGCTGGCAGGTCAACTGCCAAGCCGGGCATCGCCCCGGCTCACGGGGCTATACGGGCCATACGGAAGCAAAAAGACCGCCGATTGTCCAGCACTGTTTGCAACATTAAGCCCTACAAAAAAATAACTTATTGTAACTAGCTTTCCGAATTAGCAATTTTTTTATGTATTTTCTGGCTAACTCTCCGGCATGGCGGAATAAAGGACGCCTCGCGGCACACCATCGCCACAAAGGCATACGCGTTGACACCACTGCAAAAGCAGACTAACAAACATAAAAAATTATTTAATGAGGGTTTTTATGCGCTCTTTTTTTGATCCGGTTCTTTATGCATAGCAGGGGCTATTGCATATCAACGTAAATTCTTAGGCAATAGCTCCTGCTCGATCCTGATATACAATTAGGAGGAGCATAATGAGCTATAAAAATGCAGGCGATGTATTCCCACATGAATTACTGTGCAAAATTCAAGAATACATTAACGGTGAGTACATATACATTCCGCGGCAGACCTTAAAAAACTGCCTTGGGGTGAGTTGTCTGGAGCAAGAAAAACGCTTCAGGACAGAAACAGGGAGATTGTAGCCAGAAAAAATAATGGCTGCCCTGTTGCAGAGCTGGCAAAGCAGTACTTTCTGTCCACAAAAACTATATACAAGATCATCAGCGCCGCCAAAAGCGGCTGATTGCATGCGCCTCGGTTCGCCGGGGCGCTTTTTCTTTTCTGAAACAAAAAGTCTCTCCGCACCTTGGTATGGAGAGACTTTCGATATACTCGAAACGGGCGGCCCGTCTTTTCGGCTCAATATCCTGCCTACGGCCCTAGCCTTTGACCTGCTGGCCCCAGACAGTTGTGATGAGCTCATGCAGCCTTACGGAAAGAGCCTTGAGGTCAGGCTTGGTGTACTGGGCGTCGGCTCCGACCAGGGCACATTTTTTGGCAAGGCTGTCATTGATCATTGAAGAAAAAATGGCTACGGGCAATTTTTTGAGAATAGGGTCTTCCTTGATGCGCTTGCACAAGGCAAGCCCGTCCATTGCGGGCATTTCGATGTCTGTAATGACCCCTTGCAGAAAATCCGATACAGGCCGGTTTTCAGCTTCACAGCGGTCACGCACGGTTTGCAGGTAGTCCCAGGCTTCCTGCCCGTTGACCTTCTGCTCGACCTTGAAGCGGCCTTCCTTATTGAGCAGTTCCAGAAGCAGGCTGCGAATACTGCTGGAGTCGTCTACATGCAGGATTTTGTAGGTCTTGCCGTCTGAAGCGTCCATGTCTGACGTGTCAAAGCGCAGGGCCATTGCCGGGTGCAGTTCGGCAACAATGGCTTCCAGATCCAGCAGAAAAATAACGCGCTCTTCAAGACGCACCACACCAGTGACGGAGCTGCGGCTCATGTTCTGCAAGAACTGCCCGGGGGCTTCCACATCAGTCCAGCTCAGCCTGTAGATGCGGTTGACGCCGGACACCAGAAATCCCGTACAGACACCGTTGAACTCGGTTACAATAACCTTGGCGTCTTCATTGGTGATAGGCGCGCTGCCCAAAAAACGGGCCATATCAATAAGCGGCACGATACGGCCATTGCGGTGCAAAAACGCGCCCAGCAGAGCTTTGTGACGCATCTCCGGCATGGCCGTCACGGGTTGGCGACGACCGATTTCAACCACTTTGGCCACGTTAAGGCCGTAATGCGCCTCATAGCCGTCCTGGTTGACGTAGAACTCCACTATTTCGAGTTCATTGGTGCCGGTTTCGAGCAAGATATTGGTCTGCGCCATAAAAATACTCCATTAAACAAACGGGACTACGATAATGTGCCGCATGTGGGAACTTTAAACCTTGAAGCGCGCGCTTCTTTGTCCAACTTATCGGCCAGAACAAATAAGTATTTAGCTCTTGAAAATAAAAATATCGTTTTTCCGCGCCTGTTTTTACAGAACACTCAATTCCGGCCCGTACGGAAACCCGATACCCGTTACTCATACCAGCATTCACTATGACCACAACACCAACGGAAAAGCCAGTACAGACCGCCGGGGCCGCCTTGCCGCCGCCTCACGGGTACGGGCAAGGACGGCCCCTGGCAGGCCCTTGGCAAATCTAGGCAGGCTGCGTCATATCGGTGAACAGCCTGGTGGACATATACCTTTCGCCAGTGTCGCAGGCAAAGGTGACGATATTCTTTCCTTTCATTTCCGGGCGGGCCGCAATCTTGAGGGCTGCCGCCACGTTAGCCCCGGTGGAGATGCCTGTCACAATGCCGCTGCGCATAAGCTGGCGGGCCGTGACCAGAGCTTCTTCAGCATCGGCCAGCAGTATTTCGTCCAGCAGCGCACGGTCAAGAATAGCGGGCACAAATCCGGCTCCGATACCCTGAATAAGGTGCGGCGAGGCCTTGCCGCCAGAAAGCACGGGGGAGGCGGCGGGCTCCACGGCGATAACCTTGAAGCCGGGAATACGTTCCTTCAAAAAGCGGCCTGCACCCGTAATGGATGACCCGGAGCCAACGCCTGCCACCAGCACGTCCATCTTGCCCACGCTGTCGCTGTAAATTTCAGGCCCGGTGGTTTTGTAGTGCGCCTGCACGGCTTCTGGATTGGTGAACTGGCCGGGAATGAAACCGCCCTGCTCTTCGGCAATGCGGCGGGCTTCTTCAACGGCTCCGGTCATTCCCTTGGCCGCCGGAGTAAGCACCAGTTCAGCGCCCAGCCCCTTGAGCAGGTTGCGCCGCTCAATGCTCATAGATTCCGGCATGGCGAGCACGCAACGCAGGCCGCGAACGGCTGAAACCAGGGCAATGCCAATGCCCATATTGCCGCTGGTGCCTTCAACAACAAGGCCGCCCGGCTCAAGTTCGCCCCACTGAAGGGCATTTTCGATAAGGTGAAAAGCCACACGGTCCTTGATGGAGCCGCCGGGGTTACGGTTCTCAAGTTTGAGCCAGACCGTGCCGGGCAGTTCCTGTGAAAGATCAAGCCGCAGCAGGGGAGTATTGCCAATTGCCTGAAGAATGTTGGTCAGCATGGCGAGAAAACCTCATATTGTCGTAGGGAAATTCCCGAAAATCCTGTAGGATGGGCAGGTGAAGCTTTACAACAGACGCGTTTTGCTTAAGAGTCAGGGCTAGAGAATAGAGGAAAGTGCGCCCATTGGCAAATTTTCCTACAGGTTCATGCCGGGCCATTTCCCGGCGCGCGACAGCCTTGCGCCGCACAGACGGCTCAGCATAACGACGGAGGACACAATGAAACTTCTTAAATCCGCATCTCTTGTCTTCGCTCTTGTTCTTTGCCTTTCCGCCAGTCTGGCTCAGGCCAAGGCCGACACAGTGGCTCTGTATACCGAAGCAGTCATGACCGGTGACATCCCTGCCCTTGAAACCCTGCTGGCTCCCAATTACTGGCACATCGCAGCCAACGGGCATATCGAGGACAAAGAGCACTTCATCCAGTCTATCAAAAACAAGGAACTGGTGGTTGACCGCCTGACCATCAGCAATGTGCGCACCACAATGGTCGGCGGTGCCACCCTGCTTACCGGCAATGGCTACTTCAGGGGCACCACCGTGCCCACCCTGCCCGAAGGCCTTATGCGCTTTACCCTGGTAATTGTGAAAAACCAGAATCGCGAACAGGTTGTGCTGACCCAGGCTACCCCTGTGGTTGCCAGCCCTGACTGCAGGGACGGTAACTGCAAGATCCAGTAGCCGCGCAAGCGACATTCCAATACTATCAAAGCCCCGTCATCGACGGGGCTTTTTGCTTGGAGCAGTTTACGAATGAAATAAGCCAACTGTTCTACAAGGATTCGCGTGCGAATCCTTGCCACGAAATAGGCGCTGGCGGGTTTTGCTCACCGTGAAGAGACTACTTCAGGTGCAAGATGCTCTGATGACAAGCCACGCGCTTTTGCCGCGCCATTTTATTTCTGCCTTGTGTGGTGGAGAAATATAGTAATTCAGTTTACGATAGCAGCCAGACCTCTTGCAGGCCAAAACGGCCTGCGAAGACCAATGCGCACAGCCCGGTGCAACATATCCGCGCTGAAATATATCTTCTCCCGACCGGAACACGCCATCGTTCGAACAACAGCGGTATCCGCTGACAAGTACCGCTCAGCAGCAGACACCATTGCCCTTTTTTCCTGCACCCTCAGGGCAGCCGCAACAGCCTGATGTCAAAAACCTCCAGACCGGCAGGATAGACCATGCATATACTTATTCTGGGTTCCACAGGTTTTATCGGCTCACAGATTACATCTCATCTTTTGCAGCACGGGCATACCATCCGCGGCGCAGCACGAAGTGCTGGCAACCGCCCGGAACGCCCCGGACTTTCATATGCCCCCTGGGATGGCAAAACAGCTTCTGGCCTGCTGCCCTTGCTGGAAGGCATCGACGCCGTGGTTAACCTGCAGGGAGAAAACATCGGCGCCGGGCGCTGGACCGAAACACGCAAGCAGGCCATTGTTCAAAGCAGGCTGAATGCGGGCCATGCCCTGACCTCCGCCCTGCAAGCCAGGCGTGACGCCGGGTTGGCCCTGCCGCACACTGTACTTCAGGCATCGGCCTGCGGTTTCTATGGCTTATGGCAGGATGCCGCCACTGCACCTGAATGCGACGAAAGCAGCGCCAAAGGGCAGGGCTTTCTGGCAGAAACCTGTGTTGTTTGGGAAGAAAGCACAAAACTTGTAGAAACAATGGGCATACGCCGCTGCACCCTGCGCTTTTCTCCCGTTATCGGAAAAAAAACATCAGGAGCCGCTGGGGGATTTCTGGAACGGATGCTGACGCCGTTCCGGTATTTTCTTGGCGGGCCTGTCGGCTCTGGCCGCCAGCCCATGAGCTGGATTCACATGGCCGACGTGACGCACGCCGCCCAGTTCTTACTTGAGCGGGATGACCTGCGGGGCATTTTCAATATCAGCGCCCCTGCACAGGTGGATATGCGCCAGTTTGCCCACGCGCTGGGCAAGGCCTGCTCCCGGCCGTCGTGGCTTCCGGTGCCCGAGTTTATTTTGCGTCTGGCCTTGGGGCAGATGGCCGAAGAGCTGGTTCTGAACGGGCAAAAGTCTGTTCCCTCACGCCTTGCGGAATCCGGCTATGTCTTTCGCTACCCGGACCTTGAGCAGGCCCTGACGGACACACTTACGCGGCGCGCTTAAGGCGGCGTTTACAAAGCGCTTGCGCACGTTCCGAAAAATCATCTGCACAGGAACAAAAGCGGTACGCACTCTCCGTTCATGCCGCCCTCGAGTTAGGCTTTGTCAGCACGGCCGCAAATCAGAAGCAGACTGCGGCTTTGCCGCACCGCAACATGACGGATTTCCGTGTCTCTCCGCCCGGCGGATCCGCTGGCAATGGCGGTGCAATAAGCGCGAAGCGGAGTTTGCCGTCAAAGAAAGGCGGCACGAACATATAGTCCGTGCCGCCTGTACGCTTTCAAACTCTATAGGTGATTGGCAACAACTAGCAGGTGCTGCCAACCATACGCAGCAGCCGCAACAACTGATGCGTAAAGCCAGATTCATTATCGTACCAGATGAGCACTTTAACCATAGTGCCGTCCAGCACCTGGGTAGAGAGCGCATCCACTACGCCGCCGTGCGTGCTGCCCCGGTAGTCGATGGAAACCAGCGGTTCTTCGGAATACCCCATATGTGCGCCAAGGATGCCTTCATTGGCAGCCTTGAATGCCTCGTTGACGGCCACAGCGTCACAGCTGCGTTCCACTTCACAGGTCAGGTCCACGAGCGAGCAGTCAAAAGTAGGCACACGCACGGACATGCCGTTGAGCTTGCCTTCAAGCTCGGGCATCACGATGCCCACAGCCTTGGCCGCGCCCGTGCTGGAGGGCACCATAGACACCGCAGCCGCGCGGCCACGACGCCAGTCTTTGTGAGAGCCGTCCAGAATACGCTGGCTCATAGTGTAGCTGTGGATGGTGGTCATGAGGCCGTGGCGGATGCCAAACTTTTCATGCAGCACCTTGGCCACAGGGGCCAGGCAGTTGGTGGTGCAGGAAGCCGCGGAAATGATCCTGTGCTTGACGCAGTCGTACACATGATCGTTGACGCCCATAACAATCATAGCGTCCACGTCTTTGGCGGGGGCCGAAATCACGACCTTTTTCGCGCCACACGCCAAATGCTTGGCAAGGCCTTCGCCGTCCTTGATGGTGCCCGTCGTTTCCACGGCAATGGTAACACCCAGGCGTTCCCATTCCCATTCGCCGGGCTTGCAACGGGTTACGGCGATATGGCGACCATTGACTATGATGCCGTTTTCGTCGTGATCCACGCTGCCCGCAAAGGTGCCGTAAGTGGAATCGTACTTGAAAAGATAGGCCAGGGCGGCATTATCGGCGCGCGCGTTGATGGCGGCGATTTGCAGATCCTGGTCATCGGCCAGCAGCCGCAGCAGATAGCGGCCAATGCGGCCAAAGCCGTTCATTCCCAGTTTGACGGGCATGTTGCGCTCCTTGACGAAAACGTATGTGTGTTTTTTAGGCTTTGCCCGAAGATCCCATCACATTACGGATCTTGTGCGCCACCATTTTTTTGACAGCATCCCGGGCGGGCTTGAGATAGGACCGGGGATCAAATTCTTCAGGGTGTTCGGCAAGATACTGGCGGATGCAGGCCGTGACAGCCAGACGGATGTCCGTATCCACGTTGATCTTGCACACGCCCATGCCTGCAGCCTTGCGCAGCATGTCTTCGGGCACGCCCTTGGCGCCGCCCACCTTGCCGCCGTACTGGTTGCACAGGGCAACAAATTCCTGCGGCACGCTGGAAGCACCGTGCAGCACAAGGGGATAGTCGGGCAGCTTTTTGCTGATAGCTTCAAGTCTGTCGAAGTCCAGCTTGGCTTCGCCCTTGAACTTGTACGCGCCGTGGCTTGTGCCAATAGCAATGGCCAAAGAGTCGCAGCCCGTGCGTTCCACAAATTCCACTGCTTCGGCAGGATCGGTATAAACGTGCTCGTCAGACTGCACGTGCTCTTCAATGCCCGCCAGTTTGCCAAGTTCCGCTTCAACCCACACGCCACGGGGGTGGGCATATTCCACCACCTGCTTGGTAAGGGCGATATTTTCCTCAAAGGGCAGGTGCGAACCGTCAATCATGACAGAAGTAAAGCCGCCGTCGATACAATCGCGGCACATTTCAAAGCTGGGGCCGTGGTCAAGATGCACGGCCACGGGCACGCTGGCGTCTACGTCAAGAGCGGCGTCCACCAGCTTCATGATATAATCCTGCCCCGCGTACTTACGCGCGCCGGAAGAAACCTGAAGAATGACCGGGGACTTCTCTTCAGAAGCCGCGTTCATGATGCCCTGGATAATTTCCATGTTATTGACGTTGAACGCGCCAACGGCGTAGCCCCCCGCATACGCGGCGGCAAACATTTCTTTGGGATTGGTAAGAGGCATAAATTCCTCCGTGTTTTTCTGCGGCAAAGGGCTGCCGAAATACTCAGTTTTAAATGGCATTTGCCCATGCAGACATCAAGAAAGCATGGCTAGCACCAACGCCTGTCACAAGCAAGAGTCACATACACCAAATTTGCGCAAAGGGGAATGGTTTAACGCCCCCACAAGGGCATCACTGGCTGTCCTGACAGCTTTCAGAGCCAGAAAGTCCGCGCCTTTTTCAAGGTAGGATCGCCCGGTTAAAAAAAGCGGGCTTTCTGCGAACGGTTGCGACTACCAGCGTGCAAGTTCTTGCGACAGCCTGTTCGTCAGACATTCCCTGTTCTGCATCGCAACGGGAATTGTCAGCAATAAACCTCCTGCACCAGTATGCCAGCCGCCAGTACAGGAAACTACAGGCAAAAAACAATGTGCCGTAACGCTGCCGGCCCGCAAAAGGCTGTCAGTCCGCGCTACGTCCAAGACCTCTCTGCTGCTAACAAACAGCCAAACCGGGAAATTGACGGTTAACGGCGCGACGGACGATTCTTGCAATCTGCACTAAAGGCCCATTTTCTCAAGAGCGCGCATGCTCCTGTGGTCTGTAAATTCAAAATTCAGAGGCGTCATGGTGATGTGCCCCCGGTTGAGCAAATCCTTGTCCGAATCCGGCTCGATGCTCGCCATAGGAATTTCGCCCTCAAGCCACCAGTAGGGCACACCACGGGGATCTTCGCGCTCAAGGTACACGTTTTTCCACACGGCGCTGGTCTGGGGGCAGATGCGCAGTTCGCCAGCTTCGTCCAGCGGGCAGGCCGGATAGTTGACGTTGATGACCCGGCGGCGTCCCACCTCGGCCCAGTTGATGCGGCTTGCCAAGGCCACGGCGTGACGGGCCTGCGGCATGAGATCCTCACCTGGCGCGGTGTTATGGCTGAAACTGTCGTGCGAAACGGCCATACTTGGCAGTTCTTCATGCGCGGCCTCGGTGGCTGCGCCCACAGTGCCGGAATATAGAATATCCGGGCCCACGTTGGCCCCGGCATTGATGCCGGACATAACAAGATCAGGCCTTTGAGGCAGCAGACGCCCCAAGGCCAGCTTCACGCAGTCGGTGGGCGTGCCGTAGACGCCAGTGCCCGTAAAGCCGGGTTCTTCGATCACTGTAGCCCGCACGGGTTCAAAAACTGTAAGCGAATGCCCTACCCCGGACTGCTGGCGCATGGGGGCCACAACGGACACCGTGTGCCCGGCTTCAATCAAAGCTGCGTACAGGGCACGCAGGCCCCTGGCCCGGATGCCGTCGTCATTGGTCAGGAGAACGTTCATTGACAATACCTCGGAAAGAAGGGAAATTCGGGTCATAGACCCGTTGCGGTTCACCGCCGTGTACGGAGACCAAAAAGCTCGGAGCGCTGGCCGCTCCTGGAAAGATATATGGAAAAAGGTTGTTACGTCAAAGACATTAGCGCCGCGTCCGAAGCACGCGGCCTGTTCGCCGTCAGTCAGGCGGCGCAGGGACAATCCCGCAACGGCCCTTACTGGCGGCTTACTCTGGTAGACGCCAGCGGCAGTCTGGAAGCCAAGATATGGAGCCCCCTCAGCGCGGATTTCAGCGAAATACCTTCTGGTTCCCTTGTCTGGGTTGAAGGCCGCGCCGGGCTTTACCGCGATCAGGTACAGCTTACGGTGGAGCACATGCGCCTGCTGGACGATGCCGAAAGCGCCACTGTGGACCACACTGCCCTCATGCCCGCCAGCCCCTACCCGCTGGACGACATGTTGCAGGAACTGGACGGGCTTATAAAAACGGAGTTCACCCACACCCCCTGGCGCAAGCTGGTGCAGGGATTCTTCAACGATGAAGATCTGCGGGCCGTCTTTCGGGTCTGCCCGGCGGCCAAAGGCGTACACCATGCCTATGTGGGCGGCCTGCTCGAACACACCCTGAGCGTCTTCACGCTCTGCCGCCGCATTGCCGACCAGTATCCAGAACTGGACCGTCAGACCCTGCTGGCCGGAGCACTTTTTCACGACATCGGCAAAATACGTGAATTTTCAGGCGGCCTTGCCAACGACTATACAGACGAGGGCCGCCTGCTTGGGCATCTTATGCTGGGCATAGAAATGCTGGCTCCCTTCATGACCAAATCCGGCCTTGAAGAGCCATTGCAACGGCACCTCAAGCACCTGATCTTGAGCCACCACGGCGAACTGCAGTTCGGCGCGGTGCGCCCGCCCCACACGCCAGAGGCTATGGCCCTGCATTATGCCGACAATCTGGACGCCAAGATGGCCCAGTGCCGGGGGCTCTTCGCCCAGCTGGACGAAGAAGGACAGGATTGGACCCCCTGGCAGGCCACCTTGGGACGCCCTGTACACCGGGCAGCACGAACGCCGGAAAAAGCCGCCCCCGCAACCCGCAAAAAGGCGGTCAAAGAAGAATGTTTATCACTTTTGAAGGTATAGAGGGCGCGGGCAAATCCACAGCCATCGAATTCCTTGTGAATTACCTGCAGGCTCACGGCTACGACCCCGTCACCACCAGAGAGCCCGGAGGCAGCGTCCTTGGAAAACGCCTGCGGTCTTTGCTGCTGGATGTGCGCACCACTGGTCTTTCCAGCCGGGCAGAACTGTTTCTTTTTCTGGCCGACCGCGCGCAGCATGTGGCAGAAGTGATCCATCCCGCCCTTGAGGCCGGGCAGGTAGTGCTCTGCGACCGCTTCACGGATTCCACACTGGCCTATCAGGGTTATGGACGAGGGCTGGATACCGAGTATCTGCGCAGCCTCAATCAGGCGGCCACGGGCGGGCTGCAACCGGAACTGACCCTGCTGCTGGACCTGCCTGTGCGTTGCGGGCTTGAACGCGCCGGAGAGCGCAACCGCGCCGCCGGAATCGTCATTGCCGAAGGCCGCTTTGACAGCGAAAGCATTGACTTTCATGAACGCGTGCGTCAGGGGTACCGCGCCCTTGCTGATGAAGAAC
>NZ_JASGDK010000101.1:0-42313 GCF_047607245.1 Desulfovibrio sp.
CAAAATGCCGTAGCCCACACGCATGCCAGCCAGGCCGAAGCTCTTGGAAAAGGTGCGCATGAATGCCGCATTTTCTGGCAGTTCGCCACTGGCAAGAAGAGAAGAATCCGGTTCGCTTTCCGCAAAGTCCATATAGGCTTCGTCAATCACAAGCAGGCAGGCGGGCGCAATTTGGGCGAGTTTGGCGGCCAGTTGCGCCACTTCATCACGAGGAGGGCAGTAGCCTGAGGGATTGTCTGGCGTGGTGATGAAAACAAGACGGGTATTGGCGTCTACCTTGGAAAGCAGCCCGTCAAAATCAAAAGAAAAATCAGCATTGAGAGGATGGCGGCGCACTTCAACGCCACTGATGCGGCCCTGAATGGGGTAGATGCTGAAGCACGGTTCAAAGCAAACCAGGTTGTGCACGCCGGGTTCGGCCAGAATGCGAATGAGCAGGTCTATGATTTCGTCGGAGCCGTTTCCCACAACCACGTGCCGTGGATCAAGCCCGTGGCGTTTTGCCAGAGCTTCCACCAGACGGGGATTGCCCCCCTGGGGATACCGAAAGCCCATGCCTGCATGGCGTTGCACGGCTTCACGGGCCAGAGGCGGCATGCCCAGCGGATTTTCGTTGCTGGCCATCTTGATGACCTGGGCAAGATTGTACTTTTGCTGGATTTCGGCAATGGACAGGCCGGGAACATAGGCCTTCAGGGCAAGAATTTCCTGCCGCACGCTGATCTGGGACATGTCTTCTCCACAGCCGGGGCATAGGCTCTCGGCAACAAGGGGATTGTTTACGGGCCGTGTCTCTTTTGTGTAGAGACACGGCCCTGAGTGCTGTTTTGCCTGGGTACCCTGTTCCGCGCTCGGGTCAACCCGGCGAAACGGTATGCCTTAAATCACCGCCGTGGCGGGCGGGAGGCATGTTTTTAGGAAGGACGAACGGTCAGTACGGGCATGTCGGCGTTTTTGACCACCTTTTCAGCAACGGAGCCGAAGAGGATTCTGTCAATACCCTTACGGCCATGCGTACCCATAACAATGACGTCAGCCGCTTCTTCCTTGGCATGAGCCAGGATTTCTTCGGCGGCGTAACCGATGAGAACCTTGCCTGTGGCAGTTACGCCGGCAAAATTTTCGGCAACGAAAGATTCCATTGATTTTTCAGCGCCAGAAACTATTTCGCCTACAAAGTTTTCAATGGTGTTGGGAGGCACATGAAAGCCAACGTACTGGCTCAGCGAGGGAGCGGTGTATACAACCACGACGCTTGCGTTCAATCCCTTTGCAAGCAGCACGGCGTATTCGGCTACATCCTTGCTGTGTTCGGAGAGGTCTACCGCGCAAAGAATCTTTTTGATTTCCTTCATGGCAAGCTCCTGTTCCCCGTGGGATGATAAGGTTAAAAAAGCACAGCCTGTGAATTACGTTCAGTTTGACCGCCATGCTGGCGGGGTTGAGGCTGTTTCGCGTAATCTTTGTTAAATTCTAGGTTTTTTTACAGCAATAGACAAGGTCTTTTGCAGAGCATATGCTTGGGGCAAGGGAAAAAATTTCCCTTCAAAATGTATGGCAAGGTTATAAAATCAGGCAGTTGAGTGATATAGAACCTTGGCAGGCTTTTTGCATAATAAGGCTACAAATGCGGAACGCCAACCCTGGAGGCGACATGAAGATCAATAATGAACAATTGGAAGCCCTGCTTCGCCAGCAGGAGCAGTCCTCCGGCACAGTCCGCAAGCCGGGCAGCCAGGGAGCAGGCTTTGAAGCCGCCCTGGCCGAACAGTTGGGGCTTGGCGGCGTTGGGGCGTCTTCTACTGCCGAGGGTACGCCCTCTATTGGCAGCATGCAGACGGCCCAGGCTTCCCAGGCGTCCATGATAAGCCAGATGCTGCTTGGCGCTACCGGTGAAGCTGATGAAGCAAACCCCACTGAAGATGTTCTGAAGGATGCCTTTAATCAGGCTTCCGGCACATTGGATATGTGGGATTCTTACGTCAGCACCCTGGGTAATGCCGGCGAAAATGGTTCCCTGCGCCAAGCATATGCCCTTTTGCAGGGCATTGACGGCCAGGTTGCCTCACTGAAGGAAAACACTGCGGGCTTGCGCGGGCAAAATCCCGGCCTGGATACCCTGGTGAACAATCTGGAGGTGCTTGCCACCACAGAAAAGTTCAAATTCAACCGCGGGGACTATAACGTCTAGCTTTTCCTTGGCATCGCAATGCAAAAAGGCCGTGAACATCAGGGGTTCACGGCCTTTTTGGTTTGTGGGAGTGGAGTGTGAAGGGATTTGCGTGTCAATTCTTGCGTGTCAGGGTTTTCATGTTTGAATTGGCTCCGCCAGTCTTTGGTGGGCTGGTTTGTTCTGGCGGAGCCGTTCAGGGAACGTTTATTCTGAGGGTGGCTTTCTCAGGATTGCTATGGGTTTGTTATGCCAGGCCAGTACAGGCAAATTGTGACTGGTCCGGTTTGGCTTGGTCTGTTTGAGAGGGCGGCTGTTTTACAGCCGCCCATTTTTTTGCTTGGGCTGGAAAAGTTAGTTCTTCTTGGCGTCAGCGGGCGCGCTGGTTGTGGTTTGGTCCATCATGCCGTTCATGTACTGGCCATTACCGTGCATGCCGGGGCCACCGTGGCCGCCGTGGCCCTTGCCGCCCATCATGCCCTTGCCGCCCATGCCGGGGCAGTCCATGCCGCCCATACCACCCATCATACCGCGGCCCATGCCGTGGCCACCCATAAAGGGCACGCCCTTGTCCTGCATCTGCTTGCGCATGGCGCTGTCAAGCTGATACAGCTTGTTGTCCACGTCCTTCACGTCTTTCTGCAGGCTCAGGATTTTGGGGTCGTCTGCCTTTACACCCTGGTAAAGAAGGGCATTGATTTCAGCCTGTTTGCCGTACTTCTGCTGGAACAGGGGCTGCATCTTGGGGCCAAATTCCTGATGTATAGCCTGCATGGCGTTCATCTGCTCAGTGGTCATATTCATGTGCGGTCCCATGTGGGGGCCCATCTGAGAGCCCATCTGGCCGCCCATCGGTCCCATGGGGGCTTGATCCTGGGCGCTGGCGATGCCAGCGGTGCCGAGCAGGGCTACAAGGGCGAGAGCTGCGGAAGTGGAAGCAAGTTTAGATCTTTTCATGGTGATGTCCTTTATGGGTTTCGGCAGAGGCCGAAGTTTTTTGTTTGCGTTGAGGGCGTTGCCGCCATCAGGCGTCGTTACTGTGTCTGCAAGTGGGTAATATAGGGGGCCGTATATGCCGTTTCTGCCTTGCCAGCCCGACCCCCTAAGGCCGCTGCAGCCGAACAGTGACGCCGCTGTTGTGTGTATCTGCCAAGAACTTTTTTAAGGCGTCTCATGTGTTGTCCTTGGTTTTGCAGGGCGTCTGCAGCCGGGGCTTACCAGCCCATGTGATTTCCGCCGTGGGGGCCGTGGGAGCCATTACCACCGTTGCCGTTGCCATTGCCGCACCAGGGAGAGGCAGTTCCGGTGCTTGTGGCATTTTGGGCCTGGGCAGGCAGAGCGGTGAGGGCCAGGGCGAACACAAAGGCCAGGGATGCAATAAGCAGGGAAGGTTTGAGGGTAGAGGTTTTCATGACAGTCTCCTTTGTTCTATCTATATGTTAGGTGGTCTTGACCATTTCCTGTTGCCAGGTGGGTCAGATCACGTTTTTGAGCTTTTCGTATTCTTCCTGCGTTATTTCGCCGGAAGCAAGGCGGTGTTTCAAAATGTTCAGTGTATCCCGGCGGTCAAAGTTACAGGGTTTGCGGCTGAAAAGTCGGCATACAAAGTAAATAGCCAGAGCCAGTACCGCGACCGCAATAAGCATTCCTGTCCAACCGCCGCCCCATCCGAAGTAATCCATAAAATTGCAAGTATGCATATATCCTCCCGGTGAGGTCGGGCGCGCCCTGCATCCGGGCTGGGTGGCGCTGTCACCTGTTTGCGCGTTTTCACGCGCTCTTGCCCCCTATAAGGCAAAGCGCGTGCCAAAGTTGTTCTGTTCTTGTAAATACTTGTAATATATTATTTTATTTATATGGGGCGCTCTGAGGGCGCTATGCAGGAATCCGTGATTTGTCCGTTTTTTACTCATGTGGCATTTACTGTGTCCTATTTTTACCACCGGGCTTGACCCTCTGGGTAAAAAATACATAATACAGGCATCCCACTTCGTAAGGACGCCCCATGAAGAGCAGATTTTCAAGAGTATTTTCCGCCAGAGGATTAAAAGCCCTGCACTTGGGGCTTTCTCCCTGGATGGTTGTGGGCATGGCGATCATTCTTGGTCTGGCCATTTCAGCCCTGGCCGTGCGCAGTAACCAGCGCGGCAAAACCTATATGATTCAGAACCTCATGGACCGGGCCGAAGCCCTTATATGGGCTCTGGAGGCTGGCGCTCGCACTGGCCTGTGCACGCCCCTGGGCACCCCGGACGGCTTGCAGTCACTGCTGACAGAAACAGCCAAACAGCCCGGCATTGTTTTTATGGCAGTGGCCGACAATGCAGGCGAAATACAGGCATACAGCGTGCCCTTGCGTGTTCGCGAAAGAAACCGGGCCGGAGTTGACGCGCTCATACCGGGGCAAGGAAGCTCTGACAGCAGCGGAAGCAGCGCGCAGGTACAGCAAGGTGAAAAGGCTCTGGCCCTCATTATGCCCACGGGGGTGCAGGTGACGGAAAAACCCGCGTGGCGCTTGCGTCAGTGGGGAGACAGGAAAGTTTTTGAGGTATACCGGGCTTTTGTGCCTCTGGAAGACGATCGTCCCATTCCCATGCCCATGCGTGGGCACGGACAACACATGAGCCGGAACCGGGGAATGATGGGAACAGATATGCCGCATGGGCCCATGTCGCCCAGAAGAATGGTTCCCCCGGACCATGCCCCGCCAATGGGTGAAAATATGTATGGCGGCATGGGTGGTTTTTCGCCTGGCGGCAGACCGGGAGGAAGCGGCGCTGAAGCCTTGGGAGGCTCCAGCGCGTGGAAGCCTGCTCCTCTACAGCCGGGGCAACCCAGACAACAACAGGGCGTAGTTGTGGTCGGCCTTGACCTTAAACCGTTTGAGGCAGCCCTGGCAGCCGATTTACGCTACAACGTTCTGTCAGCGCTTATGGTGGCTGCCTTGGGTCTGGCTGGCTTTGTGTCCCTGTTCTGGGCGCATAACTACCGGCGCTCGCGCCGCATGCTCCGCGACTCCCGCGCAATGGCCTCGGAGGTGATGGCCAATCTGCCGCTGGGTCTTTTGACCAGCGATCCGTCAGGTAGGGTAGCTATGGTCAATGACATTGCCCTTGGCATGTTCGAACTCGACCGTGCCACAGCTGTGCATGCTCCGTTGACAGGGCTGCCCGGGTTGGACTGGACAGCGCTTGTGGCGGAACTTGCCGGGGGCCGCAAGGTGTTTGAACGTGAGTGTGTGCTTACAACCGGGCGCACGGGCGCAGTCATCAGCCTCAGCGCAGCCTCCATAAGCAATCAGGATGGGGTTTTTCTGGGTAATGTGTTCATTCTGCGGGATATTACCGAAGTCAAACGTCTGCAGGCAGACGCGCAGCGTAATGACCGCTTGTCTGCTTTGGGGCATCTGGCCGCTGGCGTGGCGCACGAAGTGCGTAATCCCCTGAGCACCATCAAGGGCGTGGCCTTGTATATCGCCAAGCGTATGATGCCGGGAGGCCGCGAAGAGGAAGCCGCGCAACGCATGATTGACGAAGTAGACAGGCTGGACCGCGTGGTTTCCGAACTGCTGGAATTCGCCAGGCCGGGGGCCATCAATACGGCTGATGCCGACCTTGCCGAGGTCATCAACCGTGCCCTGCGTCTGGCCGAGGCAGACGTGAGCGCCAGAAATATACAAGTCAGCCTTAACGTGCCTTCCGGTTTGCCTCCGGTGCGTGTCAATACAGAGCGCCTTACCCAGGCCCTGCTCAATCTCTTTCTCAATGCCGTACAGGCTATGGGTGAGGGCGGGCGCCTGCGTGTTGGGGCGCGCCTGTCGCCAGACGGACAGACCTTCAGCATCACTGTGGGCGACAATGGCCCCGGAATCCCGCGGGATATTCAGGCGGCCATTTTCACGCCGTATTTTACCACCAAACCTTCGGGCACTGGCCTTGGCCTTGCTATTGTTTATCAGATTGTCGAAGGCCACGGCGGAAGCGTCAGCGTGAATTCAGCACCGGGACAAGGCACTGAATTTATTCTTGTGTTTCCGGTGCGTGGCAAGGATGTAGCGACTCCGGCGGGTCTGCATCAGAAGTAGGGCATATTCACATTAAAATGCCCTGGCCATTGGGTGAGCGCAGCTTCAGCCGTTGCTCCCGAGTGTTACGAATGAAGACAGTTCGTCTGTTTATTTGCTCTCTTAAGCGCCGTAACGAATGTGTTTTAAGCTTTGAGAATATGCGTTCTCAAAGCTGATCTGCCTCAGATTCGGGGCGCCGGGCCAGGCGGCGCGGCGCCATTTGATACAAACCAAGACTATTGAGGAATGCCTTCATGAGTGCAACTTCGGCTGTTAAACTGCTGGTGGTGGACGACGACCACAACCACCGCGAAATGTTGCGCGCCCTGCTTGAAGAGTGGGGCTATGATCTCGTCACTGTAGATAACGGCGAAGAAGCCGTGGCCCTGTGTCAGGAAAGCCCCTTTGACCTCATCCTTATGGACGTGCGCATGGGCGGCATGAGCGGCATTGAGGCCACCCGCGCCATCAAGAGCTATAACCCGGCTATCCCGGTCTTGATCATGACTGCGTACTCCGATGTGGCCAACGCAGTAGAAGCCCTCAAGGCTGGCGCTTACGACTACCTCACCAAGCCTTTGGCCTTTGACGCCCTCAAACTTGCCCTGCAACGTTCGCTTGATCACGCCAATCTGCGGGATGAGGTACGCGCTTTGCGTCATGAGCTGGCCGCGAATGTCGATTCCCGTAACGTCATTGGTCAGAGCCCGGCCATGCGTCAGGTGCTTGGGCTGGTTTCAGCCATTGCGCCTTCCGAAGCTACTGTGCTCATCACTGGTGAATCCGGCACGGGCAAGGAAGTCATCGCCAAGCTCATTCACGCCAACAGCAATCGAGGCAAGGGGCCGTATGTGGCGGTAAACTGTGCCGCTCTTTCGGAAACTCTGCTGGAATCCGAGCTGTTTGGCCACGAAAAAGGAGCCTTTACCGGAGCGGAAAAGCGGCGCGAAGGGCGCTTTCTGGCGGCCAACAAGGGCACTATCTTTCTGGATGAAATTGGCGAAATTCCCCTGTCTATGCAGGTCAAACTGTTGCGCGTCATTCAGGAGCGTGAACTGCAACGCGTAGGCGGTGACCAGACTCTCAAGGTAGATGTGCGCATTCTGGCAGCTACAAACAAGGATCTGGCCCTTGAGGTGGAAGAGGGGCGTTTTCGGCAGGATCTTTACTATCGGCTTAATGTGGTTTCCTTGCAGCTGCCGCCCCTGCGCGAGCGGCATGAGGATATTCCCTTGCTGGCCATGCATTTCATGAAGATTTTTGCAGAGCGCAACGGCAAAATGGTCAAGGGATTCACCCCCGCGGCTATGGACCGCCTCGTCAAACACACATGGCCCGGCAACGTGCGCGAGCTGGAAAATGCCGTAGAACGGGCCGTTGTGCTGCTGGTGGGCGAATATATCAGTGAGCGTGAATTGCCGCCTACCATTGCCGAGGCCGAAGAAGAAAGCCCGCGTCCGTCACGGCTGGATTTTGCCAACATGACGCTGGATGAAATTGAGCGGCTGGCCGTGCAGGATACCCTTGAACAGGTCGGCGGCAACAAAAGCGAAGCTGCGCGCCGCCTGGGCATCAACCGCAAAACCCTTCTGGCAAAGCTGGGCGATGGGAAGTAGGCGAGTTATTGCATGGTAAGCGGCACAGTGAACGACTTGAAAGTTTTGAGAGCTGTATTCTCAAAGTTAAGTTGCGTTAATTGGTCCCCGAATATTTTGGCATCGCACGGTAGCATAGTAGATGCTTTTGAGGCCAAGGGGCGCTCCCCGGAGACTCTGTTTCAGGTCAGGAGAATTACTGCAAAAGATTGAAGCAGGAGTATGCAGTCCCGGTGAGGCTCCTTTGGAAAAAAGTTCCTCTCTGCAACACATTTCAGGATAAACGTCTTCTATAAGGCGGATCATCTCTTTGGGGTGATCCGCCTGTTTCTTACGGAGATTTTATTTCCGCAGGGCCAGCAATCCGTCGAGTATGGTCCAGGGATTGGGCGGGCAGCCCGGCACAAAAAGGTCTACGGGCAAAATATCCGTAATGCCGTTATTGCACTGTGCTCCGTCGCGGAAAAGCCCGCCCGATATGGCGCAGGCTCCTACCGCCACTACTAGACGCGGTTCGGGTATGGCGTTGTAAGTATCTATGGCGGCCAGACGCATATTTTCAGAAACAGGCCCGGTCAGCACAATGCCGTCCGCATGACGCGGCGAAGCGACAAAGTCGATGCCAAATTTCGGCAGGTCGTAAACCAGGGTGCCGAGCACATTGCAGTCGGCCTCACAGGCGGCACAGCCCGCAGCACTGATCTGGCGCAGCTTGAGCGAGCGCCTGAAGACGGAAAATTTGCCGGGCACGGCTGGCGTAGCCCCCAGTGGAGCAGGCTGACCCGGAACAACCAGCAGGTCTTCACGCCTGAAGACAGCCATGCGGTGCTCACCCGTGAAAGCTATGGCCTGTTTGGGGCAGGCAGCGCGGCAGGCCCCGCAAAAGGTGCAGCGTCCCATGTCCAGCGTGGGCGTGCCGTGCGGCGCAGCTTCCGTGGGCAACAAGGCCCCTGTGGGGCAGGCTGCGTAGCAGGCGCGGCAGTCGCCGCAGTCAACAGCCGTGAGGCTGGGTCTGCCCATAAACTGGGGCGACAACGTGGGCTGCTTACGGGGATAATCCAGAGTATGGTACTTCTGGCGAATGCGTTCCTTGATAATGCGCAGCATGTCAAAACCTCACAGGTCATGCCCGCAATAAGAGAGGTTGAAACTCTTGTTGCAGAGGGGAAAGTCTGAAATCTGGTTACCACGCAGAGCTATGGCCAATCCTGTCCAGTTATGGAACGAGGGATCTATTGCCTTGTAGACCAGCAGGCGGCCTTGCGAGTCAGTGACGGACACGTGGCAGACTTCGCCACGCCAGCCCTCCACCTGGGCAACAGCAAGCGTATGTGGTGGCAGATCTGTAAAATCGCGGGGCGTATCAGAATTTTTTTCTGGCGTAGCGAGGGACGAGTTGTCCTGACGATCTGCTGGATCGGCGGAAGGTGCGCCTGCCTGTACTGGCAGGGCAGACAAGCGGGGGAGGTCAAGTTCCAGCAGGCGCAAGCTGTCGTCCAGCTCGCGGCTGCGCACTTTGGCCCGGGCCATAACGTCGCCCGTTATTTCCAGCCGGGGGGCGCATCCTTCACAGGGTAGATTGCTGAGCGGCGCGTGAAAGCGGGCGTCCACATCCAGGCCGCAGGCGCGGGCGGGCACTCCCACCATATTCAATTGGCGGGCGGTGCCAGTTTCAAGCATGCCAATGTCCACAAGGCGGTCGCGCACTGTCACGGCTTCCAGCATGACATCTACTGCCCCACGCACGTCCTGCCAGGCTGCCCGCGCCCGGTCGAGCAGGTTTACGCATTCCTGCGAATCAAGGCCGTATGCCACGCCGCCGGGGCGCAACAGGCCTCGCCCGAAGCGATTGCCGCACAGGCTGGCGGTCATGTTCAGAAAATCTCCACGAATCCGGCCATTCCAGGAGGACGTGGGTAGAAAACCAGCATCCCCGGCAAGGGCTCCCAGATCGCCTGTGTGGTTGGCCAGACGTTCCAGCTCCAGACCAATGCGGCGCAGCAACTGGGCGCGTTCGTCGGGGGCGTGCCCCGTCATGCGCTCAAGCAGGACGCAATGGGCCGTGGCATGGGCAACGGTACTGTCTCCGGCGGCGCATTCCAGCAAGTGAAGGCGCCGGGCGGCGGGGCCATAAACAAGCATGTCCTCCAGCCCGCGGTGCTGGTAGCCCAGGGCAACTTCCAGATGCAGTACATTTTCGCCATAGCATTGAAAGCGGAAATGCCCCGGTTCGATGATTCCTGCGTGCACCGGGCCTACGGCCACCTCGTGCACCTCCGCCCCCTCAACCCGGTAAAAGGGGTAGGGTTGGGCGGTGGGCTGGGGCGTTGCCGTATTTTCCGTTACAGCGGCTGCTGGCAGGCCTTCAGCTGCGGGGCTGGTTTCGTTGCCAGCTGCTGCCGCCGCATTGCGGGCCTGGGCCTCTGAGCTGTCAGGGGTGCGCCTTACGCTTTTGAGCCAGGGGTGATCTACTGGCTCCACACCCCATTGTTCATAAATTTCACGCTCAAAGTAGTGCATCTGGGGCAAATCGGGCGTCAGCGACATGAAGGCCGTCACCGGATTCGTACAGCGGGCCATGAGGCGGCGCGTGCCGTCATGTGCCAGAACGCAGCACAAAACAATGGGCACGGGGCGCGTGGGGGCAATGCCCGCGTCGCGCTGCCCGTTAACGATTTTTTCTTCCGGGATGCCGAAAAAAGCCAAGACGCGCCAGCCGCCAGCCAGGGCATGACGGACATGATCGCGCAGTTCCGCCACGGAAAAGCGCGTTACTTTTTTCAGGTCAACCGCCTCGCGGTAGTCGAACGACATTATATCCTCCTAGAGCAGATCCACTTTGAAAATATATATTCTCAAAGTGGATGACACGCTCACTACGGCGTTTAACCGCGCAAATGAATAGCGGTGCTGTCTTCATCCGTAGCTTCCTGCGTCGCAACGGCTGAAGCTACGCTTACGCCTCCGCGGCGGGCGTCTGCTCACGCAGCCACCGGAGCATTTCAAAGTTGAAATGCTCTAAGGAAGCACTGATTAAAGAGCCTTTTGGAAACGCGCAGTTATTTCGTTTGGCAAGGCGCGATCTTTTTTTGAACCAGGAGTGGACTCTTCCGTCCCCGACTGTTTCAAAAAAGCGAAGGAACGCCGCCAAACGGAATAAAATCAGCGTTTCCCTAACCGCCTATAAGGGCTGCGGCCTGCCGCAAGAAATTCCACAACCAGTCGGGTATCCACAAACCGAGGGTAAGAACGGCCACCCCCAGAATCAGGGGCGGCAGCACGCTCAGCAGGGGTTCCTTTTGGCTTTGAGGCATGTCTACGGGGCGATTGCCCTGCACCATGCGCAGCACTGCAACGGAAAGGCCGACAAAAATTACGGCAAGGGCCAGCAGATAGGTTGTGGCAATCAGGGGAGAATCCGCTGCCAGCATGCCCTTGAAGATGATGAACTCACTGATGAAGATGCCGAAGGGCGGTGAACCGGCCACGGCCAGAAAACCAGCCATCCATAACGCCCCGGTCACGGGCATGGTCCAGCGCATGCCCCGGATGTCATAGCTTGAAAACGTGTGGTAGCGGGCCAGAATATTGCCGGAAAGCAGAAAGAGCATGCATTTGGTCAGCGAGTGGCAAACGGCATGCAGCATGGCCCCTGATACGGCCAGCCCGCCCACGCCTACGCCAAGCGCCAGTATGCCCATGTGTTCTACGCTGGAGTATGCCAGCATGCGTTTGTAGTGGCCCTGCCCCACAATAAAGATGGCCGCTGTAATGAGCGACAGAAGACCGAAAAAGCTGAGCAACCCGCCGCTGAATCCCCCAAGCCCGGCAGCCAGCATGATCTGGTGACCGCGCAGAATGCCAAGCATGGCGCAGTTGAGCAGCGCGCCGGAAAGCAGTGCAGAAACCAGCGAAGGAGCCTGACTGTGCGCGTCGGGAAGCCAGTTGTGCAGTGGGGCCAGACCCATTTTGGTGCCGTATCCCACAAGCAAAAAAATAAAGGCCGCTTTGAGCCACGTTTCTTCCGCTGCCCGGGCATGGCTGACAAACCAGCCCAGCTGGTCCATACCTTCCACCATAGCTTCCATACCTTCCGGCGTATAAAAAGCCACGGAAAGCAGAATGTTGCCTACCATAGCCAGAGCAATGCCCACAGAGCAGATGATGAGGTACTTCCACGTAGCCTCAAGAGAACGTTGATGCCTGTGAAAATATATGAGCGGCGCGCTGGAAAGTGTGGTGCCTTCTATGCCTACCCATAAAGCGCCCAGATGGGGAGTGGTGGTTACAAGCGTTATGGATGAAAGAAAAAAGCAAAGGCAGGCGGCCAGACGGCGTTGCGGCGCGTTGGTGAAACCGGGGCCGCCATGAATATCTGCGTGAACTTCCAGCCGGTCTTCTTCACGAAGGTAGTAGACTGCGTAAACAGAAGCCGCCAGAAAAAGAAGGCTGGCAAGCATGAGAAAAAGCGTGCCAAGCGGGTCGGGGGCCAGCAGACCGTTCAGGGCTTTGGGTTCGGCTCCTGCACCAACGGCATGCGTCGTCCAGGTGGCCAAAACTACATGTCCAAGAGCCGTCAGGGGCAGAAGAACCCGGCACATGGCCTTGGTGCCGAGCAGGATGATACATCCCGCACCCAGCGGAAGAAAAAGCAAGGCTTCCAGCATGTCCATCAGTCCCTGAGGTTGCGAAAACGGCCCACGTCAATGGATTCAAAGGTGTTGCCGATGTGGTTGATGGCAATGCCCATAACAAAAACAGCCACAAACACGTCCAGCAGCAGGGCCAGTTCAAACCACATTGTGCCTGAGGTCATGAGGGGCATGCCCAGCAGAAAAATTCCGTTTTCTGCAATCAGGTATCCGATGACCTGAGACAGGGCCGTTGTGCGGCCTACCACCAGAATAAGCCCGCAAAAAAGCGTAGTCAGGGCCGTGGGCAGCAGTTGCGGCGGAAAAAGGGCGGGCAAATTCACCAGCCGCGCTTCAAGCCACAATGAAAGCACAAGGCCGCCCATGCCAGCCAGCACTCCCACTGCCACGTGCAGACGGGGCTTCATGCGCTGGTGCGAATGCAGGCGCTTGCGGGTGCGCCAGAGCAGACTGGGCAGAAGAGCGCCCTTGATAAGCAGCACAGCTCCGGCCAGCAATGCATGTTCCAGGCTCAGCAGCATGCCTGCCAGCAGTATGCCCTGAAAGGCAGTCAGGCGTATGAGCCACATGAGCCGTGTTGTGCCCAGCATGAGCAGGTTGTTCAGCATGAGCATGAACAGAAAACTTTGCAGTGCGGATTCCATGCCTCTACCTCGCCTGCGTCAGGATAAGGGCCAGGGCTGCCATAGCCGATGCGCTGCCAAGCAGGTAGGGCACACGGTCCATACGCAGACGGGCCATGACGGATTCCACAATGCCCACAATGACTGCCAGCAACAAAACAATGACAACGCGCAGGCCGGCCTGTTGCCACAGGGGCAGGGCGGGCGTCAGCAGGCCAGCGATAAGAGCGGCGAAAAACCAGAGTTTGAGAGCCGCGCCGTAAACGATCATGGCCAGATTGGGGCCAGAGTGGTCCAGTACCATCGCCTCGTGGATCATTGTCAGTTCCAGATGGGTATTGGGATCGTCCACAGGAATACGGCAGTTTTCAACCAGCAGCAGAATGAAGAGAATGCAGGGCAGAAGCAGCAACTCTGCCCGGCCCGTAAGCCAGGCTCCTGCGATTTGTCCGCCGAACAGGGACGAAAGCGAAAACGCCGTGTACGGGCCGTGCCCCATATCCAGCGTTACACTGGTAAGCACAAGAAGAATCAGAAAAAAAAGAGGTTCTGCCAAGGCGGAAAATGTAGCTTCGCGGCTTGCGCCCATACCTTCAAAGGCAGCGCCTGTGTCCAGGGCTGACAGCATGATGGCAAAGCGCCCCATGCCCAGCAGGTACGCGGCCAAAATGAAGTCCCCGGTGAAGGCCAGGGGCGAGGTAGCGCCGCCAAGAGGCAGCAAGGCTATAGCGCACAGGGTTGTAGCCAGAGATATGGCGGGGCCGCAGGCGAAAATCCAGGTGGTGGTGCGGCTGATGACCTCGCCCTTGCGCATGAGCTTTGCAAGATCATAGTAGGTTTGCAGTATGGGCTTGCCGTGCCTGCCCGCAAACTTGGCCTTTATCCTGTTAATGATGCCGGGCAGCAGAGGTGCAAGCACAAGGGCCAGCACAAACTGCACAAAATAGACGATTAGGCTCTGTTTCATGCGCTCAACCCCCATATAAGCAAGCCCACCACAGTGGCCAGGATATACAGGATGTAGAGGTGAATCTTGCCGTGCTGGATAATTTTGCAGGCATTGCACACACGCTCTATGCCCTCGAACAGAGGGGTGTAAAAGCCGTTGCGCAGGCGGTCAGGCGCGGTGACGCTGGCCGTGGCCCTTTCCGGGAACAGCCGGGAATCCAGATTCAGGCGTACGTTAAGGCCCATGCCAGGCGCAAAAACTTTACCCAGCGGTTCGGAGAATCCGGCGTCAGTATACTGAATGCGGGCGGTTCCACCCTGATAACCACAGCTCCATGTAGGCATGGAAGCAACCTTGCGCCGCTTGAGCATCCGCTTGCGCAGAATGATGCCAGCCAGGGAGAGGCCAAGGGCAATGGAACCCACAAGAGAGACCATAGCCAGGCTTGTGCGTGCCTGCTCCTGCCCCATTGCGGCTCCTGCCTGCATGTCATTGGGCATGGGTAGGGCGGCAAGGCCCGTCATGGAGGCGAGATCAAAAAACGCCGGGGCAGCCAGCCCACCAGCTATGCAGACGATGACCAGAAGCGCCAGAGGCCAGAGTATTCTCCAGCCCAGGGGGCGGGCATTGGCTGCAAAGCCTGTGCGGGGCTCTCCCAGAAAAGTGATGCCGTAGGCCTTGGTGTAGAGGGCAACGGCAAGGCCGCTGATAAGAGCCAGACCCGCCAGCGCCAGCAGCAGACCCACCTGCCGTTCCAGACCGGGAAGGTTGGGGCCGTCAAGAAATGAGAGCGCCAGCACAAGTTCGCTGGCAAATCCGCTCAGGGGGGGCAGACAGGCAATGGACGCCACCCCGAGAGCAAAAAAAGCCCCCAGCAGCGGCAGGCGCTTCTGTAATCCGCCCAGCAGTTCCATACGCACGGTGCCCGTGGCGTACAGCACTTCGCCAGCGCACAGGAAGAGCAGCCCCTTGAACCCCGCGTGGTTCAGCATGTGCATGAGGCAACCCGCCATGCCGAGGGTTGCTATCCAGGCGTTGCCGCAGGACAGGCCAATAAGGCCCGCGCCCAGGCCCATAAATATAAGGCCCATATTTTCAACGCTGGAGTATGCCAGCAGGCGCTTGAGGTTACTCTGCCCCAAGGCCTTCAGAATCCCAACAATGCCCGTGCCCAGGCCGGTCAGCAGCAATGCCCATCCCCACCATTCGGGCGCAGTGCCGGGTGGAGCCAACAGGCCAAGGCTGCGTATGATGCCGTAAGGGCCAGCGTTAATCATAGCCCCTGAAAGCAGGGCCGACACATGTATGGGCGCAGCCGGATAGGCCTCCGGCAGCCAGACATGCGTTGGCCCAAGGCCCACCTTGGCCCCGAAACCCAGAACCGCCAGCACAAAGAGAGCCGTCAGAACGCCGGGGCCAGCGTTGCGCACAACCCCCTGCATGACAGCGCCGCCTTGCAGCACTTCAAGTGACGTTGTTCCCGTGCTTTGCCAAAGCAGAACAAAAAAGGCCATGAGGGCAACAGCGCCCAGATGGGCTGCCACAAGGTAGACCCACGAAGCGTCGCGCACCTGACGGTCGCCGTCATAAAAATCAATGAGAAAGAAGGGCGCAAGGGACATGAGCTCCCACGACAGCATGAAAAACACGGCATCGCGCGCGGCCATGACGAGGGTCAAACCCAGAAGCAGCAGCAGGTAGAAAAACCAGTGCGCCGCCAGATTGTGCTCCTGTGGCCGTTCGTGGCGCAGAGCCATGCCGCCGGATATGGAGCACACCAGTCCCAGGCCGAATACGGGCAGCAAAAAGATGCGGCTCAGAGGGTCGAGCCCCAAGGTAAAGGCCCCTATGGGCAGGCCCCAGGGCAGACTCAGCGAAACTGCTTCACTCCACGGAGAGAATGCCAGCGCGCACAGCCCTGCCAGGCAACCTGCTGTGGCTCCGGAGGAGCCCAGCAGGTTGGCGGCCCGTCCGTTGCCAGCCGTTGGCGGCAGTAGTGCCAGCAGTGCCGTGGCGGCGGACGTGGCCGTCAGGATGAGCAGGGTTATAATAAAGAGCGTCATAGCATTGGGGGTTATGGGTGGCGGTTAGGCCATGCCCTGTTTCAGCATCTCGTCAAAGTAGGCGATGGTTTTTTTCAGTCCGTCTTCCAGCTTGACCTGAGGTTCCCAGCCCAGTTTTTCGCGGGCAAGGGTGATGTCGGGCTTGCGCTGTTTGGGGTCGTCGCCGGGCAGGGGTTCGTAGCTGATGACAGACTTGCTGCCCGTCATTTCCACAACTTTTTCCGCCAGTTCGCGGATGGTGAATTCGCCGGGATTGCCCATATTCATCGGGCCAATGAAGTCTTCGGGCGAGGCCATAAAACGCACCATACATTCAATGAGGTCATCGACGTAGCAGAAGGAGCGGGTCTGGCTGCCGTCACCATAAATGGTGATGGGTTCACCCTTGAGGGCCTGAATGATGAAGTTGGAAACCACTCTGCCGTCGTTGGGATGCATCTTGGGGCCGTAGGTATTGAAAATGCGTCCTACCTTGATGGGCAGGCCGCCCTGACGCCAGTAGGCGAAGAACAGGGCCTCGGCGCAGCGTTTGCCTTCATCGTAGCAGGAGCGGATGCCGTTGGGGTTCACATGGCCCCAATAGTCTTCGGTCTGCGGATGGATTTCGGGGTCGCCGTACACTTCGCTGGTGGACGCCTGATAGATGCGCGCCTTGAGCCGTTTGGCCAGGCCCAGCATGTTGATGGCCCCGTGAACGCAGGTCTTGATGGTCTGCACCGGGTCGTGCTGATAATGTATGGGCGAGGCCGGGCAGGCCAGGTTGTAGATTTCGTCCACTTCCACATAGAGGGGAAAGGTCACATCATGACGGATGAGTTCAAACCTTCTGTTGTCGAGAAACTCTTCAACGTTGGCACGGGCACTGGAAAAGAAATTGTCCATGCAAAGAACTTCGTGCCCTTCGTTGAGCAGCCGTTCACACAGGTGAGAACCCAGAAAACCTGAACCGCCTGTAACCAATATACGTTTGCGGAGATGCATATTTCCCCCGGAAAGGTTATGTTAAATCATACGTTGGGATTATAGAAACACGTAAGCATAGTCCTATTGCCCTTGCTTGGCAATGGCGCTGAATGCCGCCTGGAATCGTTCGCAGTAAACCTTTTCCGGGCTTGCCCGGTCCGGCTTGCCCTTGCCCACGCGCATTGATATGTATCGGCGCGAGGTAAGTATGTCCAAGAAATCCGTTGAACGCATTGATCCCATCTCCGTAGCCCTGCCGCTTGAAGGCGTGGACAGCCATGCCCATCTGGACGGTGAAGAATTTGATCAGGACCGGGAGAGCGTGCTTGAGCGCGCCCGCGCCTGTGGCGTGGCCCACGTGGGCAACGTTTTTCTGGGGCCGGAAGATTTTAACTCCAGACGGCACTATTTTGCCGGCCACCCCGAGGTGTTCTTTCTGCTGGGCATCCATCCCTGTCACGGGCAGGAATGCATGCCCGACACGCTTGAGGCCATGCGCCGTGCCTTCAGCGAGGAGCCCCGCCTGAAAGCGGTGGGTGAGATAGGTCTGGATTTTTACTGGGACGACTGCCCCCGCGAGGTGCAGTATGAGGTTTTTTCCGCCCAGTTGCGGCTGGCGCGCGAAGTGGAGCGGCCTGTGGTCATCCATTGCCGCGAGGCCGAAGAAGAAACTCTTATGGTTCTGGAGTCGCAGGGGTTTAAAGATTACCCCCTGCTGTGGCACTGTTTCGGCAAGGGGCCGGATCTGGCCCGGCGCATCATAGGCAACGGTTGGCATATTTCTGTACCTGGCCCGGTGACGTATAAAGCCAATGAAGATTTGCGGCAGGCCGTGATTGGCATCCCGGCTGACCGCCTCATGCTGGAAACGGACGCTCCCTATCTTGCGCCCCTGCCCTGGCGCGGCAAACGCAACGAACCTGCCTTTACGGTATTTACCGCGCGAACCGTTGCAGAAACACGTGGAGAGGAGCCTGAAGACCTCTGGCGCATGTGCGGGCAAAATGCCCGTCGGTTTTTCGGCGTATAATCGCCTGCAGGAAAAGCTGGCTGTTGGTGTTTTACTATACATGCAGTACAGGAAAATGGATTTTTACCTTCCTTGACCAGGCAAAAACCATCAGATACTCTTTTAATTATGGTTGTCCTTTGTAATACATTGGTAAATTCTCTGTGGAGAAAGTGCCGGAGCAGTGTTCCGCTTTTTGCGAAACCTGCCGCCGTCAAAGGACACCTGTTCCGTTTTTCCGGCGTCACCTGATCGGCTGTCAGGTGGGGCTGGATGTCTCCCGTGCTCGGTTAGCGAACAATTGTAAACACAGTTCGCAAGGGCGGCTTCTTTCCTACACCTGACTTCCGGCGGCGTGGTCTCGCCTTTTAGGGCATTTTCGTCTTGAAATGCTCTGGCGGCTGCGTGATCTGACGCCCGCTGTGAAGGCGCAAGCCTGATTTATTGGCGCGGCAAGCACAGCAACAAGCGTGTCTTAGAGTCGATTGACGTTGAAATGCATCACATTTCAACGTTACCGTTCTGCACTGTCGTTCTGCCGACTGCCGGAAAAAACGACGTTGTCAGAATCCACGGCGCGTTGCGGCAAGCTGCACTTTTGTGTAGCGTTAGAGTATTTAACTTTTTCAAAATTTACGTGCTCTAAAATTTGAGTATATACGTTTTCAACGTGAATCCAGTCTGTTGAGTAGTGCGGCGCACACGCGTCATCCATTCATACTAACCGTAGGAGACAGTCATGAAACGTGGAATCCTTGCGGCTCTTTTGCTCTTGTGCGGCATGGGCACAGCCTTTGCCGCTGCCCCGGCCACTCCCCTTGATGCCTTTAAAGGGCAAAAAGGCGTCATAGACATTGCGGGGGGCACCGCCCATATTCCCGTCATGAAAGAAGCCGCCAAGCAGATTATGGAGGCCAACCCCGACGTGCGCATTACCGTGGCCGGGGGCGGTTCTGGTGTGGGCGTGCAGAAGGTGGGCGAGGGCATTGTGCAGATCGGCAATACTGGCCGCGCCCTCAAACCTGCGGAAGTGGAAAAATACGGCCTTGTAACCTTTCCTTTCGCCATTGACGGCGTAGCCGTGGCGGTCAACCCGGCCAACAAGGTTGCGGGACTGACCAAGGCTCAGATCAAGGATATTTTCTCCGGCAAGGTAGCCAACTGGAAAGACCTGGGCGGGGCCGACGCTGCCATATCCCTCTATGTGCGTGAAGACGGCAGCGGCACCCGCGAAACGTTTGAAGAGCGCGCGATGGACAAGGGCACATCCGCTGCCGGGGCCAATGTGGTCAACTCCAACGGAGCAATGAAAACTGCCATCAGTCAGGACCCCAATGCCATCGGCTATGTGGGCATCGGCCATCTGGACAAAAGCATCAAGGGCCTGAACGTGGACGGCATGGCTCCCAGTCAGGAAAATGCCGCTTCCGGCCAGTACACCGTCACCCGCCTGCTGTACATGAACACCAAGGGCGAACCCCAGGGCATTATCAAGGGGTTTGTGGACTATATCTTTACGCCTGCCGGGCAGGAGATAGTGTCCAAGGCTGGCTACATACCCTATGTCAAAAAGTAGGGGACCCGCAGTTTGTCAGGCTGGAAGCGCTACGGCGCTTCCGCCTGCGGGCCCGCAAGGGGCGGACCATACAGACAGCCCTGGCTGGGTCTTGCGTTTATCTGCCTGGCTGGCAGTGCTGGCCGTAATTCTGCTTTTTGTCATGATTTTGGCTGCGGCCCTGCCCGCAATACAGGTTTCCGGCCCTGGCAGCCCTCTGGATTGGGTCTGGCAGCCTGCGCAAGGGCGGTACGGCATCTTGCCAATGTGTGTGGGTTCGCTGGCGCTGGCAGCTCTGGCCTTGTTGCTTGGCTGGCCATTGGCCGTGGGCCTGAGTTGCTGGCTGCTTACCGAAGAGAATTCCAAATTTCTGCCTCTGGTTCGTTTTGTTCACGGGCTGGTGCGCTTCATGACCACGGTGCCCACTGTGGTTTACGGCTTTGCCGCCGTTTTTCTGCTTACGCCCCTTGCGCGAACAACGCTGGGCGGCACAGGCATGTGCCTGGCTGCTGCGGCTCTTATGCTGGTTCTGCTGGTTTTACCTACAATGACGCTGATCCTTATGGCGGGCTTGCGCCCCCGGCTTGACAGGCTTTGCCCCTGGGGTCTGGCGCTGGGGTTCAGCCGTTTTGACCTGATGCGTCTCTTTGTGCTGCCCAGGTCTGGCCGCAATTTGGCCAGTGCCGCAGTTCTGGGCTTTGGCAGAGCAGTGGGCGATACATTGATTCCCCTTATGCTGGCGGGCAACGCCACGCAGGTTCCCGGCGGTCTTTCTGAAAGCATGCGCAGCCTGACAGCGCATATGGCTCTGGTTACTGCCAATGAGGTGGGCGGGGCTGCCTACAATTCCCTTTTTGTGGCGGGGCTTGTGCTGCTGGCGGTCAATACCGCGGCAAGCCTGGCCTTGCGCCGCCTTGTGCGCCGGGAGGCTTCCACGGGTCCTGGCACGAAACAGGCGGTGACAGCATGAGGCGCGGTGTTTTTTCGCAGGGCTTTCTGCGTTGGCTGCTGCGTCTTTGCGCGCTGATCCCCTGCGTGACCGTGCTTTTTTTGCTGGGTTTTCTGATTGTTAAGGGTGCGCCCCAACTGGGCCTGCATCTGCTTTTTGACACTGTACCGCCTTTGGATGCCTTGCTGGGCCGCCGTCCTGTTTGGGACGGACTGTGGCCTGCCTGTGCCGGAACCCTGTACCTTGTGGCCCTGACTATGGCGCTGGCCCTTTTTCCCGGTGTGGGCTGCGGGCTGTATCTGGCCGAGTTCGCTCCGCCGCGTCAGGCCGCGCGCATCCGTCTGGCTATGGACGTGCTGGCGGGCACGCCGTCCATTGTTATGGGGCTGTTTGGCTTTACCCTCATACTTTTTTTGCGTCACTCTGTCTGGCCGGGAGCCAATACGTCCCTGCTGCTGTCGGCCTGTTGTCTGGCTCTGCTGGTTTTGCCTGTGGTTGTGACTACAACCAGTGAAGCGCTGGAGGCTGTGCCCGGCAGCCTGCGAATAACGGGCGCGGCTCTGGGATTTACGCGGCGGCAGCTCGCCCGCCGGGTTTTACTGCCCGCCGCCGGACCCGGCATATGGGGCGGAATCATTCTGGCCACGGGCAGAGCGGCGGAAGACACGGCGGTTATCATGCTTACGGGAGTGGTAGCCAATGCCGGATTACCCGCCGGGCTGGCAGACAAGTTTGAGGCCTTGCCCTTTTCCATATATTATATCTCTGCGCAGTATCAGGATAATGATGAACTGCTGCGTGGTTTTGGCGCGGCTTTGGTGCTGCTTTTGCTGTCAGCGGCCTTGCTTTTGTGCTCCCGTTGGCTGGAAAAACGCTTCCGTCGCCGCTGGCAGGGAGTATCATGAATATGGCAGTCCGTATCAGTGACCTGTGCGTGGACTTCGGTTCGCGCCGGGTGCTGCAACACATATGCATTGAAGCTCCCGCGAGGGGCATTACCGTGCTTGCCGGGCGTTCCGGCTCGGGCAAAACCACATTGCTTCGTGCCTTGAACCGGCTCAATGAGGCCTTTCCTCATTGCCGTACTTCCGGTCTTGTGGAGCTTGATCTGGGGCATGGCCCTGAGGCTATATACCCGTCGCCCGGCGTGAACGTGCGTCCCCTGGCCCAGCTTCGCCGCCTTGTGGGCATGGTCTTTCAGACGCCAAACGTGCTGCCCGTCAGCGTGGAGCGCAACCTTGCGCTTCCCCTTGAAGTGGTGGCGGGTCTGCCGCAGAAGGCGCAGCGCCATAAGATTGAAGAAGCCCTTGTGGGCGTTGGCCTGTGGAACGAGGTGAAGGACCGTCTTGATATGCCCGCTGCAAGGCTTTCCGGCGGGCAGCAGCAAAGACTGTGTCTGGCGCGGGCTTTGGCTCTGGAGCCAGGCATGCTGTTGCTGGACGAACCCACGGCTTCGCTGGATGTACACGCCACGGCAGACATTGAAGACCTGCTGTTACGGCTTGCCCGTCAGTATCCGCTACTGGTGGTTTCGCACAATCCGGAACAGGCAGTACGGCTGGGAGAGCGCCTGATAGTGATGACAGGCGGTCAGGTTCGGCAGACATTTGAGCGCGGGCAGGCAGATGCCGATACTTTGGCCCGCGCCCTTGATGCGACAGGATAAGATAGGGTAGGGGCACATAGGGTGGGTAAAGCCGAGTAGGGCCGCACAAGACCGGATAGCGCCGGATAATGGCGGATAAAACCGGATAAGGCCGAGCCGGACAGGACATGGCAGATCAGCCTTCTGACAATGAAGCCTGATTTTACCTTTACAGCTTGCCAAAGGGGCACGGTGCGCGGCTTTTGCTGGCAGCCAGCTTCACAGGCTGGCGAAAAACCTCAAGCTTTCACGAAATTTGTCAATAATCTTGGAAATATCCCGCCGCTCCCTTGACCTCTGCACCTGAAGCACGGCATTCTCGGTTTGAGGAGGAAGCATGGAACACCTGACTTTTTCGACTCTAGACCCGGCCTTCAACCTTGCCCTTGAAGAAGTCCTGTTTCAGACCCTTCCCGTCGGCCATCCCGGCTATTTTTTGCTTTGGCAAAATGGTCCTTCCGTCATTGTGGGCCGTCATCAATGCACTGTCGATGAAGTGAACGCAGACTTCATCCGGCGCGAAAACCTGCCTGTAGTACGCCGCATAACCGGTGGCGGAGCCGTATATCACGATACGGGCAATCTTAATTTTTCCTTTATTGAACACGCCAATGGCCGCGAAAAGGTGGACTTCGGGCGCTATTTGAAACCTGTGTGCGCAGCGCTGGCTGACCTTGGCGTGCAGGCCGAAATATCGGGCCGTAACGACGTCGAGGCCGGTGGCCGAAAAATTTCCGGCAGCGGGCAGATGCTGCGCCGGGGCAAGGTATTGCACCACGGCACCTTGCTTATAGATGTCAATTTTGAGCGTCTTGTGGAAGCTCTTAACGTAGACCCGGAAAAGATGCGCTCCAAAGGCGTTGCCTCGGTGCGTTCGCGGGTGGGCAATATTTCGGAATTCTGGCGGTCAGGCAGCGACATTGCCGCGTTGACTGAAGCGCTGATACGCCACTGCGCACAACAGCCTGGCTCGGCGGCAGAGACCGTCATGGCCGAGGCTGACAGGCTGGCTGACGAAAAATACCGCCAGTGGAACTGGAACTACGGGGCCATGCCCAATTTTACCGAGCGCAAGCGGCAGCGGTTTGATTGGGGAACGGTAGAGCTGCGCCTTGATGTGAAGGACGGACATATAGCGGCCTGCAAAATTCTGGGAGACTTTTTCTGCAATGCCGGCGAGGGCATTCAGGAACTGGAGCAATGCCTTGCGGGTATTTCGCGTGAGCCTGCGCAGCTTGAAAAAACACTGGTGCAGGCCCATATGGCCAGATATTTCAGCGGTTGTGACCCTGAAGTGATGACACGGTTTTTTGCACAACCGTGAGAACTTTAGAGCAGGTTAATTTTTACGGCGTTCTTATAGTTCAATATGCCTGGCGCGGTGAAGAATATTGTGCTGCGTTTCCAATAATTCGCGCTGGCGGCCAGAACAGCCCCCAGCGGTGGATGCTGATAATTTTTTCACGCTTCTTGTGTCTGCCCTGTGCAGATGGTATCCTTAGTTTATCAGTGCGTTGTCGGTGTCTTTAGGGTGCTGCATCCGGTGCATTGCACGCCGCAGTTATTTGTAATCACACCCAATCAAGGAGAAAACATGTCGGATTTGCGTACCCCGCTGACCTCCTGGCATGAAGCTCAAGGCGCGAAAATGGCTCCTTTCGCGGGTTGGCTCATGCCCATTCAGTATGAAGGCATTCTTGCGGAACATCTGCATACCAGAAAACATGCCGGGCTTTTCGATATCTGCCATATGGGCGAGTTCCGCATTGAAGGGCCGGGTGCCGCAGAAGCCCTGTCCCGTGCCGTGAGCCACAACCTTGAAACCCTGGCCCCCGGAAAATGCCGCTACGGCTTTTTGCTCAATGAAAAGGGCGGTGTGCTTGACGACGGCATCATCTATCGCTTTGGCCCGGAATCCTTCATGGCCGTGGTCAATGCCGCCTGCGCTGCCAACGATCTGGCCACCTTGCGCGCCCGGTTGCCCGAAAGCGTGAATATCACCGACATTTCGAACGAAACGGGCAAGGTAGACCTGCAAGGCCCGGATTCGCTGGATGTGCTTGAAAAACTCATGGGCGAAAATTTTCATGACCTCGGCTATTTTGGGTTCCGCGAAGCCCAGTGGCAGGGCGTGCCTGTTCTGGTTAGCCGTACGGGCTACACTGGCGAACTGGGCTATGAGCTTTATCTGCCCGCTGGCAAAACCGAAGACTTCTGGAAAGCCCTGCTGGCCGACGAACGCGTGAAGCCCGTGGGCCTTGGCGCTCGCGACACCCTGCGCCTTGAATCCGGCCTGCCGCTTTACGGGCATGATCTGGATGAAGACCATAGCCCTGTCGAAGCGGGCATGGGCCGCATGATGACAAGCCAGGCTGACTATGTGGGCAAGGAAGGAGCGCAGGCTGTGCATGAAGTTCTGGTGCCCCTCAAGATTGAAGGCCGCCGCGCCGCCCGCCACGGCGACGACATCGCCCTGCCTGATGGCACGGTGGTGGGCCGTGTTACCAGCGGTTCTTTCGCGCCCTCCCTTGGCTATGTTATTGCCTTTGGCTGGGTGGATGCCGCCCATGCGAACGGCGAAAATTTTGTGGTTCGAGCCGCCAGAACGGAACTGCCCGCCCATAAGGTGGAAATTCCTTTCTACAAGGAAGGCACGGCCCGCAAAAAGCTGGCCTGACTCCACGTGGCGCGAGCAGCGGCACAATGAGCCGCAGTCTCCGCCTTGCTGAATTTGTGATGGTTCGCGTACCGCCACGGTGCGCACAGTGTTTACAACTACTTTCAGGAGAATACACATGGCTACCAATCCCACGGATCTGTTGTACAGCAAAAGTCACGAATGGCTGCGTCTTGAAGGCGACGAGGCAGTAGTGGGCATCACCCACTTTGCCCAGGAATCCCTTGGCGACATCACCTATGTGGAATTGCCCCTGGTGGGCGACGAAGTGAGCGAAGAAGCGGAATTCGGTTCTGTTGAATCCGTCAAGGCTGCCAGCGACCTGGTTTCTCCGGTCAGCGGCGATGTCGTCGGCATCAATACCGCTCTGGAGCAGGCCCCGGAAAAATGCAACGGCGACCCCTACGGTGAGGGCTGGCTCATGCGCGTCAAGTACTCCCGTAAGCCTGAAGGCCTTATGGACGCGGCTGCGTACGAAGCTTTTTGCGCTACTGAAGGCCACTAGGCAATTTTAGGGAAACGCTGATTTATTCCGTTTGGCGGCGTTGCTTCACTTTTTTTGAAACAGTCGAGGACGAAAGAGTCCACTCCTGCTTCAAAAAAAGATCGCGCCTTGCAAACGAAACAACTGCGCGTTTCCAGGAGGCTCTTTAATCAGTGCTTCCTTAGAGCTTACTCAATGCCTTGAGGAACCGGTAACGGCCCCGGGGTTGCGGCCCAGAATTTATCGATGCGGTGTACCAGCCCGCCAGCCCTGAGCGGGCGGGCGCAGCCGCAGCTGATTGCAGCGGATACGCCCTTGCCCCTCAAGCACACGTCACGCGTAACATGTTCAAGGAGCAGATATGCCATATATCCCCCATACGCAGGAAGAGTTGCACGAGATGCTCTCCGTGGTTGGGGTGCGCGATCTGGACGGCCTTTTTGCCGATATTCCTCCGGAAATGCGCCCCAAACAGTTCAATCTGCCCAAAGGTCAGTCCGAAGCCGCAGTTTGCGCCTACTTTGAGGGGCTGGCCGCCAAAAACTGTCCAGATATCATGTCCTTCCTTGGCGCGGGCTATTATGCCCACGACATTCCCAAGGCTGTGGACGCTCTTTCTGGCCGTAGCGAGTTCTATACCTCCTACACGCCCTATCAGCCGGAATGCTCGCAGGGCACTCTTCAGGCTATTTTTGAGTTTCAGACTGCCGCAAGCCGCCTTATGGGTATGGATTGCGCCAATGCCTCTGTCTATGACGGCGGTTCCGCCATTTTTGAAGCGGCCATGATGGCTGTTCGCGCCACCCGCCGCCGTGTGCTGGTGGTGGACGAAGCCGTCAACCCCATCTGGCGGGTCATGCTGGCTTCCTACATTTCCAGCCTTGATCTTGAGCTCAAGACCGTGAAACAGGAAAAGGGCGTGAGCCGTCTTGACGCGCTCATGGCTGCCATTGACGACACCACTGCAGCCGTCATTGTGCAGAACCCCAACTTCTTCGGCGCTGTGGCCGACTACACCCAGGTGTTCGCCAAGGCCCGCGAGCACAAGGCGTTCGGCGTTATTTCCGTTTACCCGGTCATGCAGTCAGTGCTGAAAACTCCTGGTGAAATGGGTGCGGACGTTGCCGTAGCCGAAGGGCAGAGCCTTGGCATGCCCCTTTCATTCGGTGGCCCCTATCTGGGCATCATGACCTGCCGCAAAGAGCACATCCGTCAGTTCCCTGGCCGCATTGTGGGCCGCACCAACGATCTTGACGGCAAGACCGGATACGTGCTCACCCTGCAGGCTCGCGAGCAGCACATCCGCCGTGCCAAAGCCACGTCGAACATCTGCTCCAACCAGGCCCTGTGCGCCTTGCGTTCCCTTATCTATATGTCGCTGCTTGGCCCCTGCGGCCTCACGCGGCTGGCGGAAAACAACATGGCGCTTACACGCTATGCAGTGGAACGTCTTACCGCCATCAAGGGCATTGAACTGCTCAATGACGCGCCTTACGGCAACGAAGTGGCCCTGCGCCTGCCCATGCCCGCGCAGTCGCTGGTAGATGCTCTGGCGGCGCATGGATGCGTGCCCGGCTATCCTCTTGGCCGATACTATCCCGGTATGGAAAACGTGTTGCTGCTGGCCTGCACAGAACGCAACAGCCGTCAGCAGATCGGCATGCTGGCCGAAACCGTGGGAGGTCTGTTGTGAAAACCATCTTCGCAAAATCCGTGCCCGGTCGCAGCGCCTTTTGTATAGAATCCGACGCCCCCAAGGCTGCGGACATGCTGCCTGCGGGCCTGCTGCGCAAGGAAGAACCCCGTCTGCCCCAGTGCTCTGAACTGGACGTGGTGCGTCATTTTACCGGTCTTTCCAAGCTCAATTATTGTGTAGACGCCAATTTCTATCCTCTTGGCTCGTGCACAATGAAATACAACCCCAAGTTTACGGAATACGTGGCCTCGCTACCCGGCTTTACGCGCCTGCACCCCATGCTGGCGCAAATGGGCCGCAGCATCGGTTGCACGCAAGGCGCGCTTGAATGCCTTTATCAGGCTGAAAACATGCTTTGCGAACTGACCGGCATGAAGGCCTTCACCCTGCAACCGATGGCAGGAGCCAACGGCGAATTTGTGGGCGTCAAGCTCATCGCCGCCTACCACAAGGCCAAGGGGCGCAATCCCAAAAAGATGCTCATTCCCGATGCCGCTCACGGCACCAACCCTGCTTCGGCGGCGCTGGCGGGTTTTGAGGCGATCAATCTTGAATCCCGCGACGGCATGGTTGACCCGGATGCCATTGTGGCCGCCATCCAGAAGTACGGCGATGATGTGGCGGGCCTCATGATGACCTGCCCCAACACTCTGGGGCTTATGGAAGTGCATCTGCCACGCATTGTGGCGGAACTGCGCAAGATTGACGCCCTGCTGTACTATGACGGCGCCAACATGAATGCCATTATGGGCAAGATGCGCGTAGGCGATGTGGGCTTTGACGTGGTGCACCTCAACGTGCACAAAACCCTGTCCACCCCGCACGGCGGCGGCGGCCCCGGCGCTGGCCCTGTGGGCGTGAGCGAGTGCCTCATTCCCTTCCTTCCTGCCCCCCGTGTGCGCAAGGGACAGGACGGAGCCTTCCATCTTGACTATGACGTGCCGCAGTCCATTGGCTACATGGGCCCCTTCTATGGCAGCTTTGGCATTATGGTAAGAGCGCTTGCCTACATGCTGCGTCTGGGCGGCGATGGCCTTACCAGAGCTTCAGAATACGCGGTGCTCAACGCCAACTATCTGAAAAAGCGTCTGGAAATGACTCTGGACATACCCTATACCAACAGGCTGTGCGCCCACGAATTCGTGGCTTCGGCTCCCGAGGGCACCCGTGCTCTGGATATTGCCAAGGCTTTGCTGGACCGTGGCTTCCACGCGCCCACCATCTACTTCCCGCTGATCGTGCATGAGTGCCTTATGGCCGAACCCACGGAAACGGAGAGCAAGGAAACTCTGGACGCCTTTGTACAGGCTCTGCAAGACATCATGCTGCAAGCGAGGAGTAACCCGCAGGCTTTGCTGGATGCTCCCGTGACCCTGCCAGCCCGCCGTATGGACGAGACCGCAGCGGCCCGCAACATGATCCTTACGGAAGATATGGCCTAACGTCTTCTTTTTGAATGGTTAGTGGAGGAGGGGCTTTTTAAAAGACCCTCCTCCATATCTCCTTCTTCGAACACTTTTATTCCTGTTGCAATCTTTCGCAGACAGTGCCGTCTCGAACTCCTTTCGGAAATGACACGGCAGACTCAGTATAAATAAAAGGGGCCGCGCTTTGCGCGGCCCCTTTTGCTATCGGGCTGCTTCAGGTTCGTGATGTCTTGGTCTCTCGTTCGAAACTGGGCTTACAACCGGGACAACATGCCGGGAAGGCATGGCTCTAAAAACAGATTGCTATTTGTCCACGCCGCAGCATTTTTTGTACTTTCTGCCACTGCCGCAGGGGCAGGGATCGTTGCGGCCTATGCGGGGCGCAGCCTTGGCAGGAGTATTGGAAGCCTCTGCGGATTCGCCGCCGCCAGAGTAGGAGAGCTGGCTGGTGTCTTCCTTATGGCGGAATTCGCGCGCCAAAGGCTGACCCTGGGCTTCGGCGGTTTCAGGAGCCACCTCAATGGCGTCCACAATTGGCTCGGCAGGCGCTACGCGAATTCTGGTAAGAGCGCGGAAGACGTTTTCGCGGATCTGAAAGAGCATGGACTGGAACAGTTCAAAGCCCTCACGCTTGTATTCCAGTTTGGGGTCGCGCTGGCCGTAACCGCGCAGGCCAATGCCGTCACGCAGAGCGTCCATGTTACGCAAATGTTCCTTCCAGCAGCGGTCAAGTTCTTCCAGCATGAAGTAACGCTGAATGTCACGGTAGCTGTCGCTGGTTTCAGTCCTGAGGTCTTCCAGAATCTTGTGAACCAGCGGGCCACATTCTTCGCGTTCAGGCAGGCGGGCGTTTTCAGGCAGTACGCGGTCAAGGTTGAACACGTCGCGCAGACGGGAAAAAGCCGCGTGACGCACGCCGTCCTGATCGTCCACGGGCACGCTGTCCAGCGAGCTGTAAACATCGTCCAGCACGTCGTTCATGAATTCGTCCAGAACGGGGTCAAGATCTTCTTCGACCATCAGTTCACGGCGCAGTGCGTAGATAACTTCACGCTGCTGGTTCATGACGTTGTCATAGTCCAGCAGGGTTTTACGGATTTCAAAATGGTGCGCTTCAACGCGCTTTTGCGCGCCTTCAACCGCGCGGGTGACCATAGTATTTTCAATGGCTTCGCCGTCGCGCAGGCCCAGTTTTTCCATAAGGCCCTTGATGCGGTCAGAACCGAAGAGACGCATGAGGTCGTCTTCAAGCGACAAATAGAAGCGCGAGGAGCCGGGGTCGCCCTGACGGCCCGAACGGCCGCGCAACTGGTTGTCGATACGGCGGCTTTCGTGCCTTTCAGTGCCAAGAATGTGCAGACCGCCCAGGCCTACCACTTCTTCGCCCAGCACAATGTCCGTTCCACGCCCGGCCATGTTGGTGGCAATGGTGACCTTGCCGGCCTGACCAGCCTGGGCCACGATTTCCGCTTCTTTTTCATGCTGCTTGGCGTTGAGCACATTGTGGGGAATGCCAAGCTTGCTCAGGCGGTGTGAAAGCATTTCGGACGTTTCAATGGAAATGGTGCCCACAAGCACGGGCTGGCGGTTTGTATGCAGCTCGGCAATGGCTTCCACAATGGCGTCAAATTTTTCCTGACGGCTGCGGTAGATCAGGTCGGGATAGTCTTTACGAACCATCGGGCGGTTTGAAGGAATGGAGATGACTTCCAGATTGTAAATCTGGTGAAATTCCACGGCTTCGGTATCAGCCGTACCGGTCATGCCCGAAAGTTTTTCGTACAGGCGGAAGTAGTTCTGGAACGTGATGGAGGCCAGCGTCTGGTTTTCAGCGGCAATGGTCACGCCTTCCTTGGCTTCCAGAGCCTGGTGCAGGCCGTCTGAATAGCGGCGGCCCGCCATGAGGCGGCCCGTGAATTCGTCAACAATGACAACCTGATCTTCCTGCACGATATAGTCCACATCGCGCTTGAAGATCTGGTGCGCCTTGAGCGACTGCATGACATGATGCTGCGCCGTGATATTGGCGGGATCAAAGAGGTTGTCGAGCTTGAGCATTTCTTCGCAGTAGGCCACGCCTTCATCAGTAAGCATTGCGGTGCGTGCTTTTTCGTCCACAGTATAATGCTCGGGCTGGAGCTTGCAGACTATTTCGTCCACAACGCGGTAGTAGCCCACAGATTCGTCAGAAGCGCCTGAAATGATGAGCGGGGTTCGGGCTTCGTCAATAAGGATGGAGTCCACTTCGTCCACAATGGCGTAATTGTGGCCGCGCTGTACCAACTGATGCCCATAGAACTTCATGTTGTCGCGCAGATAGTCGAAGCCGAATTCATTATTGGTGCCGTAAGTGATGTCAGCGGCATATTGCTGCTTGCGCTCGTCATCATCGAGGCCGTGGACGATAACGCCCGTGCTCAAACCCAAAAATCCGTACAGCTGGCCCATCCAGGCCGAGTCACGTTTGGCGAGGTAATCGTTGACCGTGACCACGTGTACGCCCTTGCCAGACAGGGAGTTGAGCACCACAGGCAGGGTAGCCACAAGGGTTTTACCTTCACCTGTCTTCATTTCGGCGATCTTGCCCTTGTGCAGAACCATGCCGCCTATGAGCTGCACGTCATAGTGACGCATGCCCAGCACACGGCGAGATGCCTCGCGCACCAGAGCAAAAACTTCGGGCAGCAGGGCGTCCAGACTCTGGCCTTCTTCCTGAACGGCCTTCTTGTACTGAAGTATTCGGGCGGCAAAATCCTCGTCCGCCAGCTCTTGCATTTGTGGTTCCAAGGCATTGATACGCTGTACTTGGGGGCGCAGACGGCGCAAATAACGTTCGTTTTTGCTGCCGAAAATTTTCTTAAAAAGAAAGCCGAACATGAAGTCTCCTCTGTTGGGCACTGGCAAACCGCCTTTGGCCCGAATGTGCACGCTTGTAGGGCGCGTCAGCGCGACCTCAGAACCCACGGTCCTGAGCAGCCTGAGGGGCTGGCGGCATCTCACTAAAATAAGACATAAATGCCGGGTTGGCAATGCAGGCGGGCGCGGGCCCGGCAGGAAAATATGAAATTTGCTGGTATAAGGTGGGGGACACGGCCAGCGCATGCTGCGGGCCGTGCCCAGTGGCGCTCAGTTCCCGGTCAGCTATGCGAAAATACCTGCGGCACAAGGCCGCAGGGCTTCTAAAGGCAGGGCGATTTTAAAGCCGGGATATGCTCCTAGTCCAACGTCTGCATTTCAGGCAAGAGTATTTTTCGTAACCTGCTGAAATAAAACTCTCAAAATAGAGGCATAGAGGTGTGAGGATGAGCCCCCTTTGCAAAAGACTCTCCCATAACGCAGTTCAAAGTAAAATGATTTATTGAAGCAGCATATGCCGCGCCCCGTGCGCCGCTGGCATACGGCGACAAAAATCGTGTAAGGGCTTATTTTTCTGTAATGGCAGCCGATAGAACAGAAAAGGAGCCTCCTGCGGGACGCTCCTTCATTGGCTTGCTGGCGTTGTGCAAGTGTAGCCCTCAGGCTTGCAGATGTTCCTGCTTTATGACGGCTTCAGCCTTGATTCTGTCCAGCAGCTCAGCAAAGACGGCTTTGACGTTTTCGCGAATGTCGCCGGCAACTACCAGAAAGAGCACGTCATCGCCGGGCTTGAGCAAGCCTTCTTCGGCATCGGTCACAATGGCGAAAATGCCGGGGCGCTGCTCCATTTCGTGCACAATGGCAGCCATTTTTTCCCTGTCAGGAGTGATGTGCACCGCACTGACAGGCGCCTGGTCATTACGGGACCAGCCCCGTACCACGCCGTTGTGAACCAGCATCATGCCCACGTGATCGGCGAAGCCGGGACGGGCTTTGAGTTCCTGAAGAGTTTTGTTAATATCCATATGGACCGCCTTGGTTTGATCCACGTCTGATTGTGGCATTCCGGCAGTATATACCAGGCCCATGCCTCCATAAAGGATTTTGTTCATGGCCCATCTATCACAGTTATTGTCTCGTCTTCCTGAAACCCAAGACATGCGCATGAGCACGATGGGGCATGTTGTTTGGGTTTGCTGGCACGGCAAACTGGCCCCGGCTGTTGGGCAAACCCTGCTGAACTACGGCGGCATGCTGGTGGGTGAAGAAGAGGAACAGGCCCTGTGGTTCTTCTTTACTGACGACGTTTTTTTGGCCCTGGCCCGCCTTATGGTCTGGGGAAATTTTAATGAACTTCCTGTTAGCATTGAGCTTTTTCCTGGCAGGTTGCAGTTTGGCCGCAAGCGCGATGTAAGCCTGCTGCTAGATGCTGCGCTTCAGGCGCAGGAAATGCTGGTGCGCGACAGCCTTGAAGTATGGGTGCACCCCAAGAGCCGCGAAGGCAAAAAAAATCTTCCTGGCATTGATTTCGAGCGCAGTTCTGGCCGTCAGGGCATGAGCCCTGTGGATTGGGCCACCATGCTGGTTGACGTGCGCATGCCCTATGCCTCCACGCAGGCATGGTTTGCCATCCTGCATCCCTTGGGCAGCCCGTTGGACAAGGCATTCCAGAGTGGCTGGAGCGCCATGTTCAAAAAAATAGAGGGCTTGCTCCAGCGGCTCAAGATAAAATCCATCGTCAGCGGCTCCTTTGTGATGCTGGCTGTGGACAATCTGTTAATGCTGCGCACCTTTTTGCGCGACTATCTGCACAGTTTCGATAAAGAAAACGGAGAAGGCGGCGCATGCTGGCCCTGCGTTTGTGTGGTGGCTGACCGCAATAATTTGAATTTCAACAGTGACTTGCCCAAGAAGATCGGTTTGCAGTGGGACAACCTCATGCCGGACTTCCCCTACCTGAGCTATCGCAACGCCTACTTGCTCGGCGAAGGGTTCACTGTGCGCGACCTGCGCTACACTGGCGAACAGATGAGCATGGACAGCTGGTGCAATGTTCTTCTGGATGAGAACAGCCTCAGTGAGCGCTCCATACCGTTGCTCATGCCTTCGCAATTGACAGGCGGCGATGCGGCGGAAACTGGCTGCTTTTACTGCGGCGTTCACAGTCACACTGCGGTTCTGTGCCCCACGCGCTTCTGTCAGCCCAGCCCTCAGGATTTGTGGGAAAAGGTGGGCAATCTTGATCTGGACGCCATTAACGAGGGCTTCCGGCATATCGAGCAGGTGCTTACGGGGCAAGGCGTGGCGGGCTATGACACGCTGCTGGCTGAAGACAGTGATGCGGCGCTTGTGTTGCAAGGGGTGCTGGACATCAACGGCCCGTGCCAGTTGCGCAATGTGCCGCGGCATTGGCTGTACCGTATGCGCGAGCCCGAGTTTGATGAAACTCCTCCGGCCCGTGACGACAGCCCTGCCTGGGATTTGCTGGACAAACTGGTCGCTACCCCGCCCGAGGGACTGACGGACCTTGAAAAAAAGATTACCCAGGCCATCAGCCGGCATCAGCGCGATTCGCGCTTGCGCATGGTTTTGGGATTTTGTCATGTGCAGCGGCAGGATCCCGCCCGCGCTTCCAGCGCCTTTGGCGAAGCGGCCATGCTTGCGCCTTCCCCGATGCTTCAGGCCTGGAACGAATTTTTACAGGCCAGGCTGGAAGAAGAGCAGGGGCATTTTGGCGCCGCCATTGAGCAGTACGGCCAGATATGGCGTGTTATGCCCCAGTGGCAGGAAGTTCGCTACCGCGAAATCGTGTGCAAGGTCAAAATGGGCTTTGCCGAAGCGGTGCTGGATGCGCTGGTCAAACTTATTCGTGAAGATTCCACGTACTTCAACCGTGTTCTGGTGGACCCGGCTCTGGAGCGGGGGCGCCTGCTCATCCTTTCCTCCCTGTATGACCTGTGGGCCGAAGCCAAAAAGAAGGCCGAGGCTGACGGCGCAGCCATTACAGCGCTTGATTCACGGCTTAACGACTGGTTCTCACCGGAGCATCCCGTGCAGTTGCAGCTTGGGGCAAAGGTGCGCCAGCTGGAAAAACTTGCCAATACCAATAATTACATTGCCTATCTCAAGGTTGTGGAAGTGCGGCCAGTTCTGGAAAAAGAACTGGAGGAATGCATAAACCACGAAGTAGAAGAGCTGCGCAATAAATATAAATATTATCTTGATATAATTCAGGAAATAAGAGACGAAGCCTCGTGGTTTCCTTTTCCTACAGCCTTGCGTGATTTCAGCCGCGACTTCAACGAGAGTGCAGGCATCATAAACCGGGCCTTTTCTTGCAATTTTAAAGAAGCCGCTGCGTTTAAACGTACGCAGGCCGATACGCCGCGTCTGGCGGAGCTGCTGCGCAATCTTCGCAAGCGGCTGCAATTTTTGCGCATGGTACGCGATGGCACCTTGTTTGGCCTTACTATGGGCAAAACTTTTTTATGGCTGGAAATCGTAGGCCTGCTGCTTTGTTTTATCGGCGTGCCCGTAGTGGTTTTTTGGGGCGACAGTTTGCGGCTGAGCTGGTTGCGCGAAATTTTGGGCGACGACCAGTGGTCCATACAAAAGGTGCTTATTCTTATTGTGTCTGTCGTAGCTTTTGGTCTTGCGGCCTTGCGCACCACCCTTGTTTTTGACGGCAAGCGCGAAAAGCTGCTGGACCAGGCCAGAGTGCAGCGAGAGCAGGCACAGCAGGCACGGCTTGAGCGTGTGCGAAAGCAACGCCGGGCCGAAGAAGAAAAAGCCCGCCGAAGCCGTGAAGCTGTGGCAGCCCGCGAGGCGCAGCGTAAGCTGAAAGAGCGGCAGGGGGCATAGCTTTTTCAGGGCGTTGCAGATGCCAGAAATCCTCTGGCATCTGCCTTTTGTCCTTGAAGGATTGCGCCCGGCCTTTATTACGTTCTTATGGTGCATGCCTGAATGCAATACTTGGCAGATGAAAACAGTGTGCTCTTGTGGAACGATGCGAGAGTAGATCTGTATGCTTGGCGGGAGTAAATCCTGCCCGTCTGTATTAGCTGTCACAAGGCAGAGTAACTTTGAAAGGCATCATATTTCAAAGTTGTCATTCTGCCACCAAATAAAATTTTGTCAGAATAAACGCTGCGCTGTATTCTTATGCAGTATTAGAGTGTTTAGACCTTTTTTAAGTTTAAGTGCCCCAAGGCCTGAAAATTTTGCTGATAAAGCCCCGGACTGCACTGTGCAGTCCGGGGCTTTATGTTTTGTATTGCCTTGGCGGCATTTGGCCCGGCAGAGCAATTTCAGGCAGAATCCACGCCGCGTTGCTGCGTGCAGCACTTTCGTGCAACGTCGAGCATTTCAGTTTTTGAAAAATTGCAATGCTCCAACGTGAACTGCGCTAAATAAGTGGGGGAATCACAGGCGAAATGGGCACTTCCAGCACCGTGGGGCCGAGGCGCGTCAACGCCTGAGTGCAGGCCTTGCGAACATCTTCTGCCGTTTCCGCACGCACAGCCTCGCAGCCGTAGCCCTTGGCCAGCGAGACAATATCAAGCCCCGGCAAATCAAGCCCCGGTACCCCAGGGGTATTTTCAAGCGCGGCAAAGGATTTGAGTATGGCGTACTGCCCGTTTCTGGGAATGACAAAAAGCACAGGCAGGCCTTGCTGTGCCGCTGTCCAGAGTCCTTGGACGGAGTACTGCATGGATCCGTCACCTATGACGGCCACAACAGGGCGGTTGCGTTTGCTGTCCCGTTCGGCCAGGGCAATGCCGACGCTGGCGGGCAAACCCCAGCCCAGACTGCCGCTGGCGAAAGTATAGAAGGAATCAGGGGTGTTGATAGTCCATACTTTTCTCAGGGCTCCAAGATTGGAAGGTGTTTCTGCCACAAGAACCGTTTCGGCGGGGGCGGCTTCCCGCAGGGCTGTGTAAAGTTCCCGTGGGGTCAGCAGGCCGCTCGTATCGTGTGAGGCTGTGGTCTGCTTGCCCGGGGCAACTTGCGCCGGGGCGGGGTGGTTATTTCTTGGATGTACGCAAGCTGCAAGAGCTTCCAGTGCCAGTACCGGGTCGCTGAGCATGCTGTCGCCCACCGGGGCGCGTCCTGTTTCAGCTGGGTCGTCAGAGATGTGCAGTAGGCGCAGCCCCTCAGGAATGTATGGCCCAGGCACATAGGGATAGTAGCGAAAAACAGGAGCGCCTATGACAATAGCCACATCGTGCCCTTCAAGTTTTTTGGCCAGGGGGGCGGTGGCAAAGGGCAGCGCTCCGGCATACAGGGGGTGGTTTTCAGGAAAGGGCGGGCGTTCCGTGGCAGGCGCGGCCCATACGGGAGCGCCAAGCTTTTCCGCCAGGTCCACGGCCTGTTGCCAGCCGTTGCCACGCGCTATGGCTGCACCATAGACAAGAACGGGGTTTCGGGCTGCCGACAGTATAGCGGCGAATTCGTCAATGCGAGCCGGGTCAGGCCCAATGCGGCGGGTAACGCTGCGCAATATTGCCTCCCCCTTGGCTGGTTTGTCCCAGTCATCAAGGGGAATGGACAGAAAAACCGGCCCTGCCGGGGGCTGCAAAGCCATCGCATAGGCCTGCATGATGGCAGCCGGAACGTCTTCGGCCCGCACCGGTTCGTAGCTCCATTTTACCCAGGGTTTGGGCAGTTCAGCAGGCTGCACGTTGGTGAGCCACGGTTCCATAAGGAGCATTTCGCGAGTCTGGTTGCCCGCTGTGATGATGAGCGGAGTTTTATTCATGCTGGCCGAGAGAATATTGCTCATGGCGTTGCACACGCCTGCCGATGTATGCAGGTTTACCAGAGCTGGCTTGCGCGTGGCCTGGGCATAGCCGTCGGCGGCGCCCACGGCTGATGCTTCTTGAAGTACTTGTATGTAGCGAAAATCTTCTGGAAAATTTTTAAGAAATGTTTCTTCCGTGGATCCGGGGTTGCCGAATATGGTGGTGAGTTCAAGCTGGCGTAAGAGATTGAAGGTAACCTGGCGGATGGTTTCAGCCATAATGTCCTCCACAGTTGGTGGTAAGTTACTATTACTCCTAACATGTCTGTTATTACGCGGCAATAGGGGCAGAGTCCGCTGCCAGAAGTGCCGGAGGCTTTATGACGCATAACGGTATGTATTATATGTAAATTAATAATCTATAGTAAAAGTTATTAAAGCCAAGATGTCTCACTTAATTTATTTATTATTCAAGTGTGTTGCAGTGTTTTTCTCCTATTGGGACTTGCCAATTTTTCCAAGAATGATTATTGATAATATAAGCCAATGAGGAGGACACTATGTCGCAATTAAAGGACTTCGCACTTTTTGATATAGACTGGAATCTGACCCCCGAGCATGCTGTAACCATGTATCTTGAGTGGGGCAATAACGATTGGCATTCGGAGTATCCTCCGGTTCGCTCCAAGGAAGACGTGGCCCACTACTTTGTGGTCGACAGCTGGCAGAGCCCGCCTATGGTGCGACTTGTGCGACGTAACTCCGAAAGGGCCGATGATCTTATCAGCCTGCCCCTGCCCACGAATCTGATGGATGATTTCCGCAAGGAGCATGGCGACTGGCGTGGCATCAGCACCCCTACCCCTGAAGTAAAGTCCTGGCTCAAGCATGAGCTCGGACAGGAATAAACCAAAGGGCGGCAAACAGGCCTCCCCGGTTAAAAGCACATAAAAGCTGCGGAATGTGGGACAACCACAGCCGTACTATGGAAGTGAAACGCGTAAGGGGCCGCATAGCGGCCCCTTGTTTGTTAACCCGGCACCCCGAAATGGGCTTGCCGGGTTTTGTGTTATGCAGCCCATAGGTTGTTTGGCCTATGCAAATTGCTGCCTCACGATTTTGCTCTGTTTTAACAGTACTCTCTGACGTTTCCCACGCAGCAGAACGGCTGCTTGGCAATCTTGACCCGGAACGGCTTACTGCGGCGGGTCTAATGCCAGCGGCCAAACCTGCGGATGTAGACGACCTTCATTCCTTGCGCCACAAAGCAGTAGCAGAGCAGTGTGCCCACCAGCCAGGGAAAATAGCTCCAGGGCAGGGGCTGAAGTCCTACCATTTCGCCAAGTCCGGAGAAGGGCAGGTAGATGCCCAGGGCCATAACCGTTCCGGTCAGCAGCAACACCGGAAGCGCCGCCGTGCTCTGCACAAAGGGTATTTTACGCGTACGCAGCATGTGCACGACAAGAGTCTGGGAAAGAAGTCCCTCAACAAACCAGCCGGACTGGAAAAGTGACTGCATCTCCACGCTGGTAGCACCAAAGACAAACCACATGAGGGCATAGGTGGTGATGTCAAAGATGGATGACGTGGGGCCTATCCAGACCATAAAGCGCCCGATGTTTTTTGCGTCCCATTTACGGGGCTTTTGCAAGAACTCCTTGTCCACAGTGTCCCACGGCAGGGAAAGCTGCGAGAAATCATACATGAGATTCTGGAGCAGCAACTGAATGGGCAGCATGGGCAGAAAAGGAATGAACGCGCTGGCTACCAGCACCGAAAACACGTTGCCGAAGTTGGAACTGGCAGTCATGTTGAGGTACTTCATGATATTGCCAAATGTTTCTCTGCCCTTGATAACCCCCTGTTCCAGAACCATCAGGCTTTTTTCAAGCAGTATGATGTCTGCTGATTCTTTGGCGATGTCTGCGGCGGTATCCACAGAAATGCCCACATCCGCATCGCGCAGGCCGGGAGCGTCATTTATGCCGTCGCCAAGAAAGCCAACCGTGTGCCCGCCCTGTTGCAGGGTTTTGATGATCCGCGACTTCTGCATGGGGGTCAGCCGCGTGAAGACGTCGTGCCGCCGTGCCGCCGCAAGCAGTTCCTGATCGTTCAGGATGTTCACATCGTCTCCGGTGAGCACAGTGCCCGGATCAAGCCCGACTGAACGGCAAATCTTGGCCGTGATAACCGGGGTATCTCCTGTAAGCACCTTGACGCCCACGCCGTGTTCGCGCAGGGCGGCAATGGCAGCTTCCGCACTGTCTTTGGGCGGATCGAGGAACGTGAGAAAACCTCTGATGACCAGATCTTTTTCCGCTTCTGCGGTATATTGCTCCTGAGCGTCATTTTCGCTGATAGCCTTGGTGCCCAGAGCCAGCACCCTAAAGCCGTCGCTGTTGTAGGTTTCTGCCAGTTTCGTAAGCTTCTGTCGCCACTGAGCGTCCATCGGGAGGATTTGCCCCTGCACGTAAACCCCGGATGCTATGGACAGCATTTCTTCCACAGCGCCCTTGCAGACGAGAAGGTGTTTCCCGGCATCGTCGGACACTATGACGGAAAGGCGGCGGCGTACAAAGTCAAAGGGGAGCTCGTCCACCTTGTTCAGATGCCGTGGCAAACCGTTTTCAGGGTGTTGCTCGCCAAAGTGGACAATGGCCCTGTCCATAAGGTTTTTCATGCCGCTCTGATGAAAACTGTTGAGCCAGGCGAGGCGCAGCACGTCATCATCCCTGTTTCCCAATGCGTCCACATGGCGCTCAAGAATGATCTTGTCCTGCGTCAGGGTTCCGGTCTTGTCGGTGCACAGTATGTCCATAGCGCCGAAGTTCTGGATGGAGTTAAGGCGCTTGACCACAACCTTGCGGCGCGACATGGCTACAGCGCCTTTGGCCAGATTGGCGCTGACAATCATAGGCAGCATTTCGGGCGTGAGGCCCACGGCAATGGCCAGAGCAAACATGAAGGCGTCGCTCCAGTCGCCCTTGGAGATGCCGTTGACCAGAAAGACAACAGGCACCATGCAGAGCATAAAGCGAATCAGCAGCCAGCTCACGCTGTTGACACCTCTGTCAAAGGCTGTCTGGGCGCGGCTGCCCACAATGCTTTTGGCCAGCGAACCGAAGTAGGTATTGGCCCCCGTGGCGACAACAATGGCCGTGGCCGTGCCGCTGACCACATTGCTTCCCATAAAACACATATTGCCCGAGTCAAGCGTGCGGCCGGAAGAAGATTCGCCTCCGTCTGTATTGGCGGATTTTTGCGCCACCTCGCCAAGGGTATCGTATTTTTCTACAGGCAGCGACTCCCCGGTAAGGGCCGCCTGGCTGACAAAAAGGTCGCGGGATTGAATGAGCCGGATGTCGGCGGGAATCATGTCCCCGGCGGAAAGCCGCACAATATCTCCCCGAACCAGTTCACCCAGCGGAATTTCTCTGGTTTCAGACTGTTCCTCTTCATTGCGGCGCGTGACTGTGGCCGTTGTATGCACCATTGCTTTCAGAGCTTCGGCGGCCTTGTTGGAGCGGTATTCCTGCCAGAAACGCATAATGCCGCTCACAAACACCATCACCAGCACAATGATTGCCCCGGTGCCGTCGGTTTCTTCTCCGGCGCTCAGAGGAAGCCAGTAATCACTGTAAAAACTGACGGCACTGATGATGAGCAATACATAGATGAAGGGATTGTTAAAGGCTTTGGCAAGCTGGATCAGGGGGTGGGGCACACGCTCGCGGGCAACATCATTGCGGCCCTCGGCTTCCAGACGGGACAGGGCCTGAGTGTCAGTCAGGCCTTCACGGCATGCGTCAAGGCTGGCCATGAGCTCGCTGAGGCTTTTTTCAGAGGTATTGATGGCCAGAGGAGCCGTGCTGGTGCATACATGGCGTATTTTTTTGCAGAAATTGAAAAACATTGGCATAGCCTCCTGCCGCTTCAGACGCGCGGCGGAAGCATGCCTGTCTATTGGGAATAGAAGGAATGCAGCCTTGCGGCCGAAACAGCGGTAAAAAAGTTTCTGATTGCCATGCCCGCTACGAATGCTGGAAAGCTATTCGCTGCGGGGCAACTAGGGGGATGGTCCATAACTTTGGAACTCCTTTGCGGGGTGTCGCCTCTGTGGCGGCGGTTTGTGCGCCAGGGCACGTTAAGGGAAGCAGTTTTCGCAGGCTGAAGGCATTACCTTGCAGGCGCGACACAAGACGCCGCAGGCTCCGTGCCAAAAGCACGAAGAGTCCGGGGTGACGCTGTCAGCACCAGAAAGAGATTGCCGGCGAAAAAGGCTATGGCCAGCGCGATACAGAGAATGAGAGAGGTTTTCATGGCTCGCCTCCGATGCCCGAAACAGGCTGCGGCGAGCGGGAAGGAACCGTTACTGGCCGTGGCGTGCTATTTCAGGCAAACTGATTGCAACGTTTTGTCTACTACTGGGTAAACTGTCCATACGGTCCTTATCTTTGAAACAGAATTAAGAAGACAGCAAAGCTCTAGGTAATTTTGTAAAAACAGTCAAGGCCTCTGAAAAAAATTCATCATGTTCTGTAATAACAGGCGCGTAGAGGGTTATGTTAGGCAAGAAAACAGATAAAGCCGTTCACACTTCATATATGTGAACGGCTTTATCTTATAGATAGGTAAATTTTTTGAAGAACTACTTGCTAATAAGTTCGCGCGTTTGCGGCGTGAGACCTTTCAGGCTGTTAAACACTTCCAGAGCACCGAGATTTTCCGGGTCTTGAATAATGGCTATGAATACCATGTCCTTTGTGGCGTTAACCTTGGTCAGGGCAGAGGCTTTGAAGCCCTGGGTGCGCGGCTCGCCACTGAAAGACCAAAAATGGCCATCCTGCCGCGGTTCTGTGGCGTCAGCCTGAAACTGGGTCAGGTCCTGAGCAAGGTTTTCGCTTGTGGCCCCTTTTTCATTGGGCAGAACAAAGATGCTCACAAGAGCTCTGTAGTTGTCCTCGGCCTCATCCTTGAGGCCCAGAATCAGCATGCATTCTTCATCATTGCCGGAACGGAAGCCGGTGCGCTCCTCACCGTCCCAGCCTGCAGGCAGATTGGCGCTAAAGCGGGTAAAATCTCTGGATGTGGCCGCGGGCGTTTCCGGGGCCGCCTGCGCAGTCAGGGCACCAGAGCCGATGCTCAGGGCGCAGACAAAAAGAAGCAGAAGAAAGAGGGGAAAGCGCATTGAAAC
>NZ_JASGDK010000102.1:0-3397 GCF_047607245.1 Desulfovibrio sp.
GTTCCCCACGACATGCCTTTGGCCGAAGTAGCGCACATCATTGTGCGTTCCGGGCACTCGCGCATTCCCGTGTACAAGGAAACCCGCGACAACATCGTGGGCATTCTTCACGCCAAGGATCTGCTCAGCAGCATGCTTGACGCGGGCGGCAAACCCACGTCCATGACAGAACTGATTCGTGAGCCCTTCTTTGTTCCCGAAACCAAATCCATCCGTACCCTTCTGCAAGAATTCCGTGCCCGCAAACAGCACATCGCCATTGCGCTGGACGAATACGGCGGAACCTCGGGGCTCATCACCATTGAGGACGTGCTGGAAGAAATCGTCGGCGACATTGAAGACGAACACGACGCCCCGCGCCAGGAAGACATCCGTCCCCTGGGCGACAATATTTATGAACTCACAGGTCGCGCTTTGCTTGAAGACCTTGAAGATATGGGCGTGGACGTTGATTCTGATGAAGTGGACACCATCGGCGGCTACCTCAGCATGGAAGCTGGTCATGTGCCCGGCCCCGGAGAGAGCTTCACCCTGCGCGGCTGGACTTTCACCGTGCTTGAAGCTGACCGCAAACTCATTGTCCGTCTGCGTATGGAGCCTGCGAGCAACGCTGCCAACCGGTCAAGCGCGGATCAGGTTTCTGAATCACTGATGGCTGCTGACGCTCATGAGATGCAGCCCTATGCCAGTGACCGTGAAACCGCTGCCGCTGGGGACAAAAAAGATCTCACTGAACAGAAATCCCTTCCGGCGGATGTCCGGACAGAGGACGAAGCCACCCGTCCGGCAGAGTCCACGGCCAAGGCATGAGCCGCACCCATAGCGCCACATTCCGGCCTGACAACACGGCGCTGTTTGTCGGCCTCATAGGTGCGGCAGGCATATGGCTGGGCTTTCCCAACGATATTGCCGGGCTGCCCCCACTGGCTCTGCTTTGGCCCGTGGCCCTGGCATGGCTGGGACTGTGCGCCCCAACACGCGGAGCCGCACTGCGCAGGGGCTGGTTGTGCAATCTGGCTGGCGGCATGGCGGCTCTCTACTGGCTCAGCATGCCCGTGCACAATGTCGGGGGCCTGCCCTGGTTTCTGGCTGTGCCCTGCGCCCTTTTGATTGCTGCCTGTATTTCCAGTGCCGGGGGCCTTTTTTCCCTGGCGGCATATGCCCTGCGCCACCGCCCCCCTTACATGTGGGCCATCCTACTGGGCCTTCTGTGGTATGTGCTTGAGGCTGTTTATGCGCTGGCTCTGGGCTTTCCCTGGCTTGAGCTTTCCGGTGCGCTTGCCGCATGGCCCCTGCTGGTGCAGGGAGCCGACACTGTGGGCGCTTACGGATTGTCGGGCCTATGGGTAATGGCGGCTCTTTGGTGTGCGCTTGGCATACTTCCTCATCCCCTTGCAGCCAATGCGGGAACCAGTTCCGACGAAAAAAAGAAGCCAGAAACAAATGCTTCTGGCAAATCCACGCCAACGGCCTTTGGCGGCAAAAATTCGTGGCGGCCCGCCTGTCTGGTTTGTGGCCTGCTCATGACTGGACTGCTGCTGGGTTATGGCGGGCTTCGGCTGTACCAGCAGCCGCTTGAAGTTGCCCCCACAGGGCCACAAAGCGTGCAGGCTTTGTTTGTTGAAGGCAATATAGACCAGAACCAGAAATGGCTGCCCGCCTTTCAACGCCAAACCGTAGACCTGTACCTGCGCCTCACCTATGACGCTCTGGCCCAAAGGCCTGGTGAACGTCCGCTGATTATCTGGCCTGAAACAGCCCTGCCTTTCTTTTTTGAGACCAACTTGCTCCACTCCCCCCGCGTAAGGCAATTGCCTGCCGTCACTGGCAGCCCGCTGCTGGTCGGCGCACCAGGCCTGGAGCGGCGCGCGGACAAAAAAGAGCCTGATGTTTTCAACCGCGCCTTTCTGCTCACGCCGCCTGACGGCGCCATAGCCGCACACTATGACAAAGAACACCTTGTGCCCTTTGGCGAATACCTGCCTGAATGGCTCAACTGGGGGTTTCTTGAGGCCCTGCTGCAAGGAGTTGGCGTCTACCAGACGGGCACCGCCATCGCTCCTTTACGTTACGACAATCTTGCCCTGGGGATGCTCATTTGCTATGAAGGTATATTCCCCTGGTTGGCTCAGGCGCGAGTTGAAGATGGCGCCAACATCCTGGTTGATATCAGCAACGACGGCTGGTTCGGAGCCACTCCGGCCCCCCGCCAGCACCTGTACCTGACAGCCCTGCGAGCCCTTGAACAAAACCGCTGGATATTGCGTGGCACCAACACGGGTATTTCCGTGGTGGTTGATAATCGGGGTCGCCTGACCATGCGCGGCGCACAGTTCAAGGAACAAGCGCTCTGGGGCAGTGCAGCGCTTGAAAGCACTCCCAGTATGTACCACAGGCTTTGGCCCTGGCCTCTGCCCATAGCTGTAGCCCTGCTGGCTGGCCTGCTTTTGTGGGCACCGGGCGGCAAGGCCAGTCGCAAGGCAAAACCCGAAGCCAAACGCGATACTCCGTGAGGGCACAGTTTGCGCGCCTTCTCAAATAAATTTTCTGGCGGCCAAGACGACCGCACCCGGCAATGCCCGGACTCACTTTCAACCCACTGATCCATTATGCTGCAACTTTCAGATCTTCGTGCTGCCTGCAATCCCCTCTCTCAACGCTTTTCCTCACTTTGGGGGCGCCTTTGACGTTGCCGGCAGTGAAAAAAGGCTGCAGGCCATAGAAACGGAAATTTCACGCCCTGGCGCTTGGGACAAGCCCGAGGCACTTACGCCGATTCTTCAGGAAAAACGCCGTCTTGAAGACGAGGTTGGCCGTCTGAACAAGCTCAAAACCTGCCACGACGACATGGCCGAATGGCTGGCACTTGCCTCAGAAAGCGAAGACCCTGAAGCCCTTGAATCTCTTGCGAATCAGCAGAAAGAACTGGCCGCCCTGTTGGACGAAACAGAGCTTGTAATGCTGCTTTCTTCTGAAGAAGACAGTCAGGACGCCATACTGGAAATACACCCCGGCGCTGGCGGCACAGAGTCTCAGGACTGGGCCGAAATGCTCCTGCGCATGTATAGCCGCTGGGCTGCCAACCACGACTGCAAGGTTGAAGAGATGGATTTTCTGCCGGGCGACGAGGCGGGCATCAAGAGCGTTACCCTGCGCATATCTGGCCCCCACGCCTTCGGCTTTCTTAAAAGCGAGCGCGGCATTCACCGCCTCATCCGCATTTCTCCTTTTGACTCATCTGGCCGCAGGCATACGTCCTTTGCGTCTGTGGATGTTATTCCCGATGCGGGCGATGACATTGAACTGGACATCAAGGAAGCCGACCTGCGCGTGGATATTTTCCGCTCAAGCGGTCCCGGCGGCCAGAGCGTCAACACCACAAGCTCGGCTGTGCGCA
>NZ_JASGDK010000103.1:0-10944 GCF_047607245.1 Desulfovibrio sp.
CTACCTCAGCCGGATCTGAAGGGATCAGGTTGATGAAGACGAAGCACAGGAAGGAAATGCCCAACAGAAGTGGCAGGGTGGCCAGAAGCCTTTTGATGACGTAGTGTTTCATACCCTTGGTTCCATAGTTCCGTAATCTCGTAGCGTCGGGTTTCAATCTCCCGGTCCGTCGTGGCTGACGGGCCGGGAGATTCCAGATATGCGTCCGGCTGGAAGGGCTTTCCGGGGGAAGCCGGGCATTTCTGGCTCATTTGCGCGGCATGTCGCCCGCATGAAGTCAGTTATTGGGCCATGTAGATTTGCGTAAAGGGTACTTCGTACTGAGTTTGGGTAAAACCAACGCCCTTGAGGTCTTTGTTGAAAAGAGCCTTGTTGCATTCAAAGGTCAGGGGAATGTACACGGCATCTTCATGCAGGTGGGTCAGCACATACGTATAGAGCTTCTGCCGTTCTTCTTTGTCGGTAGTGGTGGGTATGGCCGTGATGGCCTTGTCAATTTCGGCCTTGTCATCCAGACCAAGCTGGGCGGCGTAATCGCCGTACACGCGCTGGCGCATGGCGGAAAGCGAAGACTGGGGATCGTAGGGCGTACCCCAGCAGATGTTGAAGACCATGTCGAACTTGCCGTTCTTCATGTTGTCGCGGTAAGATTGTTCTTCCTCACCGCTGATGCTTACCTTCATGCCAAGTTTGCCAAATTCGTGCTGCAAGTACTCGGCAATGTTTTTTTCAGTCACACTATTGCTATTGTAGAGCAGGCTGATTGCCAGAGGTTGGCCATCCTTAATAAGCACGCCGCCAGGGCCGGGCTTCCAGCCAGCCTCGTCAAGCAGGGCTGCGGCCTTTTTCATGTCATATTCAAAAGGCTTGAGGCCAATGTTGCAGTAGGGGACCGAGGGCGCATAAAGCGTGTCGGCGGGGGTTTCCAATCCGTGAAAAACGCCCTTGGCAATAGCCGCGCGGTTGGTGGCGTGTTGCAGCGCCTTGCGCACGTTGAGATCTTTGAGAATGGGGTTGGTGGTGTTGAGCAGTATCTGGCGCGTGGACGTGGGCGCAGAAAGTTCAATGCCGAATTTTTTACTGTTTTTATATTTGTTCAGGGCATCGGCATCCAGCATGTTTTTGCCCCAAATGAGGTCGATCTCACCTTTTTCCAGCGCAAGAATGCGTGTCTGATTGTCGGGGATAACCTTGACTATCACGCGTTCAAACTTGGGTTTTTCGCCCCAGTAATTTTCATTGCGTTTGAAGATCGCGTATTCATCAGTGACGACTTTTTCCAGCGTCCAGGGGCCAGTGCCGATGAATGCTTGTACTCCATCCTTGGTGGAACCATTTTTCATGGCCTTTGGAGATATCATCGCAAAGGGGCGGGTTACGCCAAGCTCGGTCAGCATAGGATAATAGGGCTGACTCATTGTGATGCGGAAGGTTTCGGCATCAGGAGCTTCAACCTTTTCCAACAGGTGCATCATTTCAAGCCACGTATGGCGCTTTTTGTTTTCAATGATGGCATCAAAGTTGGCCTTGATGGCAAAGGCGTCGCAGGGTTCGCCGTCAGTGAATTTTACGCCCTTACGAATTTTGAAGGTATAAACCTTGCCATCGGGCGAAATTTCCCAGCTTTCCGCGAGGCAGGGTTTGTAGCCGTCAGGCGTGATGTCCACCAAGGTTTCAAACAGCATTTCCTGGGCGTACATTTCCCCTGCGTAAAGGTGGGGGTTGAGATCGCGAATGTCACGGTAATTCACGAAGTTCAGAGTGTCCTTGGCCTCGGGAGCTGCATTGCCTTGCTGACCCGTCAGAAGCACGCTGCCAGTAAGCAGGCAGGCGCAAAACACTTGCTTAAACCAGTTGACTTTACTCATCCTACCCTCGGTTGAATTTGAAATGGGATTTCTTTTCCGAGTTTGTGCCATAGGAAAATGAAAAGCCAAAATGGTTTTTTAGCATGGCCTGATATTCCAAATTTGAATATTTGGGTGGATGCGTGGCTTGCAGTAATTGGGGAAGATGCCGAATTATTAGCCAATACTGCTAAGTTATGGAAAATATATCGTGCTGCGCTACATTGGCCCGTCATCGAAAAAGCGGTTTAGCTATGCTTTCTTGCATGCTTGAAATGTGGGGGGCCTGTAGGAGCGGCAAGCACATCTCCTGGCATTCATGCTACGGGCAAGATGGGGGATGCTTGCAGGTATTGATAGGTATTCGATTGGTTACAAGCCGTTACGAGGCTGCTGCTGGCAATTTGATTTAAGGGCAACCAAGGTGGCCTTGTTGTGGCAAAGTCTAATCCTTTTGAGCTCGGCCGATGTGGAAAATCCCATGCGCAGGGATCGGGATCCATACATAGGACACCGCCAAGTCTCACTCAGAAAATACGCAGGGCGCTAAAAGGGCATGGGGCTAGCGCGTGTGCCTCAGTATTGTAAGGCACACTGGGGCATACCTTGTTCATTCTTGGGCGCAAGGTATGCATGTCTTCATTTGCTTTTTAGTTTGGAGTTTAATCAGTCGCGTTGGGTTAGCCATATCAGGTTTGGTTTTTGTGTTCTCCATTGCAGCGAGATATGCATCCCGAAAGGCTTTAGATACAGATGACGCTTGAAACCTGTCTGCTTTGAAAACCATAAAGGTTGCCCGAGGGGGAATGTTATAGAGCGTGTAAATGTCAAAGTTTCGCATCATCCTTATTTAAATATCAAATATGCATGCGGAATAATGCAAGATTATAGTATTGATAAAAGCATTGACTTTCCCGCTGACGGGTACCTTATTGTAAAGTTGGACACGCTATAAAGCACTCACTATTCGTCACGGCAATAAGGGATGTTACAAATGCAAACAGAATTGTCTCTGCGTCTCCTGCGGCTTAAAGATGCGTACTTACAAGTCAAGCCAAGTATCACAATTGGTCGTGCCTTGGCTTATACCGAAGTTGCAAAACAATATCCCGGCTTGCCTAAAAATCTTTTGCGCGCCAAAGCTTTCAGGCGTGCTTGCGAAACTGCCCCCATGCTCATTCAGAATGATGAACTTATTGTGGGGCACCCTTGTGGCAAAGCTCGCGCGGGGGCCTTTTCACCCGACACGGCCTGGAAATGGGTGCGTGATGAGTTGGAAACCATAGGCACAAGAACGCAAGATCCATATTTTATTAGTGAAGAAGATAAACAGATCATGCGTGAGCAGCTTTTTCCTTTTTGGGAGGGAAAATCGCTTGCTGAGGCGTGTGAAGAAGAACTCAGGCAAGAAGGCCTGTGGGAATTTGGTGCGGAAGCCTGCGTGAGTGATCTGACCTATCACATTTCAAGCGGCGGCGGAGATACAAGCCCCGGTTATGACATAATCCTCTTCAACAAAGGTATCTTGGGCTTGAAAGCAGAGGCCGAAGAGCACCTGGCCCAATTGTCGCCGGACGCAAAAGATACGCAGGAGAAAACCTTTTTTTACCAGGCTGCGCTGGAGGTTTGCGAAGGAATTTTGACTTACGCGGCCCGCATCTCTGCCTATGCTCAGGACATGGCCCGGCAAGAGCAAAACCCACAAAGAAAGGCCGAACTGGAAACAATAGCCAAGGTAAACTCTCGTGTTCCGGCCCATCCCCCGCAGAATTTTCATGAAGCTCTACAGGCTATATGGACGATACAGTCGTTGTTTTTGATGGAAGAAAATCAGTGCAGCACTTCGCTGGGCCGCCTCGATCAATATGTTTACCCGTGCTATACTGCGGATATTGCAGCAGGAACGTTGAGTGAAGAGCAAGCGTTTGAGCTTATGGGTTGCTTCATTATCAAATGTTCCGAGATGATCTGGTATACCCCGGCGTCTACCGCAACCTATTTTGCAGGGTACATGCCGTTCATCAACATGTGTGTAGGCGGCGTCAGGCGAGATGGGGGCGATGGCACAAATGGCCTGACCTACCTTATCATGGATGCGGTGGAAAAGGTTAAGATGTACCAGCCGTCGCTGGCATGCCGTATTCATAACCAGTCGCCACAGCCGTATATTGAGAAAATTCTGGATGTCATCAAGGCTGGCGCGGGAATGCCTGCCTGCCATTTTGACGATGCACATATCAAAATGATGCTGCGGAAAGGTTTCGATTTTGACGACGCCAGGGACTACTGTCTTATGGGATGCGTTGAGCCACAGAAATCCGGACGTATCCATCAATGGACTGTTGGAGGCTTTACCCAGTGGCCCATTGCCATAGAGTTTGTTTTTCACCGTGGTGTACTTCCTTCCTATGGAGCAAAGCTGGGCCTGGATACCGGGGACCTTGGCAACCTGAAGACTTACGAACAGTTTGAAGCTGCGGTAAAACGGCAGTTGGATCATATTATCAAACTCACGGCCAGAGGCTCTGTACTTATTCAAAAAACGGTCAGAGACATGACCCCTACACCGTATATGTCTCTGTTCGTAGACGGCTGTATGCAAACCGGAAGGGACGTCACGGCTGGTGGTGCTGTTTTGTATGAAGGGCCAGGAACAATATTTGCCGGGCTTGCTACCTATGTGGATAGTATGGCTGCTGTAAAAAAGCTTGTATATGATGAAAGAAAATATACGTTGCATGAACTGAAAGAGGCTATTGATGCAAACTGGAAGGGGTATGAATCTGTCCACAAGGATTGCATGGCAGCGCCCAAGTATGGAAATGATGCCGATTATGCTGATTTGATTGCTGCAGATATTGTTGACTATACGGAGCGCATGTTTAATCAGCACAAATCTCTTTATGCCCGCCACATTCACGGCACACTCTCGCAATCCTTCAATACGCCTCTGGGCGGTATGATTGGCGCTACCCCCAATGGACGGTTTGCGAAAGCGCCGTTGTCTGATGCTATGAGTCCCTCGCAGGGGGCTGACCGCAGCGGACCCACTGCCATCATAAAGTCTGTTTCAAAGATCAATGTGGAATCGATGAGCCTTGGGATGGCCCATAATTTTAAACTGGCCAGCAGTGTTCTGGATACGCCGGATGGCCGCGCCGGATGGAGCACCTTGCTCCGCACGGCCTCAATTCTTGGTAATGCCCAAATGCAGTTCAACTGCGTGGATAGGGAAACATTGGTTCAGGCACAACAAAGCCCGGAAACACACCGTGATCTTATTGTGCGTGTGGCTGGATACAGTGCTTTTTTTGTAGAACTGTGCAAGGAAGTGCAGGACGAAATAATCAGCCGTACAACCTTGAACTAAGATGTAAAACTGATCTGCTTTATAATATAATGTGGATGGTCTTCATTTTCTGCAATAACAGGCAGCAATGAAGACCATTTTACATAAATATCCCTGAATAAAAATAGAAGTATTTTGCATGAACAGAAAAGGATGGCTGGAACTGACGGGTATGCTGCTGTTCTGGAACTTGAACTATAATCTGCATATAATATATTGATAAGTTTGAAATGAATATATTTTTATCTGCATATCAGATATACTTGTATCTGGAAAAAATATTGTGCGCCGTAACGGAATCAATGCATAGATAACTGTAGTAAAATTTAAATTCCCCACGCCTACTGCTGACAGGGCGTAAATCAGCCTCTTCCCCATTTGCCTGTTCGCCTGTATATTGATTGAGTAACTCCAATTCATGTTCCACAGAAAGAACGATCTCGTTGAGGATTAAGTATATGAAATTGCCTACGCTTCCACCAATTTTGAAATTGCAGGTTGTACTCAAAACTCTGGCCGTTCAGTTGTCTCTTCTTTTGGGCATCTTGTTTCTGGTTTGGGGGGCGCAACGCGCTTACTCGTTGATTGACGCTACAACATTCCCCGAACCCATGCCCGTGCCAGCAGAGGCAGATAAGCTGCCTGAAAATGAAAAAGGAAAAATCCTGCTGGATTCCATCACCTATGAGATGCGGCGGGAACTTGATTCTACCTTTGGCTGGAGCGTTAACGACATAATTTTTAACCGCTTTGTGATGGATAACCGCGCCTATCGTCAATACGGTGTCTACCACGCCACGCGGTTTCTTCTGGATCTTTATTCCAGCCAGATAGCCAAGCTGGGAACCAGCGACCGTGAAAGCGAGTTTTTGTACAAGGCGCGTATCAACAGCTTTGCCATCGACCCACGCAGCTTTATGCTGCCCTCTGCGGAAGGGTCGTACAAAAAAGGTTTCAAGCTGCTTGAGGAATACAAAAAATCTTTGGATAACGGCACTGGCGTGTTCAACTGCCGCTCAGATGACTTGTACGCGTCTTTCGTAGCTGTGACTGGCGAAAATTTACTGGGTTATGCTCTGGGATTGTTGCAAAACGCCCAGGATATGAATTTTTACACTCTGGATAATCGCATCTACGAAGTACAGGGCATTGTGTTGGTGCTGCGTGACTTCATCCACACCCTTTACATGCTGTATCCGGAAATTCGGGCCAAAAACAATGAAGAAAACATGGTTGCTGCCATGTCGTACCTGACCCGCATCTGTGATTATGACCCGCTGTATATTACCTCGTCTTTTAACTCTGGCGAACTGGTGCTCTCGTACTTGCTGTTTGCCAAGGCCAGACTGGAAGACATACGAAACAGCATTCGCATGTAAAATCAGCGTAGCTGCATTAATGAAAAAACGGGCCGCATCTCATGATGCGGCCCGTTTTTTCATGTCATTTTTATTCAACTGAAGGTGTGCCTGCCAGAGGCCATCAAGCACAGTCAGGCGAGCAGGTCAACCGACGCTGACAGTGGCTATCCGCACCTTACAAATAGGTGCTGTGCGTTTACTGTCCCAGAGCCTTTTTGATTTTTTCAGGCGTTACGGGCAGTTCATAGAAGCGCTTGCCAATGGCGTGGGTGATGGCGTTGACGGTTGCCGCAACAACAGGAACCATAACCACTTCCCCTATACCCTTGGTGGGGGAACTGTCAGAAAGCGGTGCAAGGTATTCGGCGGTTTGATTCCAGACAGCCACATCCTTGCCGCGCGGCAACGTGTAACGGTTGAAATTCCAGGTTCCATTGCCCGGCCCGTCGGAATACAAGGGCAATTCCTCCATCAAGGCATGCCCGATGCCCATAGCCAATCCGCCCTGCAATTGGCCGGAAACAAGCTCCGGAACAATCACCTTGCCAGTGTTGAGCAGGTTGTGGTGGCGCATGATTTCAACCTCGCCAGTGAAGCTGTTGACATTGAGCTCAACTAGGCAGGCAGCAGGCGCGTAGGTAGTTACCCCGGCATTATTACGCTGAACCGACGGGAAGTTTACGCTGCTTCTTTTGATGAAGTCGTAACCCCCGGTGGTCATGCGCTTTTTGAGCTTGGGGGCGGCCCCATCGCCGTAGCGTACAGAAAGCACGTCTGCGGCTACCTTGATTGGTCCGATGGTCGGAACGTTAAATGTAGCAGTGGCCCATTCCCAGCGGCTGAAGCAGTGCAGGGAAACTCCGGTTACCAAACCCATTGCGTGAGCTTTTTTGGCAACTCGTTCGAATGAAAGGGTTTCCATGCCGCCACCGCCAATACCACCTTCAACAACGCGCAGATCATTTACTGTCATGAAACCGCTGGATATCTGTCCACCAGCAGGGCCTTCGCTCCATATTGCGCGTGCTGCAGGCCAAAGTGCGTTTTCAAACAGAAACTTTGCAGCCTGCCTTGTGCCAAACCCGATGAAGTAGGCGCTATTTGAGGCACTCATTGCAGGCAGCATGAACGGGACCCAGTGGGGATTTTTCTGAAATTCGTCCTGCTGTTTTTGCGTTGTCGTGTATGGTGACCAGTTGCAGACTACAGGCAGTTCAGGAAACTCTGCAACGCCAAACTCAACGTTGTCAGGTGCTTTACCCAACATGTCACGAACGATAACCTGCTGCGCGGTTGTGGCTCCGGTGCCGATTTCTTGCACGCAGTGGCGCATTCGCACCTTGCCATTGGCATCAAATTCCAGTGTCAGGGCGCTGGTATCTGCTCCGGTGCCATAATCTTTTTGTACCTGCGCAAAGCCGACACCGTACATTTTTCCGGGGTTGGCCTTGTCAAAATCAGCCTTGGCCTTTGCGCGGTTCACCCACAGCGGATGCTTGGCAGCAAGATCAAGCATTTCAGTATTGTTTAACTCGCCAAGCGGCTGCGCGCCTTGTGTGTTTTCATATCCAGCTTGCATGGCGTTGAGCCGGCGCAGCTCGATCTGGTCAATGCCCAGATCAGCGGCAACTTCATCAACCATCAGTTCTGTGATGCTCATTGCCTGAATTGTGCCATAGCCTCGCATGGACCCAGCTTCTACTGCTGGCGTTGCAAGCGCGATTGTGGCGAGGTCGGATTTTGGGAAATAGTAAATCGATTGGGCGGCAGTTGCTGCCACCTGTGCAACCGAGAAGGAGAAGTTGGCCCGGCCGCCGCCGTTGAGATTGTAAAATCCTTTTATGATCTCAAACTTGCCGCTTTTACGGTCGGCGACGATAGTAACGTCCATTTCTATGGAATGCCGCTTTATACCAAGCTGAAACTGCTCGTAACGGTCATTGGCAAGCCGCACGGGCAGTCCGCCTCCATAGAAGCAGGCTGCAATAGCGTAGAAAGGAAAGATGGAATGGTCCTTGGTGCCGTAACCCACGGTGGTTCCCGTGAGAAGCTTGATGGTTTTGACAGGGAAATGCTTGTTGTTTTTGACCATCAACGCTGCAACGCGAGCCACTTCATACGGTGATTGAGCCGCCGTAATTATATGCAGCGTGTGCGTTTTTGCGTCATACCACGCGTTGCCGTTGTCCGGCTCCATCGCGCTTGCGTCAATTGATTGCGAGAAGCCGTGGCGATCCAGCACCAGCTTGTTTTTATCCTGGCGGGCTGCCTCAATGTCTTTCTCAATGTCTGCGGCTGCGTTCATGCCACGCCGCATTGGTTCGTAGGTTTCGCGTGCGACCTTTTTGGGGTCGCGCACACCGCCGCCGCCGCGGTGCAGGGTCAGAACAGAAGCAGGCACAAAAACACCTGTGGGACTTTCGGGTGGCCATACGGGCTTGTTGCCGTCAAAAGCTCCCCAAATGACGGCATCCTGCATGGGCGAATAGACTGACGAATCCGTGGGAGTATCGCCACCAATGCGGATATAGCGCGCCGCGCCGTAGTTGGACGGCGGCTTGGGGCCAGTTTCCGCACCATATTTTACAACACCTTCTGCAAATCGCAGTGAACGTTTTGCAGCTTCAAACCTGTCAAAATCGTGATAGATCAGAAGAGCCACCGGCTGCCCGAGCAGAGGCGGCGTATGCCCCTTTGGCATCAGGAAATTCTGACCATAAAAATCGGTAGGCAGACCCTCGGGCTGAGGAACAGTCACACCATCACCAATCAGGTCTTCATGCAGGATAAGGCGGTCTGGCTGCATATCCGGCCCCAGAATGCTCAGGTCGACTCCTTCAAAGGTGCGGTCAGCTTGCGTTGCCTTGATGAAGAAAGCGTGAGCCTGTTTTTTAGGCCAGCCTGGCAGGTCTTGCGCACGAAAATCTCGCGCAAAGTTCTTTTGCCCTGTCACTTTGTTCAGTGCATCCCACCGATAGCGTACTTTTCCGTCGGGCGATATCCAGTCTGTTGAACTGGGACCGGAATGTATTTCAAGAGCATGGGCGTCGGGCAGGCGTCCGATCAGTACGGAAATGCCAAAAAACGTACCCAGCTTGATAAAATTGCGCCGTGAAATATCAATAGTCATTGTCTTTCTCCTGTTCGGAATCCGTTTGCATCGGAGACTGCGAGTACCGTGAATGATGATGAGCATTGCTTGTAGCAAGGCTGTTCATCATTTCGTTTACTTTACGGCTGTTTCCTGGGCACTCACCTGGCTGGCGGTTACTGGTGTGCCCTGGCCGCCCCATTCCGCCCTGATCCAGGTCACAAGGTCAGCGACTTCAGCATCGCTCATGCGATGCGCAAAGGGTGGCATGGCATACATGCGCTGGCCGTTCTTGAATATCTGGGTAGGAACGCCGTTGAGAATGACTTTGATGAGTGTTTGCGGGTTTTCCATAGCCAATGCCGCATTGCCTTTCATGCCGGGGCTTACATTGGGAATGCCCTCGCCATTTAAACCGTGGCAACCTGCGCAGGACGCCATATAGGCAAGGCGGCCTGTGGCCAAAGGCGTGCCGGATTCTGGCGAAACAGCTTGTGGCAGCGGAGCAGGGGGAGCAGACGGTGTTGTAAGCTTGCCGTTTTCGTCCGTGAGAAGGTAGACGGCAATTGCGTTGACATCTTTTGCATCCATTGCACTGGTTGAGAAGTGGGTGACGGTGTACATAGCGTCAAACGAAGTGCCCTGGGGCGAAATTCCCGTAGCAAGATAGGCGGTTAAAGAAGGAACATCAAAACCACGCTTGGCAAGTGCGGGGGCAGTGATGTTGGGAACCGCCACACCGTCGATTTCTCCGCCTTGCAGGGACCGGGAAAACTCCAGCCCCATCATGAAATTGCGGGGCGAGTGGCAGGAGCCGCAATGTGCCAGCCCTTCGACGAGATACGCGCCGCGGTTCCAGGCCGCAGAGCGTTGGTCGTTGTGAGGCACTTTACGGTCAGGAAAGTTCAACAGCGTCCAGAAGTTCATGAAAGGGCGCACCGGCAAAACAAATACTCCGGTATTGGCCTTGTTAGCTATGGGCATGGCCGGAATGCTCATATTGTAGGCATAAAGCGCGTCAATATCATCAGGTGTTGTGATATGACTGAAGTCAAAAGGCATTGCCGGATAGAGATTACGATTACCCGGTGCTATGCCGTCACGTATAACGCGATGAAAATCGGCACGGGTATAATTGCCAATGCCATACTGCTTGTCAGGTGTGATGTTGGTCGAGAAGAGCGTACCAAAAGGCGTCGGTATGGACATGCCTCCGGCTCCCATTGGCCCTTGAGCCTGAGAATGGCAGCCAAAGCAGTCGCCAGCCAGCGCCAGTTCGCGGCCGCGCGGTATAAG
>NZ_JASGDK010000104.1:0-75696 GCF_047607245.1 Desulfovibrio sp.
GCGGCCTGATCCTTGGACAGATGCAACCTTTTAAGGGCCACAATCTTGAGCCCGGCCGCTTCCATAGCCGCCAGTATTTCACCGGTAAACAGGCTTGAAACGGCATCGGGTTTGATAATGGCAAAGGTGGATTGCATCATGACACTCTCCTTAATCTGTATATGACAAAGGCGGGGCGCCGCATACGCCCCGGCGCGCCCCTTGCGGCGCGCTGCCCGTCCGGTGCGGCTCCCCATCGGAGCCAGCGGCGGGCAAATCTGTACACCAACTGTGCAGGGCAGTTGCTGCGTGAAATTAGCCTGAAAATTCTGCTTGTGCGCGTTTGCAAGTGTTTCCGTATATTCTCGCGTGCTCGCGTATGCGCTGGCATACTCTGGTATGTGCAATCCGCGGCGCGGATATGCCTCGCCAGCCGAACGCCTTACTGCGTTACAGCTTTCAAGGCTGCGGCAGTTCTTTCCTGCGCGTCTTTCTGGGCAAGATGCCAGACAAGCCTACGTAGCGGTACCAGAGCAACCTGTGCCTTGTCCTGCCAGGTGCGCAGGGCGCGCAGCGTTTCATCATACGGGTGCCCTATGGCAACGGCGTAACCTTTGCTGCGGGCCTTTGCCGCCGCATGGTCCAGAGCCTCCAGAATGGCGGAGGTATCTTTGCGTGTATCAAGAAAAACGTCGCGCGTGGCGCTTACCATGCCCAGAGTACGGGCCTGCGGGCCCAGCTGCGAGTCGGGCGTGGTAAGGCTGTCCAACACAAAAAAGCCCATACCTTCAAGCCATGCGCACAAAAGGCGGCAGGAAGCCGTATTGCTTGTAAAGGCCGAACCCATATGGTTGTTCAGGCCAATGGCCGATGGCAGCGCCGAAAGATTGTCTTTCAAGGCAGCCCGGAGCTGCTCAGGCTGCATGCCTGTCCACAAGGCCCCTTGTCCCGGCTGCGGGCGTTTACCGTCTGGCCGGGGCAACGGTTCCATTGGCACATGGGCCATGACGTCGAGCCGCCGTTGTGCTGCCAGATCCGCTGTAGCCTGTGCGTGCGGCGCATGCGGCCATATGGCCAGAGTAACCGGATAAGGCAGTGCCGCCAAGGATTCAGCCGCGTTCAGGCTTTGTCCCATATCATCAATAACCAGCACAAGGGCCGGGTGGGGCAAAGGCCTTGCCAAATCCCTCAACTGGGCCTCGCGCCCGGGAAAGATAAACCGGTGCGTCAGGCGGCCATTGTCAAAAATATCCAGTTGGCCAGCATCGGTCCAGGCAAGCCGGATTTTTCCGTCCGCCAACTCCGGCGTGCCCGTCAGGTTTGGCAGCTCCGGCTGACGAAGCCTTGTGCCGAGTTCAGCCACGGCGCCTTGCCCGCGCATCGTGGTTTCGGCACGCGTTTCGGTTACAGGGAGGCCTTCGTGCCCGAGTTTTTTTCTTTCCGCCAGAGCCGTGGCGCTTGGCGGAGTGAGCCTGTCCAACAGCCCCAGGCCGAGGCGCAGGGGCGCGCAGGGACCAGTGACGGTATAGACGCGCACCATTGGGGTTTCTGGGGCAACTTCAGTGGCTGGCGGAGCGGGGTGACCAAGCGCACCATGCGAAGATCCCGTAGCTGGCTGTACCTGTTCTGTCTTGCCGCCGAATACCTCCGCATCACCGGGCGCTGCCTCAAGCGCTGGAGAAGTCAGTTCACGCTGCCAGCGGGCCGCGGGCAGCGTTTGCGGTAAAACTGCTTCCACCAGACGATCCAGAGCTTCCAGCCGGGCCTGCGTGGCGGCTTCGTCTTTTGCTGCCGCAGCCCGATCTACCGCATTTGCAAGGGCATCAACCCGCGTTTGTGCGGAATCACCAGTCCTTACACGGTACGGGGCGGAAAAGGGCAGGGGCTCATTACGGCCAACCCACAGGACAAAAATCAGACTGGCTACCAGCCAGAGCCCTCCGCCCAGGGCCATGCATACAGACGCGGAAAGCCTCCCGCCCGGCCCCGTGGGACCAGTCTGGAGGCTTTCCTTATGTTTATTATGGTGCATGTGCTGCAGTGTGATGCGGGCGTCAGTCCGCCTTGATTTCACGCATCTTGGGCAGGCTCTTCACCATCTGCAGGCCCATGCGCAACTGGTTGTCGCGCGCAAGCTGTTCCTGAGCATCGTTGGTTGCGTTCTTGCCCTTGGCCGCTTTCTTGTCCTGCTTGGTTTCAAGATGGCGGTTCAGGTCCTGTTCACGCAGCAGCATGCGCGGGTTATCCTTGTCATCGGTCCGGGGAGCCTCAAAGGGTATTTCGAGGTCAGGTACAATACCTTCGGCCTGAATGGAGCTGCCGTTGGGCGTGTAGTAGAGGGCCACCGTAAGCTTGAGGCCGGACCCGTCAGCCAGGGGAATGATATTCTGTACCGACCCCTTGCCGAACGAGCGTTCACCCACAATAAGAGCGCGCTTCTGGTCGCGCAGAGCGCCAGCCACAATTTCAGAGGCCGAGGCCGAGCCAGCGTTGATGAGCACCACCATAGGCACGCGCACATCATCGCCCTGCTTTTTGGCAGAGTATACGCGCTCGGTGTTTTCGCGGCGGCCCTTGATGGAAACGATGGTTCCCTTGTCAAGGAAGGCGTCAGACACGCTGACGGCCTGATCCAGCAGCCCGCCGGGGTTGTTGCGCAGGTCAAGCACAATGCCCTTGATGCCGCCATTGGCCTTGCTTTCTTTTTCCGCAGCCTTGAGGGCGTCTTTCAGCTCGTCGGTGGTGCGTTCGGAAAAGCGTGTGAGCCGTATCCAGTAGTAGCCGTCTTCAAGCTTTTTGGACTTGACGCTGATAAGAGGAATGGCGTCACGCGTGATGTGCACGGTTTGCGGATTTTTGGAATCGTGGTGCAGGATGACAAGTTCAACTTCCGAGCCTTTGGGGCCGCGAATGCGTGAAACCACTTCCTGAAGCGAAAGCTCCTGGGCGGGCTGGCCGTTGATGGACAGAATGATGTCGCCAGGCTGCAATCCGGCCCGGAAAGCCGGGGTGTCTTCAATGGGCGTCACCACGGTAATCTGGCCGTTTTCCTGCGAAATCTCTATGCCAACACCAAAGAATTCGCCGGAGGTAGTCTCCTGCATTTCTTTGTATTCATCGGTGTTCATGAAGGTAGAGTGCGGGTCAAGCCCTTGAAGCATACCCTTGACAGCGCCATTGATAAGGTCGCCCTGGGGCACATCGCGAACATAGTAACGCTCTACCAGATCAAGAACCTGACTGAAGCGCTTGAGTGCATCGAATTTACTGGTAGCTTCCTTGGGCTGCTCTTTGGGCTGTTCCTTGGCGTCGGCGCTGTGCGTAACGCCGGGGCAAACCAGGGCGGCACCGAAAAGCAGCGTGAATCCTAATACATATGAACGAAAAAGAAGACGCATATTGACGTTCTCCACATAGACTGGATGGTCGGAAGGGGCACCGCAACATGGCGGCCCACGGCGCATAAAAAACAGGGGCGCGCCCCCGTAACACTGGACCAGGGCAGAGAACCCAAGCCTGTGTACATCAGTCCATACTGAACTTTTTTGGGGGAAAAGGCAAACCAAAAGGCGTGCATTGTCGCATGCCAGATCTACCATTCAGCGGCGGATAAATAGAAAGAAATCAGGTCGGATAGGGGTTGCGGCCTTGGGTGGTGGCAAGTTGCAGTGGCGCCGCGCGAGCAGCCCGTCTGGTTTGAAAAAGGGTTGCTGACCAGAAAAGTCAGCAACCCCCGCCCCTTGGGGCTCCTCAAACCATCGTGATTTCACCGTTGGCGGTCTATGGACGTCAGGCACAAAAGTTCGCCATAAAATCTGAGTGTGTAACTCTTGCGCACAAACGGCAGAGAATGTCACTCTGTCAGGGGCAAGTGCGCTCGCGTCCAACAGGGCTGCTGGTTAGTTGCAGCACTCACTGGCATTGAAAAAGGCAGCCGTGCCCGCGCCGCACACGGGGCAGGTGTCACAGGGGCCTTCATGCGTGTAGCCACAGACCTTACAGATGTAGTAGTCGGTCTGGGGCAGGCCAGCGGGATTTTCCAGAGCCTTTTTGTACAGGTTGGCATGCACTTCTTCCACCGTATTCACGAAGTCGAAATACTTGGCAATGGCTGTCTTGCCTTCATCCTGCGCTTCCTTGATCATTTCAGGGTACATCTTGGTGAATTCGTAGGTTTCACCTTCAATGGCCGACTTGAGGTTGGCAGCGGTGTCGCCGATTTTGCCGGCATTGCGCAGATGGGCATGGGCGTGGATTGTTTCGGCAGCGGCAGCGGCACGGAACAGTTTGGCAACCTGGGTCATGCCTTCCTTGTCAGCGATCTGCGCAAAGGCAAGATACTTGCGGTTAGCCTGGGATTCACCAGCAAAGGCCGTCATAAGATTTTCCTGAGTTTTGCTCATGGTAGTCTCCTTCTATGTATATTTGTTGTTGCTTCTTTTTATCAAGAACAATTCCTATTTAATCAATCACTCAGTTATTGTAAAGCTTTTTTGCCAATTATTTCGTCAATTCGCAAGTTTAAAGCTTATATCTGCCTGAATATACAGCTTTTACGCCGTATTTCTCTTTGAAAAGCAGGTCCGCGGGTTTAGTCTCCTGCAAGCCTGGCGTGCCAACACGGTCTTCACTGCTTGTGTGCGGCCTAGCCTCGCATCGGCGTTGCCTAAGCCCTCGCCTGCGGTTACACTATCCGCATGGACGTACAGCACATCATTGACAATCTCGGTCTCGCCCCTCACCCGGAGGGCGGCTATTATCGCCGGACCTACCAGTGCGAGCGGATGCTGACGCCACGAGATATGCCCTGCGGATTTGACCAGCCCCGTCCCGTATCCACAGCCATTCTTTTTCTTTTGCGTGCAGGCCAGTGTTCACGCCTGCACCGTATTCGCCAGGATGAGCTTTGGCATTTTCATCTGGGCGGCCCGCTGCGGCTGGTATGGATAGACCAGGGGGGCCGCGCCCGCGAAACCCTTATGGGGCCGGATATTCTTAACGGGCATGCGCTGCAATGCGCCGTGCCCGGCGGCTATTGGTTTGGGGCTACGCCAGCGCCCGGTTCAGATTTTTCGCTGGTGGGCTGCACTGTGGCCCCCGGCTTTGACTTCAGCGATCTGCATCTTGCACGGCGGCGTGAACTGGAAAAACGCTTTCCGCTGGCGCTTGACTGCATTCGTGAATTTTGCCCGCCTGACGCGCCTGTAAACACGCTGGACGCAGATATGTGCGGGTGTTCGCAGGGCGGCGGCAATAACCACGCTCAGGGGCGGGTTCCATCCCCCAAGGGCGGATTGGCATGAGTCGTTACGCTGTGCCTGCCGCCAGCACCGATCAACCGCACTGTACGGAAATCATCATCCGGCGCAGCCGATTTCTTGCACTGTGCGCACACACGCCGGGGCCAGCAGCGGCCCGTGCTTTTGTAGAAGAAATACGCAGGCGTCACGCGGACGCTACCCACAACTGCTGGGCCTATGCAGCGGGAGCGCCAGGGCATACCGCCCAGATCGGTTCTTCTGACGACGGTGAACCCCACGGAACCGCAGGGCGGCCCATGCTGCAGGTGGTGCTGCACAGCAATGTAGGCGAGCTGTGCGTTGTGGTAAGCCGCTGGTTTGGCGGCGTCAAACTTGGTACTGGAGGCCTTGTGCGCGCCTACCAGGACAGTGTTCGGGAAAATCTGGTTTCACTTCCTCTGGTGGAACGCGTGCCGCAGGTCCGGCTGGCGCTCACTGTGGAATATGCCCATGTGGACGCCCTGCGCCGGCTTTTGCCAACCTTTGAAGCGCGGCCTGTGGCTGAAGAGTATGCAGCACAGGCGCACCTTACGCTCTTGCTGCCAGAAGAACATTTGTCGCAGTTTGAGCTTGCTCTGGCTGGCCTCAGCAATGGCTCGACCCTTTGCCGCCAGATAGAGGGCGAAGAAGCCTAGCCTGCTATAGCATCTGCATTATCAGACTTATGTTTACATAGGCCTGTTCGTCAGGCGTTTATTCCACCACCTTCACAGGCAAGCCGGGTGCAAGGCGCACCTGTCCTTCAATAACCACCTGTTCGCCTTCCGCCAATGATCCTTCCACAACGCTGGTTCCCTTGTGCTCAAACAGGGGCTTTACCGCGCGGTACGCAGCGTGATTGTCTTTGTCTACCACATATACATACGATTCGTCCCGGCCAGACTGCACAGCACGTGAAGGTACGGTAAGCACCTGCTCGCCCACACCCAGCGGCAATTCCACCTGCACAAACTGGCCGGGCCACAGGTGGCGGTCGGCATTTTCAAATGTGGCCCGCAGGCGGATTGTACCGGTGCGCGTATCCACCGTATTGTCCACCAGGGTCAGAACGCCATGTTCAGGCTGTGCGCCTGTGGGTGTGGCGGTAACGGTAACGCTTTCAACTGCCATACGGTCCAGTATGATGGGCAGGTGGGCCTCCGGCACAGAAAAACCCACATAGATGGGCGAAAGGGTGTCGATGGTCACAATGGGCGTAGCGTCAGAGGATTTGACCATATTGCCTTTGTCCACGCTGAGCGCGCCCACGCGTCCGCTGATGGGGGCCACCACCGTACAGTAGGCAAGGTCAAGGGCCGCGCTTTCCTCGGCGGCTTTGTCAGATTGCACTGTCGCCCGAAGTGCGGCGGCCTGGGTGGCGGTTTGTTCATAGGCTTCGCGGCTCACATAGCCGTCGCCCACCAGCTTGCCGTAGCGGGCCATGTCGTCCAGAGCCTTGTTGAGCTGGGCCTGCGACTTGGCCAGCATGCCGCGCTTTTCACGCAATATGGCTGCAAAGGGGCGGGGGTCTATGGTAATAAGCGGCTGGCCTTCCTGCACGTCCTGCCCTTCAGTAAAATGGACCTGCTGTATTTCGCCCGCCACGCGAGGTCTGACGCCCACTGAAGCCGAAGCCCTCACGTTGCCCACCACATGCAGCAGCCGCGGCACGTCGGCACGGTCGACAGTTGCTGTACGCACTGGGGCCGGGGCAGGGCCAGAGGCCTTTTGGTCGTTGCCAAAACAGCCGTTGAGGGCTGGAAGCAGCGCAAAGGCCAGAGCCAGCAGAACAAGCCGTGTGGAAGCGATGCCCCGTAAAAAGCAGGCAAGGGCGGTACAGGAAAAAAATGGCATCCGCAGGCGGTTGTCAAAGGGCTTCATGGATATATCCTTAAAGAGTGCGTGAGCAGAGCAACGCAGGCCACCACAGGTGCGTCCTGAACTGAAAGCAGAGGTAAACTGTTAAGCTAGGTTGAAGCAAGGACAGCGCGGCGTCAAGAGGATACCACCTCCAAGCGGCAGTCTATTTTGGCATACTTGCCAATATTGACTTTCACCCCCTTCCCGGCATAATTACGCCTCTTTTTTGATGGCAGAATTTTAACCTTCGTCCTTTGGGCGATATAAGGAGTGCGAGTTGGCAAAAAACCGCGCATTGCAGCAGTGGCGGGTGGAGGATTCCATCGAACTGTACGGTATCCGTAATTGGGGTGCCGGATATTTTGACGTTTCCGATGCGGGCGAAGTTGTTATTTGTCCGCAGGGTCCCAAGGGGCCGCAGGTTTCCATACCGGAAGTTATTTCTGGCCTGCGGGACAGAGGACACGACATGCCCGTGCTCTTGCGCGTGGAAAATATTTTGGACTCGCGCATCGCGAATATTCACGAAAGTTTCCGCAAGGCCATCAAAAATCTCGGCTATGCCGGGGCCTATCGAGGTGTTTTTCCCGTCAAGGTGAACCAGCAGCAGCAGGTGGTGGAAAAGATCGCCCAGTTTGGGGCGCAGTTTCATCACGGGCTTGAGGTCGGCTCCAAGGCTGAACTTGTGGCTGCGGTCTCTCTTATGCAAGACCGCGAAGCCTGCATTATCTGCAATGGTTACAAAGACGAAGAGTTTATGGACCTGGGCCTTCAGGCTCTGCGTCTGGGTTTCAATGTTTTCTTCGTGCTTGAAATGCCCAGCGAACTTGGTGTGCTGCTTGAGCGCAGCAAGGCCCTTGGCGTGCGCCCCAGCATCGGTGTGCGTGCCAAGCTGGCTGTAAAAGCCAGCGGCCACTGGACAGATTCCGGCGGTGAGCGGTCAACCTTCGGGCTTTCACCCGCCCAGATTGTGGACGTGGTGGATACCCTCAAGGCCCACGACATGCTGGATTGCTTCAAACTGCTGCACTATCACCTGGGATCTCAGGTTTCCAATATCCGTGACATCCGTACTGGCGTTATGGAAGGCGCGCGTCTTTACGCGGGGCTTATCGAAGAAGGCGCGCCAATGGGGTATCTGGACCTTGGCGGCGGTCTGGCCGTGGATTACGACGGTTCGCATACCAACTATATTTCGTCGCGCAACTACAGTCTGGACGAATACTGCACAGACGTTGTTGAAGCCATCATGAGCACCCTGGATGAGGCAAGCGTGCCCCATCCGCACATCATTACCGAATCTGGCCGCGCTACGGTAGCCTACTATTCGGTGCTGCTGTTCAATGTGCTGGACGTGAGCGTGGTGGAAGAAGTGCAGCTGCCTGAAAGCCTGCCCGAAGGCACGCCCGAACCTGTGATAAACCTGCGCGAAACACTGTCCAACATCAGCCTGCGCAACTTGCAGGAATGCTATAACGACGCCATTTATTACCGCGACGAGATGCGGCAGCTCTTCTCGATGGGCCGCGTGAATCTGCGGCAGCGCACTTTGGCCGAACGGTTTTTCTGGGCTATCATCATGCGTATTGCCCAGGAGAAAACCCGTCTCAAGAACGTGCCGCGCGACCTGGCCGATATTGATGTGAGCCTGGCCGACATCTACTACGGCAACTTCAGCGTATTTCAGTCCTTGCCTGACACCTGGGCCATTGACCAGCTTTTCCCGGTCATGCCCATCCACAGGCTCAAGGAATTTCCCTCACGGCACGGCATCATATCTGATATTACCTGCGATTCGGATGGCCGCATCGACCAGTTTATCGACCCGCAGGGCATGAAGCCCACGCTGGAACTGCATCCCCTGCGTGACGGCGAGGAATACTATCTCGGCGTGTTCCTCGTGGGCGCGTATCAGGAAACCCTCGGCGACCTGCATAACCTCATGGGCGACACCAATGTGGTGTCCATCCGTGTGGCCGATGATGGAAGTTACGAGTATGTGCGCGAAATTCGCGGCGACTCTGTGGCAGATATTCTAAGCTATGTGGAATACGACCCTCGTCGTATTCTTGAAGATCTGCGTGACACCGCCGAACAGGCTGTGCGTCAGGGCCGTATTTCGCCCAGCGAAAGGTTTTCCATTATGCAGGCCTTTGAAGATGGCTTGCGCGGGTATACCTATTTTGAAAGATAGCCTTGCAGTGTAAAAAATACGCTGTGTTGAAGTAACTAAGAACAGGCGGCGGGCATCTAGCCCGCCGCCTGTTCTTAGTTGATCTCTGCCTCTGTCTGAAATAGATGAACTGTGCAAATATACATCTGTATTTTGCAGTTTTTACAAAATAGCGGTGCGCAAGCATATTACACAGCGCATTACCAAAGCGCATGACACGGCGCATTGAAACGTCGTAGTACGCTGGCGCGTCTCATGCTGGGCTGCACAAGTGCGCCTCACAACTGCGCTGCTCCGACATCTTGTACGGACTGTTGTTCATAAATCTTGTCCAGGCGGCTTATCCAGATGTTGGTATAGATACGAAAATTGGGTGCCGCTTGGCCTGTTGAGCAAGCATGGTAAATAAAAACTTCTAATCAGTACGCGGCGTATTGCGTACGCTCCCGTGAGACTGCTTATCCCTGTACATCGCCTGGTCGGCCCGAGCGAATAGGGCGTCCAGATCCGAACCGTCGTCGGGGTAAACAGCCGTGCCAACGCTGAAAGTAATGGCCACGGGAATTCCTTCGTGGGGCAAGCCCTCCGATAGTTTCTGACGGGCATTTTCCAAGGCTTCCAGCGTTTGAGCCGCATCATTCTCTTCGGGCAGTATAAGAATGAATTCGTCGCCGCCTATGCGGGCAAGAATGTGCGGGCGGGGAGCGTATTTGCCCATTGTGGCCGCAAAGTGTTGCAGTACCCGGTCTCCGGCCTTGTGCCCGTAGTTGTCATTGATAGGTTTGAATTTGTTCAAATCCAGATAGTACAGGCTGAATTTCTTTTCAGGATTATTTTCGATGCGCTGGCCGAGATCATTGAACAGGCCGCGTCTGTTGAAAATGCCTGTCAGGGCATCAAGATATACTATTTCTTCCAGACGGCGGTGCGCCACCATTATGTCGTAGCTGCGCTGCACCAGCAGGGCGAACAGCAGGCTGAACAGTGCGCTGCACCCTACATAAAACCATGTTTCAGTGAGCTGATACCACGCGTGCTTGGCCGAAAGTTTGAAGAACCATTGGGCGTTCAGTATCTGCATGGGCATTTCCAGATAGGGTGCGCCTTTTGATTCCGGGCTGTTTCCCACGGCAATTACCTGACGTTCGCCGTTATCCGGGTTGGTACGCCAGATTTCATAGGGCAGCTCCAGATCGTCAAGCAGCCCCAATTCCGCGTCCTTAAGCACCTCGGGAAAATTGAGCGCAATGGAAACGAGCCCCCAGAACTGTCTGCCTCCCTTCTTGTCCTTGGTATAAACTGAAAGTCTGCCCACCAGGCCCATGCCGCCTGTAATGAGCGGCACGGGGCCTGCCATGACGATGCGGCTGCTGTGTCTGGCTTTTATCGCTTCTTCACAGCCGAAGGAATATGACAACAAGTCTTTACCCATCACGGCCTCGTTGCCCTGCAATGGATATACATGGCTTACTACGCCTTTGGGCGCCATAACGATGGCCTGAATGGAGGAATCGTCAATAAGTGCGGCCGCTACCGGATCAAAAGCTTCAATCTTTCCGTTGTTCGCAATGACAAGTGTGGCAAGCGTTTGTGTTTTATAAAAAAATTTTGTCAGAACGCTAGTCAGTTTTTCTCTTTGCAGGGTAAAAACACTTTTAAGCTCTGCTGTGCGGATTTGAGAATTGCGCTGGACAAGAAACCAAGTCCCCAGGAGGGCCAGCAATAGTGATACGGCAAACGCAGCATAGAAATACCGACGATCTTTCACTTGTTTTCCCATGCGCTGCTCCATAGTTGCTGCCAGTGGATTGCTTTTATCAATCACGCACGATCAGTTGATGGCGAGCCAGCTTTGCCGGAACCTGCCACAGACGCTTCAACAAACACCGCAAAATATCGCACTCAACTCTGGCAGCGTTCAAAGCGCTGCCTGGATTTTTGTTTTGCCCTGCTGCCTGCCGAAGCTTTGCAAATTTCAAGGGCGGGCAGGCTCGCGATGGTTGTTTGTTGTTGCGAATCGTTGAACCATAGTCACGCAACTGCCATATGGAAAGAAATTGCTGTTTGAAGATGTAACAGTCCATTTATATGTAGGTCAGGCCGATTTCTTAACTTGTTTCTGTATAAAGTTGTAATATCGTTTTGTATTACAAAAGTTATGTTATATGCTAATGTCTATGTATTTTATACGTAAGCATAAAAGTGCAATGACTACATAGTAAAAATGCTTATGTTTGTGTGAAATATCGTATTTTCATGAAAATACAATACGTCATCGCTCTACAGATTAATATTTATAAAACGACAGGTCTATATTTTCGATATTCTTATGGATAACGCACAATAATAGGTAACATAGAAAAATGCTAGTGCTTATAGCCAACAGTTTTCATTGTGTAATATGATAAAATGCAATGACTTATTGTATTTGATAGTATTTTTAGCAGCATAAAACGATTCGGGTTGGCAATATTTAGCAGCGGGCTGAAACGCTTGGGGCTGTTTAAACTTGAAATATTCAGGCGGCAGCGTGATCGGCGCTACCTCTGAACCCAGCGCTTCAGATATGAAAATATTAATAATACTTTGAAATGATATAATATTTTTTGATGTGAGAATCTGCGCTGGCGGAAATTCTTGTGTAAAAGAGTCCCTCATATATAAAGCAGTTCAAAGCAATGGTGCTTTAAAAAGTGCAGGCGGTTTTTGTGAAGTGATCCGAAGCCAGGCAAGGAGGTTTGGCACAGTCGCTTCAGGAATACGGCTTGTGCTATACAAATTTTTCAAGACGTCCCAGAAAATGGGTAGGCGTGGGCGGGAAAGCAGGCAGTGCTGAATCAATCAGCCTTCAAGACTTCTTCTGCATGGCGGTGCAAAACCTGAGGCAATTGCTCCAGCAGTTGCGCTACCTGCGTGCCGGGGTCAGGCGCGCAGTGCCGTGCCAGCAGCCGGGCAAATCGTGCGGCTGCAAGGCTGGCTTTGCACAGTGGAACGTTGCCCGCCAGCAGGGCGGTGACGAGGCCTGTCACCAGATCGCCCGTACCACCGATGCACTCCATCGCTGGCTCCGAGGGTTCTTCAACTGTTGCAGTAAGGCGTCCGTCACAGACGATGTGGTCGGCACGCCCCTTGATAATGAGGTTGGCGGGGCAGTTGCCGTGGGTCTGGGCGCGGGTCAGCAAAGCCGGAATGTCTTCTTCCTCTGCCAGCAAGAAACCTCTGGTGTAGAACGGATGCGGAGCTTTTTCGTCAGCCAGAAAGGCCATCTCGCCAAGATCGGGTGTGAAGAGGTCATAAGCGTCGGCATAGCCGCTCATTTTGGCCACGTACATGAACCCGGCGTCCGCCACCAGCAAGGGGGCTGACGGCATTGCCTGTATGGCCATGAGCACCCGGTTGTGCCAGTCAACGTCCGGAAAAAGATAGTGAAAGGTCAACCCGCTGGGGGCCAGGCTTTCAACATGCTCTGTGAGCCACGCGTAGAGGGTACGGCTGCCTGCACCGGAACCTGTGTCTCCTGCCAGCAGAAGGCGTGGAGGCTCATAGCCCAGGGTTTCGCAGGTCAGCAGGGCGGTGGCGGCCAGCGCAGCAGTGCCGCGCTGGACAGGGATGGATTTTCCGTCGGCCAGATGCAGCATGCCCCCGCGCACATGTGCCGGAGCTTGGGCCGCCGCCTCGCAAAGGCCCATATCCTTATCTGGCAGTGTTCCGGCTATATACCACACGGATATTGCCTCCGCAGTTCCTCGTAGGCTTTTTGCAGGCTGTAGCAGCAGAGTGTCTGTCCGAGGCTCCGGGGCTCCGGGGCTTCCTCCAGCCGCAGGCCGCACAAGCAGTGCGCAAGCCAGGGGACGTCCGGGCAGCCGCCGCCGGATATGTTCACTATGCAGCCATCGCGCTTGTCGAGGGTAATCTTCATGTTGGCGGCGCGTACCATTATCCAGTGGTCCAGATGTTTGACCTGATAGAGCGACACTGGCTCAAGCAGCACATCGTGGGCACTGACGACCTGTTCAGGCCGAAGACCGCCCCTGGCCAGTATTTCCAGCACCAGAGCTTGGCTGACCAGTTCAAAAACCACCACCATATCGCAGCCTGTGCGCAATTGCGGCGGCGGACCTTTGACTTCAACGGCCAGTCCGGCCTTGCGCAGCAGACTTTCAGCCTTGATGACTTCACCCGTGTGAGAAAACACCAGCAGCCCACGGTCGCTGAGCGCTTTGGCTGCGCCCTGATCTACGGAAGCTTCACTTGAAGAGAGCCGGTCAGACCCACGGCCAGTCCCGTGGCCAGACCCGCCGACAAGACTGCTCAAAGCCTGGCGGAGCCTGTTCAATAATCCGCCGGATTTCTTGCTGATGTCAGTGGGGGTGTTGTTCATTATGGCCCTTTGCCGGGCGAGCGAGGCCCGCCCGGATGTTTCTGGACAGTGTCGTCACGAGCGCCTTTTCTGGTATTTCTGCGTCGAACTTCGCCTTTTATTCCGGTCGGGTACCATAAGAGTACACTCCCTGCATAAACGGCTTGTTCTCCTTGATATACCAAGGAAATCCATCTCGTGATGACACTGTCCAGTTCAAGTGGCTGGAGCAGAGGGCGTCAGGATTTGTGGATCTCCAGACGGGTTATCCCCTGTCCTTCATCGGCGGTTTCCACGCTGTAGCCCCGGTTGCGGGCGGCGCGGCTGACGTTTTCAAGGCTGGCGTCATTGTCCACCAGCACGCTGAAAGCATTTGAGGCATCAGCCTTGGCGGCATTGAGAAAGAGCAGCACAGGCTGCGGGCAGGAAAGGCCGCGGGTATCAATAAGTTCAGACATTACGCGCCTCGCTTGCAGTTAAAGAATCCTACGCACAGGCAAATGCCAAGTCCTGCCAGCGTTGCGGCCATGCCGTGGGGGCCGATGCCCGCCGTGCTCGATGCCATGCCGAAGTTGTGGGCCATAGCCGTGCCCACAATAAGGCCGACTGCAAAAACGGCGGCGTCATTGTCGCCCTCGCCAGCCATGAAAAGCTGACGGCCCGGGCAGCCTCCGGCCAGAGCAAAGGCAAGGCCAGCGGTAACCATACCCATAAAGTTCCAGAGGTTGTTGGGCTGGGCCACAGGCTGGTTTTCAAAGCCCCAGTGAAAGGAGCCAAAGCTGAGATTCATGACCAGTGCTGCTGCAAACATCGCAATAAAGCCGAGGGCCAGATACCACTGGTTGAAAAGAATGACGTCGCGCAGAGCGCCCATTGTGCAAAAGCGGCTGCGTTGGGCCAGAAAGCCCACGGCAAGACCTGCGCACAAAGAGAAGATAAAGGGCGCATGCTGTGAACCGGGACCCTTTATGGAATAGAAGAGCACGCCACTCTTGAGTTCGCCGATTATCTGCGGATCAGCGAGATACAGGGCCACAAGACCAAGCATGAGCGCAGGCAGCAGCAGACCTGATATTTTGCCCTGATTCTGGCTGCGGCCAAGCGAAAATCCCATGCGGAAGAATACGGTGCCAATGCCTACGCCAACAATAAGGCCCGCAAGCCCGAAAAGAGCATGGGCGTCACCGCCTGCCAGACGCAAGATAACGCGCCAGGGGCAGCCCAGAAATACCAGTGCGCCTATGCCGGCGATGGCTCCAAGGAAAAAGCGGGTAATGGGGGCAGAGCCGCCGCGCGGTTTGTATTCGCCAAAAAGCATGGCTGCCGCAAAGGCTCCAAGCACCATACCCAGAATTTCAGGGCGCAGATACTGCACAACTTCAGCTCTGTGCAGGCCTACCGCCCCGGCGATATCGCGGTTGAAGCAGACTACGCAAATGCCCATATTGCCGGGATTGCCAGCCTGTTGCAGCAGTACTGCCACAACGCCAAAAATGAGTCCCACTACAACTATGCCTGTAGTGGTGGAAAGGATGTTGAAATACTGTTTCATGGGTATCCTCCTGCTCCTGCTTGTGGGCATGTGCCCGTTGCCTGGGCGGCCACTGGGGCCGACAGAAAGCGGACGGAGGATTACCTCGTGCTCAGGTTTGCCGCGCCATGCTCCTATACCGCAAAACGCGCCACCGCCCGCATACACTCCACACCGTGAAGTTGCCGGGGTTGCGTCAGGTTTTGCGCTTGGGCATGCTCGATCCTTGTTTGGCCGCACAGGTGCTGTCTGTGGGGGTTGACGGCTGAAGTCGCCGCCGGATCATGTGGATATGCGGGCGAGGGCTGTGCCTCGCCAGACTCTATGTGGAACTTGTCGTCAGATGAACGGCGTCTTTGCCATCTCTTTCAGCCAGCAGCACGTCCACACGCTCCTGGCGGCTTGTATTGACAGCTCGGCCCACATAGTCCGCATGTATTGGCAGTTCACGATGTCCACGGTCAATCAGGGTGAGCAGTTCCACAGCCTGGGGGCGGCCATAGTCCAGCAGGGCTTCCAGAGCGGCGCGTATGGTGCGGCCTGTGTAAAGAACGTCATCAACAAGAATGATAACGCGCCCGTCAACGCTGGCGGGTATGCGTGACTGCCCGATGTGTGGCTTGCCTTCAAGGCTGGTCCAGTCGTCACGATAGAGGTTTATGTCCAGTGTGCCCAGCAGCACAGGATGCCCGAGGCGCTCTTCAAGCCGGGCGGACAGACGGTGGGCGAGGTCTGCGCCACGCCGTTCTATGCCGACCAGCATGACATGGTCGCAATGGTCGTGACGTTCCAGAATCTGGGACGCCAGACGCTCCAGCATTCGCGCCATTTCGTGTTGCTCAAGCAGCAGGGTAGTGCTCATGTATCCTCCGTAACGTCTACCGTAACGTCTACCTGCCCAAAGCCTAACGCTTTTTGTGGTTGAAGAAAAGTCCCCCACCAATTGACAAGGTAGAAGCATGGCCTTAGTTACTATGGCACCAGAAATATGGAGGACATCATGATTCAGTTGACCGACAACGCCCGCAAGGAACTTGATACCTTCTTTGCGGACAAGAAAAAGGATCCGATTCGGATTTACCTCTCGGCTGGTTGAGGCGGACCGCGCCTCGCTCTGGCTCTGGATGAGCCTAATGACCAGGATACGACCGAGGAACAGGCTGGGTATACCTTCTGCATGAGCAAGGCCTTGCTGAATGAAGTGAAGGGAATTACTGTTGATTTAACGTATATGGGCTTTACGATCACCCCAGACGTGCCCCTTGCTTCAGAAGGCGATGGTTGCAGCAGCTGCTCAAGCTGCGGAAGCCACTAACCAAACGGGTCTGGTTCCCCGTGAGCCGATGAAGCATATCAGCCTGTTTTTCGGAATATAAATCATATAATATGCCCGAAAAAAATCATGGAGGAACCATGCTCGAACTTACCGAAAGCGCCCAGAAAGAACTGGCAGCCTACTTTGAAGGCAAGGAAAAAAGCGACATTCGCATTTATCTTGCTCCCGGCGGCTGCAGTGGTCCCCGTCTTGCGCTGGCTCTTGACGCCGCCACAGATGAGGACCAGAGCGAAGAGCAGGGTGGCTTCACTTTCTGCATCAACAAAGATCTGCTGGCCCAGATTGAAGGCGTGAAAATCGACCTCACCTATATGGGCTTTATGGTGGAACCCACCATTCCCTTGCCCCAGAGCGAGGGCGGTTGTTCCGGCTGCTCCGGCGGCTGCGGCACCAATTAGCAAGCAGGCAGATACAGTTGACCGGGGGCGGCTTTAGAGCCGCCCCCGCGTCTGTTTTGAGAGCGTGGCTTCACGCGTCTGCGCATGCTCAAAATGTCAAGACGCGGCTATTGGGAGTTGATAAGGCAATTCCTTGATGTGCCAGGGCTTTTTTCTGCTTTGGGCTATAGGCAAAAGCTTGCTTGAGCCGTTGGTGAATTGCCTTACGGAGTGAACAGTAGAATTTCGATGACGCGAACCGCGTCACTGAGCAGCCGTGCTGATGCGCTTGCTGCTTACGCGGCAGCCGCTGACGAACTCGCAGACTTCACGAATGGCGGCAGCGGTTGCGAAAAACTGGCAGCGTTGTTACGCTTGCTGCCTTTATCCGCAGTTTCGCGGCAACCGTTACCCGAAGGGCGTCCGGCTGGTGACAGGGATTGTATGGAACTGGCGGTGTCGTCATATATGCTGTCTTCAAACGCAGTTTTGCGTCACAACGCTCAAAGCCTGCGCCGCTACGCTCAACGTCTGCGTCGCTACGCTCAAAGCCTGCGTGCTACGCTTAGTGCGCGGCTGTCAAAGCTGTCTCGATAGCCAGCCGAACAAGGGCGAATGAACCTTGAGGATGGCGGTAACGCTCTGGCAACATTGTCACAGGATAAAGCGGCTTTTTCAGATTTCGTAACTTTTCAGCAAAAGCTTTGCGGGATTCGCCCGCGTGCGCAGCATGGCCGGGCAAGAACATCGGCCAGCCATATGGAAACAGGTTAATGGACAGTTTTACCACAGTACTGGCAAGTCAGGAAAATCAGATTTACATCGAGCGCAGCGGCATGGCCACGCGCTGTCGTCTCGCAGTCGAAGCAATGGCTCAGGGGCGCACTGTTGTTCTGGTGGCGCGCGAACGCGAAGAATACAATCTTGCCCGTGCGTTGCTGACGCTCTTTACCCCCGAGCTTTCGCTTGGCGACAAATCGCTGTCCGAACCCTTGTGGCGCAGCCCCTGTCTGGCGCTGCCTGCCTTGAGCCAGTGGCAGGACAGGGCCTCATGGGCGTCACGTCTGGCTGCTCTTTATGGCCTTGGTCTGGGCCAGCCGCGCTGTCTGGTTTGCAGCGTCGAGAGCCTTTTGCTGCGCCATGTGCCCCTGAATTTCTTCACCTCACGCAACCTTGATCTGCGCAAGGGCAGCGACTACGCGCCCGAATTGCTGCTGGACCAGGCTGTTGAGTGGGGGTATGAGCGCGTGGCAATGGTCACGCGGCCAGGCGAAATGGCCCGCCGGGGCGATATTCTCGACATTTTTCCTGCGGGATACGCCAAACCTGTGCGTCTGGAATTTTTTGGCGACACCCTTGACGAAATGCGGGTTTTTGATGCCGAAAGCCAGCGCTCCTTGCAGGGTTGCGACGAACTGACTCTCCTGCCTGCCAGCCCGTTGTCTCTGGAGGCCAAGGCCCTGGCTGCGGCACGGGAACGCTGCGACCGCATGTTCGCAGAAGGCCGCATTGGCGAAAACGAATGCTATTCTTTCAAAAAATCACTGGACAGCGGCGGTCTTGGCCTTTTACCCGGCAGCGTGCTTGAAACGACGAGTTTCATCGAAGACTGGCTGCCCAAAGACAGCCTGTGGCTTCTGCCCGGCGAGGCCGATAGCGCCGACGCTCTGCGCAATAGCCGCCTGAGCCTCAAGGAAAGGCTGGAAGCCCCCGATTTGCCTCTGCCGCAGCCAGCGGCCCTTGCCCTGCGCAAAAGCTCGCAGCCCGCACCCTGGAACAACTTTCAGCGCGTGTACGCAGAACCTCTGGTCATGGGCGTGGAAGAACGGGGCCTTGACCTCGCCGAACGCCCCCTGCATTCCTTTACCGATCTTTTTCCCCTGCCGGGCGCGCAGGATCGCCCCTGGCAGCATCTTGCCGCTGCCCTCAAGGAATGGCGCGGCAGCCGCCGTCAGGTGGTGCTCAGTTTTTCATCGGGCAGAAGCCGTGCCAGATTCTTGAAACTGGCTGAACAGGACGGCATTGTGCCCGCTATGCGCTATGCGCCGGAACAGCGAGGCCTTTTTGCCCTTGTTTCGCCGTTCAGATCCGGTGCGGATCTGGTATGGGACGACGCGCTGGTTCTTGGCGAAGACATCCTTTACCCCAAGGCAGAAAAAACGCCGCGTGTGTCGTCCCGCGTATTCAAGGGACTGGACACTTTTGACGACCTCAAGCCCGGCGATCTTCTTGTGCACCGCGACTACGGCATCGGACGTTTCGCCGGTCTGCACCATATGGACATCAATGCCGCGGCCAACGACTTTCTGCTGGTGGAGTATTCCGGCAAGGACAAGCTCTATGTGCCTGCGGACAGGCTTGGGCTTATTCAGCGCTTCAAGGGCACAGAAGGCGTAGAGCCTGCCCTTGACCGTCTGGGCGGCGCAGCCTGGGTTGCTGGCAAGGAAAAAGCCCGCAAGGCCATTGAAAAAATCGCCGCAGACCTTGTGGAAATGTATGCCTACCGCAAGGTAACCAAGGGGTTTCGCTACGATCCGCCCGGTGAACTCTATCACGAATTTGAAGCTACCTTTGGCTTTGAGGAAACCCCCGATCAGGCCAAGGCCATTCAGGACGTGCTGGACGATATGGACAAAACCAGCCCGATGGACCGCCTTGTTTGCGGCGACGTGGGCTTCGGTAAAACAGAGGTGGCGTTGCGCGCTGCCTTCCGTGCCGCTTCCGAAGGGCGGCAGGTGGCCATGCTTTGTCCCACTACGGTGCTGGCCGAACAGCATTACCAGACGTTCAGGGCGCGGCTGGCGGGATTTCCCGTTAACGTGGGCCTGCTCAGCCGTTTTGTGTCGCGTCCAAAGCAAAAGGATGTGCTCAAGGCCGCAGCAGCAGGGCAGATAGATATACTCATAGGCACTCACCGCCTTTTGTCCACAGATGTGAAACTTCCCAACCTGACCCTGCTCATCCTTGATGAAGAACAGCGTTTTGGCGTGCGCCACAAGGAAAAACTCAAGGCTCTCAAGAAAAATGTGGACGTGTTGACGCTTACGGCTACGCCCATTCCGCGTACCTTGCAGCTTTCGATGTCCGGCATACGCGAGCTTTCAATTATTGAAACCGCGCCGCAGGACCGCAAGCCTGTAGCCAGCGCCGTGCTGCGCAGGGACGATAACGTGCTGCGCAAGGTAATGGAGCGCGAAATGGAGCGCGAGGGCCAGATATTCTGGGTATACAACCGGGTGCAGGGGCTTGAGCGCGTGGCCGAGTATGTGCGTGGGCTTGTTCCTGCCGCACGGGTGGGCATGGCTCACGGCCAGATGTCTGAAACCGAGCTGGAAGACACCATGCACAAATTCTGGCATGGTGAGCTGGATGTGCTGGTTTGTACCTCCATTGTAGAATCCGGTCTGGATTTCCCCCGCGCCAATACTCTGGTGGTGGATCAGGCCCAGATGTTCGGGCTTGGGCAATTGTACCAGTTGCGTGGCCGTGTTGGCCGCAGCGACAGGCAGGCCTATGCCTTTTTTGTTGTGCCAGATGCAGAGCGTCTGACTGCCATAGCCGAAGAGCGCCTGCGCATCATTATGGATATGGATTACTTGGGCGCGGGATTTCAGGTGGCGATGGAAGATTTGCGTCTGCGCGGGGCTGGCAATATACTGGGTGAAGTGCAGTCGGGCCACATGTGCCGCGTTGGTCTGGATCTGTATCTGGAAATGCTTGAAGAAGCCGTGGGCCGCCTCAAGGGCATGCCTGAAAGTCTGGTCAGCGAAACTGAACTGACACTGGGGCTGCCGGCGCATATTCCTGCTTCGTATATTGATGACGGGCGTGAGCGCCTGCGCTGCTACAAAGCGCTGACTTCGGCCTCGGGCGGAGCTGCACGGGAAGAAACTGCCCTGTCCATCCGTGACCGCTTCGGGCCCTTTCCCGAAGAACTGGCAAACTTTCTGGCAGTGCTCGACCTCAAGCAATTTCTTACCGAGCTTCAGGTGCAGAAAGCCGACGTGCATCGGGACTATGTACGCCTGACCTGGCCCGACGGCCAGACCGCCGTGCAGCCCGAACGTATTGTAGCCCTTGCCGCGGCCATGCCGGGCGCACGTATGCAGCCCCCTGCGGGGCTTACGCTGCCTCTGGAAAAAGACGCTTCTTTTGCACTGGGACTTGACAGACTGCGTCAGGCACTGGAAGACATACGCATGCCCATTGCGGAACAGGCTTCGGCCTGATCTGACAGGGCGGCACATGTGCCGCCCTTGACCGTTTTTCTCTGGCCAGTTTTTGCCGGAAGAGGAAGTCTATGCTCTTGTTGTTTTCAGCTGAACACGGCGGCCACAAAAAGCTGCCGCTGTCGGTTCCTGCCCGGATGGCCGGAACACCAGAACAGCTGCGCGGGCATGTGTCATGCTCCGTGCCGGGGCTGACGGCTGCATTTTTACCTCGAATGGCGCATCTGGTGCTGCTTGTTTGCTGCTTCATGCTGACTGCCTGTTTCGAGACGCGCTTGCCCGAGGGCGTAGTGGCCACGGTCAACGGCGAACCTGTTTACCTGCGTACCGTGCAGGCCCTGCTGGACAGCCGCTCAGCGGCTTTGGGCACCATGCAGCGTCCTTCATTGGAAAATATGAAGCGGCAGTATGGCGACGCGTTGAGCACGCTGATTATTTACGCCCTGGTGCGGCAGGATTTGCGTGATCTGCAAATCCCTGTCACGGACGCTGCACTTGAATCTGCGGTGGCTGCAATCAGGGCAGACTATGGCGGTCAGGAAGGATTGGCGCGCTTTCTGGCCGACGAGTCGCTGGACGAAAATGAATGGCGGGTGCTCATGCGCGATCACCTGGCCATGCAGAGCTTTGAAAAGCGCATTCTTTTGCCCGGCATTCGGGTTTCGCTGGATGATGTGCGCACGTATTACAAGGAACACGAAACCGAATTCAACCTTCCAGAAACGCTGGACGTTTGTCTGATTTCAGCCGTAGAACGCCAGTTTGTAGACGGCTTTTGCACGTCCTTCATTCCTGGCCGCCCGGCGCGTGAAGAGCAGGCCAGAGACCTTTTATTGCAATGTCAGGAAATGAGTTTGGCCCAGCTGCCGCCCGAGTGGCGGAAAAAAACTGAAAAGCTCGCACCCGGGCGATGCGCTTCTCCTGTTCAGGAGGACGGTCGCTGGTACGGGCTTGCACTGGCAGGGCGCAACCCTGCCCACACGATGGGAGTGGCTGAGGCCTATCCGCTCATTGAGAACATTTTGCGTCAACAGCGTAAGGAAGCCGCCTTCGAAAGCTGGCTGACAGCGGCTCTGGAACGCGCGCAGGTGCGTGTGAATCCTGACCTTATGGCTGACCTGCTCACGCCGCCCTCTGCAAGACCCGCAATGCGGGAAGATGGCTCCGGCGCGGGTAATGGCATTTCCTCGCACGGCGGCGTCAACGGTTCCGGTGATGCCGGGCCCGGTTCGGCAGATGGAGAGGAAGGAGCGGATACCCCCGGGGGCGGGGGAGCAGACGGACCATATGAAAAAACGGGGACGCCCGACAGGCAGGACAGGCAGGACTTGTAACCTCGCCGGACGGTCATTGCATGTCGTTCTGTTTTGGGCTAAAAATCTGACGATAAACAGGCGCACCTGGCGCTTTGTATGAGGGAGAATACCTGTGAGGAAAACTCTTGTTTTGCTGCTGGTGATTATGCTTACGACCGCATGCGGCGTGCAGGCCGCCCAGCTCAATAAGGTGGCTGCGGTGGTCAATGGTCAAGTCATCACCATGTTTGACCTGCAAAAAAATGCTCTGCCAGACTTGATGCGGAATGGTCTTAATCCGGATAATCCCGCCAATGCCAAGCAGGTGGACACGGTTTTTCGTAAGGTTCTGGACCTGATGATTATGGATATTCTCATCGCCCAGGAAGCTAAAAGACTGAAAGTCTCCGTTTCCCCGTCGGATATCGACAACGAGATTGCCAAGATCATGCAGGGCCGCAATATGACCAAGCAGCAGTTCGAAGAACAGCTCGTTCGTCAGAAGAGCAGTGTGGCCGAACTGCGCGGCAATATAGAAAAGACCCTGTTGCGCCAGAAGATCATGAGCATGGAAGTGGGCCGCAAGGTTGTGGTTACCCCCGAAGAAATTCAGGCCTACTACGACGCCAACAAGGCCACCATGTATGACCGCAGCGGCCTGCACATGGGCGTTATGGTCTATTCGCCCAAGGTCAATGCTGCCGCCATTGCCGCCCAGATACGATCCGGGGCCTTGACCTTTGAAGAAGCCGCGCAAAAATACTCCATTGCGCCCAATAAGGAAAAAGGCGGCGATATGGGCCCGGTGGAATGGGACCGCCTGAATCCCGAATGGGAAGGGCGCCTTACCAAGATGAAGCCCGGCGATGTGACGGAAGTTTTTGATCTTCAGGGGCACAAGGCGCAGGTGCATCTTTTTCGTCCCGGTGGCGGTGGCGTAAAGATGCTCTCCTTTGAAGAGGCCAAGCCGCAGATCGACGCCATTTTGCGTCAGCCCAAGGCTATGGAGCGCTTTGACGACTATACGGGGCAGCTGCGCAAAAAAGCCGTGATCGACATTCGGCTGTAGCGTGATTGTTCTGGCGTGCGCGCGGCTTGTGCCGCGCCGCGTCTTTCCGGTGGCGAACAGTTTTCGGCGTAAGGCCGGGATGCGCTGCTGGTAACAGCCGCCCGCGGGGCGGCAAAGACCTTTACCGAGGCTTTGCATGACCTTAGAGGAATTGGGTGCGGTCCTTCGCGCTGAGCGTGAAAAGAGGGGTCTGAGCATCGAAGATGCGGCTAATCATTTGAAGATTGGTGCGCGTCTTTTACGCGCGCTTGAGGCCGGGGACACATCTTCTCTGCCCCATCTGGCATATACCAAGGGCTTCATTCGTTCCTATTCATCTTATCTGGGGCTTTCTGCCGAAGAAATCAGCGCTGCGCTGACTGCTCTGGAAGCCGATAGCGAAGAAGTCACTGTGCAGCAGGCACCCCTGCCGGATGTCTCTCTGGCCCCGCGCCGCAGCATGAAGCCCTTTTTTTCCGCTTTTGTGGTTGTTTTGTTGGGGCTTGGTGCTTATGCCGCATGGCAGCATGGAGCATTGGAATTCCTGACCAGTCAGACGCGCCGCATGGCCCAGCCTGCACCCATGCAAAGTCCGGATACCGCCGATACTTCCTCCCTTGGCGCAGGCTCCCGCAGTGTTGCCGCCAATCGTGAATCCCGGGGAACCAACGCGGGGCAGCCTGCAACGGCTGCGCCCGATAATGGTACGCAGGCAGGCCGTTCTGCCACTCCCGCCACACCCGGTGCGGCTGCCACTCCCGCCGCGTCTGCTGCATCTGCCACTCCTGTTGCTCCCGGCACGCAGAGAGGCGAAGCTGTGGGTACACCCACACCGCCTGCCGCCCCTGTTGCTCCTGCCCCGCCAGTTGCGCCCACCGGGGCCGCAGCAGCGCAAACGCCCATTGCGGGGCCGCACAAGCTCATCATTACTGCTACGGAAGAATGCTGGGTGCATTCCAATGCGGACAATACGGATACAAGGCAATTTTCTTTGCGCAAGGGCGACACCTTTGCTCTTACCTTCAATAAAAGCCTTGAGTTGAAGCTCGGCAATGCGGGCGGGGTGCGCCTCCGCTACGACGGCGAAGAGCTTTCACCTGCAGGCGCCAGTGGTCAGGTGCGCACGCTGACCTTCCCGCCGGCACTCCCATGACCGAATGGGCCGATCACGCGCTTGTGCTGCGCATGGGGCACTTTCGTGAGTCGGACCTCTGGCTGAGAACCCTTTGTCGCAAGCACGGCCTGCTGACGCTGTTCGCCTTTGGCGGAAGCAGAAGCAGGCGTCGCTTTTGTGGCTGCCTCGACGTGCTCAACAGTCTGCATTGCCGGGTCAAAGCTTCGCCACGGGGCGGTTTTCTTAACCTCGAAGAGGCAGTGCTGCTGGGTGGTCCCCAAACGCTCAGACGCGATTGGCGTCGTATGGGGCTGGCTGCCAATTGCCTGCGGTTTGTCGAATCTCTTGGCGTGGGAGACGAAGGGGCGGATGAAGCCTTTACTCTGGTGGAGGATATGCGGCGAACGCTTGAAGAGGCTGCCACTCTGCCCGCGCTTTTTCCTCTTTTTTTCCGGTTGCGTCTGGCGGGTGCTCTTGGGTTCGCGCCAAGTCTGGATATCTGCGGCGTGTGCGGCTGTGCGTTGCATGGCCCCGGGCAGTTCGTGGTGGATGAAGGGCATGTGCGTTGCCCCTCCTGCCGTGCGGAAGCAGGCCCTGTGCGTTATGGCGTGGAATTGAGCTCAGACGGACTTGACCTTTTGCGCCATGTACAGCAAGAATTGCCATCCGGCTGGCACGCGGAAGAATTGCCTTCAGCGGACAGGCGGGCCTGCTCACGTGTTATTGACGGTTTTGTGCAATACCATCTGGGGCTGGCGTGGGAGGGTGGTTTTTTCCGCCGTGTATAACAGGAAGGGTTTCGCCTGACCTGTTACTGCGGTTTAAGAGCTTGGTTCAATTGCTTTTTTGCGCGGCCAGGCTCTCGGGGCACTGCATAACAAGGGAATCATTGACTGACGGCTCTCTTGTCTTCGCCCAACTGCCACTGGTATGCGGGCTTTTTTTGAGCAGTTTAACCTTGAAAAAAGATAAATGCTCAAACGCTGCACAGGAGTGCAGTGAGGCGCAACGTAGTGTGAATTCTGCCAAAACTGTAATTTGGGCAGAATGACAGCTTTGGAATGTGAAGCATTTCAAGGCTAATCTGCTCCGAAGCAGAGCCACCTGAAAGTATTTCGGGATTGCAGGGCAGGGCTCCCGTAACGGGCGTGCCATAAACTTTGAGAGAGCACGCTCTCAAAGTTACTCTGCTAGAGCTGGCAACGCGTCAGACTGGCGCTCAAAGGCAGGCAAGGCCCGCCCGCGCCTGAATCTGCGCTTGGCAGCGGCAAGGGTTTGAAGACGAATCCTTGCGGGATTTTCAAGTGTGCAATGCTTCAAAAGGTCGAGGTGCGCGCCGTGCGCGTTCTTGGCGGGGCAAAAGCCGTGAGCCATTTCAATCAGCGTTTCCTAAAGGACAGCACATGTATTTTCAGGACGTGATACTCACCCTACAGGATTACTGGGCCAAGCAGGGCTGCGTCATTGAGCAACCCTCCGGCGTAGAGTGCGGGGCTGGTACTTTCAACCCCCATACTTTTTTGCGGGTCATTGGTCCCGAACCCTGGAGCGTGGCCTATGTGGAGCCGTCACGGCGTCCCACTGACGGTCGTTACGGCGAAAATCCCAACCGCCTGCAACGCTACTTCCAGTTTCAGGTCATCATGAAGCCCTCGCCGGACAATGTGCAGGATCTCTATCTGCAAAGCCTCAATGCTTTGGGCATCAATCCCGCGCAGCACGACATCCGCTTTGTGGAAGACGACTGGGAATCACCCACGCTTGGCGCCTGGGGGCTTGGTTGGGAAGTATGGCTTAACGGCATGGAAGTAAGCCAGTTCACCTACTTTCAGCAGGTGGGCGGCATTGATCTTTCGCCTGTGAGCGTTGAGCTGACCTACGGCCTTGAACGCCTGACAATGTATCTGCAAGGTGTGGAATCTGTTTACGATCTGGCCTGGAATAAAAACGTGACCTACGGGCATATTTATCACCAGAACGAAGTGGAGCAGTCGCGCCACAACTTTGAAGCCAGCGACGCGCAGATGCTGCTGCGTCATTTCAACGATTTTGAAGGCCAGTGCAAGGCCATGCTGGAACTGGGCCTGCCCTGGCCCGCGTACGACTATTGCCTGAAGTGTTCGCATACCTTTAACCTGCTGGATGCGCGCGGGGCCATATCCATCACCGAACGCACCGGCTACATCGGCAGGGTGCGTACCCTGGCGGCGGGCGTGGCCCGTCTGTATGCTGCTCAGCGCGAAGAACTGGGCTATCCTATGCTCAAAAAGGATGCGAGGTAAAGCCGTGGCCACCTTTGTGCTTGAAATTGGCAGCGAAGAACTGCCTTCCCGTTTTCTGGCTCCCGAAGAGGCGGAGCTTTCTGCCCGCTTTACCTCTGCCCTTGATGAAGCTGGTCTGGAGCACGGCGCTCTGCGCGTGATGAGCACGCCGCGTCGCGCTGTGGTCATGATTGAAGATCTCAACCCCGTGCAGGTTGAGCGCGAAGAAATCGTCTCCGGCCCGCCAGTGCGTGTGGCCTACGACGCTGAAGGCAAGCCCACCAAAGCCCTTGAAGGCTTTGTGCGCACCAACGGCTGCACCCTCGACGACGTTTTTCAGCAGGAGACGGAAAAGGGCGTTTATGTGGCTGTGCGCAAGCACACCGGCGGCGCGCATGCAAGCGAGCTGCTGGCGGCCATTTGCCCGGCCATCATTACGGCTCTGCCATTTGCCAAGCGCATGCGCTGGGGCGATTACTCCCTGGCCTATGCCCGTCCCTTGCGCTGGATACTGGCGCTGCTGGACAGCGATGTGATTTCCTTCGAAGTTGGCCCCAAGGCTTCGGGACGCGAAACCTGCGGCCACCGCATCCACGGCTCCGGTCCCTTTGCCGTGGCGCATGCCAATGAATTTTTTAAGACCCTGGCTGGTCCCTGCGCCATTACTCTTGATCCGGCAGAGCGCCGCAAGATCATCATTGAAGGCGGCAATGCCCAGGCCGTGGCGGCCAATGGCAAGGTTCTCTGGAAAGACAGTCTGCTTGACGAAGTGCAGGGGCTTGCCGAGCATCCTGTGCCGTTGCTGGCGGATTTTGATCCGGCCTACCTTGAAGTGCCGCGTGAAGTGTTGCTGACCAGTATGGAAAGCCATCAGAAAAGCTTTGGCATTGAAGACGCCAATGGTCAGCTGCTGCCGCACTTTCTGACAGTTCTCAATATCACTCCAGAAGATATGGAGATTGTCAAACGCGGGTGGGAGAGGGTGCTGCGCGCCCGGCTGGACGATGCCCGTTTCTTCTGGAGAGCCGACCTGCGCGAACCCTTTGAGCATTGGCTGCAAAAGCTGGATACGGTCATCTTTATCGGCGGCCTTGGCAGCATGGGCGACAAGACACGCCGCCTTGAAGCGCTGTGCCGCTGGCTGGCAGAAACCTGCGCTCCTGAGCTGGCTTCTGACGCGGCGCGGGCCGGGCGTCTTTCCAAGGCGGATCTGGTCAGCGGGCTTGTTGGCGAGTTTGATACGCTTCAGGGCATTATGGGCGGCATCTACGCAGGCCGCAAGGGCGAAAACCCCACGGTGGCCCAGGCAATGGCTGAACAGTATCTTCCTGCCGGACCGGATTCTCCCTTGCCGGGCAGTACGGCAGGAGCCCTGTTGTCTCTGGCCGACAAGGCCGACACCCTCGCGGGTTGCTTCGGTCTGGGAATGATCCCCACTGGCGCTGCGGATCCCAACGGTCTTCGCCGTTGCGCGCTTGGCATCATACGTATCGTGCTGGATTTCGGCCTGCCGCTGGACATGCGTCAGGTTTTCGCCAAGGCGCAGGAGCTGTATGGCGACAGGCAGTGGAAACTGGCCCCCAACGAGGCTTTGGACAAACTTATGGAATTTTTCGCAGCGCGTCTGCGTAACTATTTCATGAGTCAGGGACAGGACACACTGCTGGTCGACGCTGCCCTTGGCGCAGGCTCTGCACAGGTGAAGGAATGCGGCGCGCGCTTGAGCGCACTGGCGACCTTTAGCCGTGAAGCCGGTTTTGCCGAGGCCGCCCAAACCTTCAAGCGTGTGGCCAACATCTTGCGCAAGCAGGGTCAGACCGAAGAAATTCCTGCCCAATGGAAGGCGGAACTTTTGCAGGAAGACGCCGAAAAAGCCCTGGCCGCCACGCTGGATCAATTGTTGCCCAAGCTTGATCAGATGTGGGCTGATCAGGATCATGCGGCTGCCTTGGCCTGCCTGAGCGAAGTACGCCCTGCCGTGGATGCGTTCTTTGATGGTGTTATGGTCATGTGCGAAGACACTGATCTGCGCCGCAACCGTTTGGCAATGTTGCAGGCTCTGGGAGGGCGCTTTGCCCGCCTGGCTGATTTTGCGGCCTTGCAAATGTAGCTTTGTGCGTATATGTTCCTGCTCCGGTTGCTCCGTTCTGCCGAAACGCTGAGCGGAACAACCGGAATGGTTGATTGAAAAAGATATGCCGCCGGAAATCCGGCGCGGCGCTTGACAGCCATACGGGGCTATGCTAACAACCCGTCTTCGCGATAGCGCAATATAATTCAGAGTCTCGGCTTGCCAATGCAAGCCCAACATAGTGGAGGATACCGTGGCCAACCATAAGTCAGCCATCAAGCGTCACAGGCAGAGCTTGCAGAAGGCCGGTCGCAACCGCGCCGCCCGTACCCGCGTGAAGAACGCCATCAAACAGGTGCGCTCCGCCATCACGGCCACCGACAAGGCTCAGGCTGGTGAAGCTCTGGTGGCCGCTACTTCCGTGCTTTCCAAGGCCGCCAGCAAGGGCGCCATGCACTGGAAGAAGGCTGCGCGCAAGATTTCGCGTCTGGCCCGTGCCGTTAACGGCATCGAAGCCTAGTCTACGTGTCTTTGAGGCAGTTTTTTTCTGCCGCCAGTTTATTGTTTCTTGACAACGCGTAGCGTTGATTGTAATCACTCCATCGGGTGAATACTGTTTTGAAAATTTCAACTAAGTTCGCAGATTTTCAAAAAATATTTTGAAAAAAGCTTGACGGCAACTGCAGCTTAATATAGATTCCCCTTCGTTGCGCGCTCGTAGCTCAGCTGGATAGAGCAACAGGCTACGAACCTGTAGGTCAGGAGTTCGAATCTCTTCGGGCGCACCACTAAAGAATCAAGCCCTTACGATGAAAATTGTAAGGGCTTTTTCTGTTTTTAATCACAGTTAGCCAGTTGAGCGCGGTAGCGCGTAAAATAAAGCCCCACCCGCATAGTGGGTAGGGCTGATCGTTCTTTTCTGCTGGGTAAGCCAATAGGGGCTTCTCATTCTTGAGAATCAACCTCACATAGATGATCGTTTCAAAATATCAGCATTCGGTAGCTCGCGAACGGCCAGAAGGCCTTAATCCATAGGGGGCGTTATCCCGCCACTGCATCGTCCTGTTGCTCCAGAAGCGTCAGAATACGGGCAACCAGCCCCGCATAGGCAGGGTCATCTCTCCGCCGCGGGCGGGGCAATTGTACGGCAAATTTGTCCACAATGCGCCCTGGGTTCGTGCCCATAACAATGATTTCGTCCGCAAGGTAGACGGATTCGTCCACACTGTGCGTGACGAACACGATTGTCTTCCGGCTTTGTTCCCAAACTTCAAGCAGCCTTTTTTGCAGCGTAATGCGTGTAAACGCGTCAATGGCTCCAAAGGGTTCGTCCATTAGCAGCACGTCAGGCGCGTTGGTCAGGGCACGCGCAATGGCCACTCTTTGCCGCATGCCGCCGGAAAGTTCGTGCGGCATGGCCAGAGCGAATTTCTCAAGCCCAACCATGCCAAGATAGCGGCGTGCCTCCTGTTCGCGCTGATCCTTGCCCATGCCGTTGAATTGCAGTCCAATCCCCGTATTATCAAGCACATTCAGCCAGGGAAAAAGCGAATACTCCTGAAAGACCATGCCGATTTGTCGGCACGGGCCTTGCCGCTGTTCGCCGCGAAAGCGTATTTCTCCCTGTTCGCAGGGGCTCAGGCCTGCCATCATGCGCAGCAGGGTTGATTTGCCGCAGCCAGAAGGCCCAACTATGCAGACAAAGTGCGCGCGCTCCACAGTCATATTTACGTGGTGCAGGGCTTCAATGGGGCCGCTTTTGGTCACAAATATTTTCGATACGTCTGCGGCCACGAGCTCTGGAGGCTGTAAAGCAGCGTCTATTACTTTGTCAGTCGTTTCCATACAAATTTCCTGTCTTCGTAGAACCTGAATGATCTGTCCAGCAACGCACCCACAAGTCCGATACTTATCATGCCCGCAATGACAACGTCCGTTCGGCCCACGGTGTAGGCGTGTGTGATAAGATACCCCACCCCTGAAAGGCTGCCCGGTAACATCTCGGCTGAAACAAGGCACATCCAGGACACGCCAAGGCCAATGCGCAGGCCATTGATGATGGATGGCGCGGCATACGGCAGCAGCACCTTGCGGAAAATATCGACCTGACTGGCTCCCAGAACTCGTGCCGCATCCGTGAGTGTTTGAGGCACCATGCCTACGCCGTGTATGGCGCTGGTGAGTATGGGATAAAATCCGCCGATAAAAATGATAAAAATCATAGATACTTTGATATTATGAAAATATGGATATGCGGCTCCGATGGGCACGGAAAAAATATCGGCCAGGCTCAGCATGCCAAACCACGCCAGTACCAGGGGAACCCAGGCCAGAGGAGGGATGGAGCGAAACAAACCAAGAAAAGTGTTCAGGGCGGTATTTACGTCAGGCTTGTAGCCCATGATGATTCCCAGCGGAACAGCCAGAAGCACCGCAATAATATAGCCCGCAAAAACCCGCGCCAGACTTATGAGCGTGTTGGCGGGCAGGGTGCCCATTGAAATAACGTCATCACCGGGGCTGGACAGCAGGCTCCACACCTGCGGAATACCCGGCAGAATAATGTCGTTTTTTACCGCATGTGCCATCAGGTTCCATAGCAGTAAAAATAGCAGAGGAAATATGAGTGGCAAAAAGAATACTTTAATATTTTTCATTGGTTATGACCGCAAGGTGAAAGCGTGCGTTGTATAGCAACTAGCGCCGGGCTGCGTGGCTTGAAGCAGCTTTATCCCTTTTCAGTCTGCCCCGGCATGCTGGTGCAAGCCGGGGCAGACAATGGGTAAAGCTTATTTACCGTTCAGAAACTGCGGGTCCACAAGAAGGCTTTCTGCCTCTTTAAAGGATTTATCCTTCAAGGCGCCCTTGAAGTATCCGGCCTTGTTCAGGTCGCTCAGATAACCGTTTGCGCCTTCTTTCCAGCCGTCAGTAAAACTTTGCAAAAAGCGAAGATTGGAATTTTTGCCGATCTCTTCCGGCAGGCCGATCCATTTGGAGCCAAGAATTCCGGCGCGCTGCGGGTCTTCATTGCACCAGCGGCCAATCCCGGCCATAAGCTTTACGAAATCCCGCACCAGTTCAGGGTGCCTGGCAATGACCTCGTCGCGCGCGGCGATAACGCAGCAGGGGTAGTCCGTCCACTTGCCTTCAGGCGGAAGGTTGCGGAGCATGCTGATGTCGCAGCCAGCGCCCTTGCCCTCGGCTGTCTGGGGGAAGGGTTCCGGTCCGACCACCGCGTCAACCTGCTTGCTGCTCAGGGCGGGAATGAGGTTGGCCATGCCCTTCAGGTCTACCAGCACCACTTGCGCCTTCTGATCCAGCGGATTGCTCGTATAGGCGATGCCCTCTGATTTGAGCGCGCTTTCAAGAATAATGATGGGCGCGCTGCTGGGCGAGTGGTAGCCAATGCTCACGGGTTTGGAAGATTTTTTGATGTAGGCAACAAACTCCTGCCACGTTTTGGCTGGAACGTCGTTGGATACGACCACGCCGCCACTGGCCAGCACCAGAGGGGACACAATCTTGATAGGGATGTTTTTGTCGATGCCAGCCATAATGGCGGTTATGGAGGCCAGGCCGATATCAAGCTGCTTCTGGGCAAACAGGGTCGCAGTTTCAGAGCCGCTTTTGATAACAACAATATCAAGCACCGCCACGGGCTTGCCGTCCTTCATGAGCTGGTACTTTTCTTTGGGCACTATGGGCTGCATCCACATGCCTTCAATAGGCAGCTTTTCGCCCATATCCATAGCGGCCATGAGAGGCGTGTGGTTGGTGGTAAAGATATAGCCGACTTTCAGCCGGGGCAGTTCTGCCGCGTGCGCGGCAACACCAAGGACAAGCAAGAGTGTTGTTGCCAGCATTTTACCAAACAGGGTGCGCATAGTACCTCCATAGTCTTCTTGTATTTAATGAAAAAATTCTTATTACATCCTTTGCACATATATTTGCGCGGCGTTTCAACCACATCGGTCAGCCGCCGCGAGCTGTTGGCAAACGGTTAAAATGGGGGGCTTTATTGCCTGCTGACCGTATTCATTAGCCTTGTCTTTTGCGCTTGTATTTGTGCCTGCGCCCGTGCCTGTGCCCGTATCTGCGGCTGGGCCTGGGGTTGAGCGCCGCAGACGTCTTCAAGCTGGCCGTCTTCGCCCAGAAGGCCCAGAGCATCAGCACGGCAGCGCGTGCAGTGGCGCATCTGAGGAATTACTTCGCCAGCCTCAGCCCGGATGCTGTGCATCAACTGCGCTGAAGGCGGAGAGACGATGGCAAAGCGCGTATCCGCCACAGGCAGCAAGGGGATGCAGTTCATGAGGTCTGCTCCCCACGAGGCCACGGCCTTGGCTATGTCCAGCATGTGCGTATCGTTTACGCCGGGTATGACCACCGAGTTCACCTTGATGGTGACTCCCAGCGATTTGAGCAGGCGTATTCCTTTTTCTTGCCTTTCGAGCAGTAAGGCTACCCCTTGCTGCCCGGAAAGACGCTTGCTGCCGTCATCCACCCAGTTATAGACGGCTGCGCCAACGTCGGGTCTGACCGCATTGACTGTTACCGTTACATGCCCGACGCCGAGGTCAGCCAGAGTTTGCGCGTGCAGCGGCAGCGCCAGCCCGTTGGTGGAGAGGCAAAGCAGAATGCCGGGCAGTGTTTTGCGCAGCTCTGCAAGGGTTTCGATGGTTGGCGCAGCATTGGCCAGAGGATCGCCGGGGCCCGCAATGCCGATGACGCTCAGATGCGGCATGCGGGCCACAGCACGCAGGGCTGCGTCCACAGCCTCATGCGGCGTGAGCAGGCGCGCCGTCACGCCGGGGCGGGATTCGTTAACGCAGGAATAGCGGCGGTCGCAAAATCCGCACTGCACGTTGCAGCTTGCCGCTACGGGCAGATGTGCCCGGCCGAACGCGCGGTGCGCTTCCGGGTTGAAGCAGGGATGCCGCGCACTGTCTGGTAGAGGTGTGCTCATTCCTTGCCCCTTGGCTTCAGCCCAAAACGTATGCAGTCTTTGGGGCACGATCCCACGCAGTCGCCGCAGTTGGTGCAGTTTTCTTCGTCCGGTCTGGTGCGCATGAGGCAAACTGTGCGGCATTTGTCGCAGTCGTTGCATTCGGTGGTTTTGTAAAAGCGAAAGAGGGTGAAACGCCGCACCAGTTCAAGAGCTGCGCCAAAGGGACAGGCAAATCGGCACCAGCACATGAGGATGCCCAATCCCAGCGCCAGTATGCCCACTGTGAGCACAAAGCGCAGTTGCCACATGGGAAAGGCATGTTCCCACGTAAGCCACACCGAGGGCCAGAATTCGCCTACCCGCAGGGGCACGTTCACCCTTGGCTGGCCTAGAGCGAACCATGCCAGCAACGCGGCGGCCAGCATGAGATATTTTGCCCACCTGTAGTTGCGCACGCCCACGGGGTTTGGGCCGAATTTGAAGGGATTAAGCGCCAGAACGCGGTTGGTCAGGTTGCCCGGGCAAAGCCAGCCGCAAAAAGCCCTGCCGAAAAAAAGGGCCACGGCCAGCCAGACGCCCCAGAATCCCCAGAACAGACGGGACAATTGCCCCGGGCAGGTCATGACAGGGCAATTCTGGCAACTGACAAAGGGAACGACAAAAGGGCAACGAAATACGCCGTACAGGCCCCACTCGCCAATAAAAATCGTGGAAATGACGAGTACGGCCCTGTTACACCAGTGAAGCGCCCGCAGTTTGCGGCTGGGACGGGCAACTATTTCATGCAACATCTTTTACCCCCAACTTTTCAATCAGTTCCTGTCCCTTGGGGGAAAGGGCGGAAATAAAGCCGGAATTTTCAAAAAAAGCCTGTCCCTGCGGGCTGGTAAGCCAATCGATGTACGCAACGGCCCTGTCTTTGTCAGTCGCGTCCGCCATAAGACCTACAGTAAAAGTCAGAGGCCCGGCGGGGAAAAATTTTTCGGGAATTTCCACTGCTTCCAGCTGATCGGCAAAGCGTTCCATACGGCAGATTCGCCGTTCAACAATCATAGCGTCAGCGTTGCCAGTTGCGACGTCTTTCACTGATCTCTGCACGCAGGTTCCCTGTTCCGGCACGTTGGCCAAAACCTTTGGGGTCAGATCAGCTGCTTTGAGTATGCCCATAACAGCCTGACCGCCGGGAGCGGAGGCTTCCTTTGCCATAGCCACGCGCACGCCGGGCCGGGCAAGGTCTTCAATACTGTTGATATTGGCAGGGTTGCCCTTGGGCACTGCGACTACGTAGCTCGTAAAGCATAGCGGTTTGAAATAGATCATCTTGCCAGATTTGCGCAGATTCTGTGCAAGAGCGAGCACGCGTCCGGCAAAGACTTCTGTATGCCCGCTGCCGGAAAGCAGAGATTTGCCAAGAGCAGCGGCAAAAGCCCCTGTATAGACGATATTGACGCCGGATTGCCGCGTATACTCCGTATGCGCCGGGCACATAGCTTCTGCCAGCCCGCCGCACGACCATACTTGCAGCGTTCCACCGTTTGCGGCCCTTGCAGTCTGCGGACTTATGAGCGCCGGCCCGGCTGCGCCCAGTGCCAGCGATTTGATGAAACTGCGCCGTCCGTTTTCTTTTGTATCCATACCAGCCTCCCTCAACGGGTTGAAAAATCGTGATCTGCATGCCTGCGTGCAGGCAGCTGTACTTGCCTTGCAACAAAACAGATCTGCTGCATCTGTAGTTTCGCGCCAACTGCTTTTGCCATGCCGGAATTTACTATTGGCGCTCTGTCGCTATGCGTTTTTTCAGCAGAAAATATGCCGCGCTACGCCAGCCCGGCCTGCTTTCGCTGTTGCAAATAAGCGTGCAACAGGCCGAAGTGGCAGGAAAAAGCTGTCAAAAATAAAAAAAGTTTCGCATGATTATGCGAAACTTGCGCTGTGAAATATGGTTGTGGCAACCCTGTCAGGCAGGGCGGAAATGGTCGGATTACGTGCTGGCCCTGCGTGAAGGATAATGCGAGACAACCTGCCTCACAGCGCCACAACGTCAGGTGCCACCACTGGCGAGTTTGCCCTGCTGCATATCGCGCGCAGCAGAAAAAGCCCGGTGGGATTTAAAAAGATTCAGTGCAATGAGTGTGCTATGTAGTTTCATGCCATTCGAACGTATTTTGCTTTTTCGCGAATAAAGCGGAAAAAAGCTGTTTGCAGTGTTTTTTATTCACCAGATTGTTTTTCAATAAGGGTAGTGTGAAAACAAAATTGCATCAAGGCTAATGTGCGCAGAAGATCATTGTCATTTTTCGAAAATATTTTTCAAAGTGCAAACGCTGGTGATTAGCAAGGGGCTGTGTGCTTGCCAGATTGTAAAAATAATGTGCTCCCCTGCAATCAGTTTTTGCAAGGGAGCACATGGTTGCCTTATGGCGGAGTACCTGGGTGCTTGCAGCTGTTTTGCCAGCCTTTCTGCGGCTGCGGCAAATTTTTGTTATAATCGGCTTACACGCTGTTCTGAAAAATCGAAAAAATATCCGGGGCTGCCCTGTATCAGCCTGCGTTTGGTTCATCGAGGCTTTCGTGGGAAGGTGTTGCTACGCTGGCTTCCTGGGCATTTTCACGCGCAAAAACGAGCCAATGGAACAACCCCACAAGCACGCCGCCGCCCAGTATGTTGCCCAGCGTCACCGGAATAAGATTTTTCAGTACAAAGTTCTCCCAGGTGAGCAGGGAGAGTGTATGAACCGGATCCGCCAGTTTGGCCGCCACTTCTGGGGGCATCATGCCGCTGCACAGTATGCCGATGGGAATCATGAACATGTTGGCGATGCTGTGCTCGAATCCACATGAAATGAACAGCCCCACGGGAAAAAGGCAGGCGGCCATCTTGTCAAAGAGCGAACGCCCCGAATAGCCCATCCATACGCCAAGGCAGACCATCAGGTTGCACATGACCCCAAGAAACAGAGCCTCGGTGAAGGTGTACGTCAGTTTGTATTCTGTGGTTTTAATATAATAAAGGGCAATGCTGCCGCCGTCTTTCCAGGGGTGCCCGCTAAGAAGAATAAGGGCAACCAGCGCAATGGCTCCAATGAAGTTTCCGGCATAGACAACGCCCCAGTTGGAGAACATCTGCCGCCAGGTAATCTTGCGGCTGGCGCGCGGAACAAGCGTCATAGTGGTTGAGGTGAAAAGGTCGCCGCCCAGCACCACAACAAGCATAAGGCCAAGACTGAATACAAGCCCGCCAACAATTTTTCCTGCCCCTGTAACGTTTGCCACGGCGCAATATACAAAACCCAGCCCGATAAACAGGCCCGCCATCACTGCCAGCAAAAAAGCCTGACGGGGAGGCCTTGTTGCCTTGATTATCATTGTTTCTACAACCTTGCCGTACATCTGGCGAGGATTCAGCGCTTCAAAAGACGCTCCGGTCATGAACGTTCTCCTTTGGGAGGAATCAGGTTGGCAAGGCGTTTAAAGCTACAGGGCAATCACGTGAATGACAAAAAGTTCGCCACCATAAACCAGTTGCGAACAATTTTCCATAATGGCATTTTTGAATGTGTATGTAATGATATGCAAAATTAGAGATAGATTTATTGTTTATATGCTTTCTATAGCAGCAGATAGTGTTTAATGTTTGTATGGTTTATAATTCAATTATTTCATTATAATACTTTTTTTAGAATGTATGATGACTTATGGCGTTTTAATTTTTTATTAATACACAATTTAATAGTGCTGTTAGTGTTCTTATGTCTTTTAAATATACTAAAATAGTAGAATAACGTTTGTTGTCAGTTTGTTTTTTGCCAACATGAATATTGCTGGAAATATTAAAAAAAATGAAACCAGATTTTGTTGTAAACGAGAAAAATCTGTTTTCCTGCGGGTTGAGCGAGTCGTCATGTCCAGGTTTTGGCGGATTGAGAAGGCGCTCGGCTGCTGTTAATCATCGCTAATCACCGTGTAAAAGGCGAAAGTAGATTTGTTTTGGGCCGTGTGTTGCCTGAAAGGCGCTGCCTGTGGAGTTTTAGTTTCAAACCAGAAGTTTTTTGTAGCTTGCTGAATGAAGTATATCTTACGGGAGAGGGTGAGGAGGAAGAATCCTTCACTGAAAAGGTTTCCTCCTCATAAAGCAAGCAAAGTATACCTGAGCTGGAGACCACGCATCTCTTCAAATGGTAGCATTATGCGTGCGCCGGCTCCCGGGTAAGATGGCGGTAGTAAAATAAAAGTACGTAGAGCGGGGCCAGATAGGCGGCAGCCATCAGCGCTTCTGTCGCGCTAAAGAATTCCATACATACGATCATCAGCAGCACATTGTTGATGACGCCAAAGGAGATCAGAAAAGCCATGCGTGTCTGCCGCGTCATGTGGCGGGTGATGGGCAGTGCCGCCAGTGTCATCAGCACGCACAGCAGGCAGGCTGCACCCAGCGCCTGAAGGATGAACGATGGCGATTGCCGCAGTAACCCGCCGTAGTTGCTGAAAATTGAAATGTTGGAAACAGCTATGGCGACAGTCAGCAAGGGAAACTGGTGGCGCAGCAGAGAACAGCGCAGGCTGTTCCAGTACGTGCGGGTGAAATGGGCGGCAACAAAGGGCACCAGAATGGTTACGGCAAGCGAAAGGCCCATATGCCCCAGGTCCAGATGTGGCGGCAAGCTCAAAGGTGCAAGCCCAAGCAGCCGCAGTGCGCTGTCGGTAAGTGAAAGCATGGCGGGCAGGCTCAGGGGAAGCAAAAGGGATGTGGCGATGTTTGCCACAAGAATGAGTGCAGTGTTGGCTCCAAGCATAAGAGAAAAAACTGCGGCCATTACACCTACCGGAGCCGCGCCCAGCAAAAATGCCCCCAAAGCAAACTGGGGCATGATCAGGCGAAAAACAGCCATGCAAAGTATTGGCAGCAGCGCCAGGCGATAAAGCGTCAGCAGGCACAGCGGCGCTGCCATTGTGCGGGTTTCTTTTCGCAGTTCTTCTGCGCCCACAGCCAGAAAGCTCATGAATAGCATAAAGATGAGAATAAGCCGCGGCATGGCTGACAGCGGAGCGGCCAGCTGCGGCAAAAAAACGCCTGCCGCCATTGAAGCCAATGAAGAAAACACCATTATGAGGTCGCGAGGATTCATTAAACCACCTGTTTTTTGCACCTTGCCCAGAAGGCGCTATAAAACTCAAGCTGAATGTTGGGCCGCTGATCGTGGCATCAGTGATGTCTGGTATTTCTGAGCTGACAGCCTGCGGCCGGCGTGATGTTGGCAGACATGCCGCCAACCGTGGTTGCATGCGGCTCGTGTGCAGCTGTTTTTACGGCGGCTACGATTTCATATCCTGCTTATATTTCAGGCGTTATCATTACACTTGACTGGGGCACAGCCCTGCGCAAAGGCTTTCACCGTCAACCTTCCGCATATGGATTGCGACAGCACCCGGGGCAAGATGCGGTTGGGGCTGACAGACTCATATGGTCAAAACGCAGTGAAGTACGTTTGGCTCTCAGGAAAGATCTTTGAAACGGAAAGGCCTCGGCACATGCCGAGGCCTTTCACGCAGAATACTTTATACTCGGTACAATAACAGCTGATGGCTATTGATCCACCCGAATGTCCAGAGAAAGTTTGTCTTTGGAAAGAACGTAACGAACGTGCGCAGGCTTGCCCGAAAGGTCAATGACAACCCTGGTCTTGTCGTCCATTTTGCCCAGACGAATGTTGGTGACCAAAGGATTTTTGGGCACGCCCGGAGCCTTGACCTGCCACTTGCCTTCCAGATCCAGCACCAGCCTTTCGGGGCCGTTGAGGGTCATGCTTTTGTAGTTGAGGGGGGCTGTGCCCACAATCCGTATGGTGGCGCCCTTGTCACGGGCAAAAACTACAAACCGTGTGACTTCCTGTTTTTGCGGCGCAGCCTTGGCCGCCCTTTCCGTATTGCTGGGGCTGGGCTTGTCCTGCGAGGTTTTTTCTGGCGCCTTGGGTTTTTCCGGGGCCGCAGGAGTCGCAGGTACGGCGGGCGCAACAGGAGCAGCAGGCTTGGTGGGGCTGGTGGCCTTGTCAGCTTCGTTGGCGGGCTCAGGCTTGTGCTTTACCGGTTCTGGCAGCGGAGCATGAACAGAAGCAGCGTCAGTGCTACGCAGGGCATTACCCTCCAATTGAGGAGCCCGGTCTGCCAGGGCAGGGCTATGTCCAGATTCCACAGGCAGTGGCGGAAGATAAGGCTGATCGGCAGGGCCGCCAAGCTTTGCAGCCTGCCCGGTATCGCCAAGAGGCGGCAATCCCATGTCAGGAACTGTCGGGGCATCTGCACCGGGATCGGCGCCCTGGTTCAGAGTCGCCTGAACAGGCGCTTGCTCTGGTTTGCGCAGCTTTTCATTAAGCATAATGAGGGCCATGCCCAACACGCAGACTGCCAGAAGAAGACTTAGTATCACTTTATTCATGCCTAAAGGCTCCTGCCGAAACTAGTTTGTCCTGAATATATTCAGCGGCCATGGGAACTGGATTGTCCCTGGTTTTGCAGCTTTTCTTTGCGGATATGTATCAGCATTCGAAAATATGTGGGGTCTTCGCCGCCTACAGTCATTGCTGCGCGAATGTGGGCGGCGGCCTCGTCAAACTGGCCCAGCAGACAGAGAATACGGGCAAGATTGAAGTGGGCGTGGTCATCATCCGGCGCAAGTTCCACAACTTTGCGGCTGAACAAAAGGGCCAGCGCCGGTTGCGAACTCTGGCGCAGCCTGACGCCAAAATCCCTGAACATATGCTTGTGCATTGTGCAGATATCTTCTGTGGCCCCGGCCAGCTGCTCAAGGGCACTCAAGGCTGCCTGACGCTCACGTGGGCGTCTGAGGCGCAGCAAGGTCTGACGGAATGTTTCGCGCAGTCGCGATTCTGTCATTTTGGCCTTGCGCATGGCCTCCAGACTCATCGGACTGCTCGCTGCCGCAGGGCTTGAGCCCGGTAGCGGCAGCTTTGCGTCCATGTCTAGTTCCGCGGCGAAAATCTTATTTCCCGCCAGGCTGGCCCCTTGGCCCAAAGCGCTGGAGATAGCAGGTGCTCCCTTGGACGGGGCCGCAGATACTTTCTGAAAGGCCAGGCCCTGGTCTTCCCCGGCAACAACCATTCGAAGTGGCGGAGAAGATATTTTTTGAGCTGGCTGCAAACGTTGCGCGCCGGGTTTTGCTGTAACGGCGGCGGCAGGGTCGCCGGGCTGGTTGAAAGAAGCTGCGTCTGTGCGCGGCTGGGGGGGGCGCTGCCCGGCGTTTGTGACTGCGGCGGCGGATTTGCCCGCCTCAAGTACAGAGGCCTTCGCTCCACGCGGTTGAATCTGCGTAGATACCTTTGCTGCGCTTTGCCCAAGCGGTTGGGAGCCACGTTGCGGGGCTGCCTGTGAGGCCCCTTGGGCTACGGCGGCTACGGCATTGGGCCGGGCAGCACTGGCAGCTGGTTTTTGGGAAAGCGACGGGGAAATGCCAGAAGATTCCGCGCCTGCCTCACCAGCAGATGCCTCCTGCTGTACAGCATCTGCACTGCTGGCGGTTTTTTCTTTATTTTCGAAACGCGAAAGATCCGGCGTAGTGACGGGCATTGCCAGTATTTCTGGTTCTGCCCTGAAGTTTTTGGCAAATGATCTGGCGCTGATTCTTTCTGGTCCGGCTAACGGCTGGAACGCTTTGTTGAGTTCCTGTACTGCAAAAGCTCCGTCCGGGAGTTCCCATACGAAGTAGTGGTTTTTGCGGCGATTTTCCGTCCAGTCGGTGGAAAAAGAGTACACACCTGAAAATTTTGAGCGACGCATGGCTGAAATGTACATTATTTACGCCGAATGGCAAGAATGCCTTCCTGGCTTTACGTTGCCGGGGGTTTGCGTTAGTATAGTTTCATGCATGAAATGTCCATTGCACAAAGTTTGCTGAAGATGTCGGAAGAGGAAATCTCCCGTCAGGGTTGCACGCGTCTTGAGGTTGTAAACGTCAAGTATGGCGCTCTTGCCGGAATTGTGCCCGAGTCTCTTCAGTTCTGCTTTGAAACGATGATTCAGGGCACACCTCACGAGGGTGCGCGCCTTGAACTGGAAGAGTTGCCTTTGCAGTTGCACTGCCCGTTCTGCGGCGCTGATTTTGGCGGCGAAGGGCAGGACGCTCTTATACAGCCCTGCCCCGGTTGCGGCGAGCAATTCGGGCATGTGGTAAAACAGGGGCGTGAACTGTATTTGAACCGCCTTGAGGCCAGCTAGTTTCGGCTAACCTCTGTTTATATCATCCGGCGGCTTGAGCAGTGAGTTGTCCCCAATAAAAAGCAGCCGTACTACGGCATTGTATTCCGATGGCAGGTGCGGCTTTGCTGTCGGACGTTTTTTTGTCGATATTGTCCCCACATCAGCCCACTACTTCAGACAGGACTCCGCCAGGAGTCTGCAAGGAGACCGGCATGCAAATTCCCGTGGTTCGCAATGTACTGGAAGCCAACGAAAAAATGGCGGCCCATGTGCGCAAGCGTTTGTCTGATAATGGGATTCTGACACTGAATCTCATCAGTTCGCCCGGTGCGGGCAAGACAACATTGCTCGAACGCACGCTGACCGATCTGGCGGGAGAGTTTCGCATGGCCGTGGTTGAAGGCGATCTGCAAACAGATAACGACGCCCGCCGTGTGGCTGCCACTGGCGCTCAGGCTGTGCAGATCAACACCGATGGCGGCTGCCACCTCGACAGCAATATGATCCTGACCGCGCTGGACAGCCTTGACCTCACAGGCGTTGATATTCTTTTTATTGAGAATGTGGGTAATCTCGTATGCCCTGTGGAGTTCGACTGTGGTGAAGACGCCAAGGTTGCCTTGCTGAGCGTGGCTGAAGGCGACGACAAGCCTGAAAAATATCCTCTGCTTTTCAATCTGGCGCGCGCCCTTGTGCTCAACAAGGTGGACCTGCTGCCCTATGTGGATTTTGACATGCAGCGCGCACGCAACTTTGCCACCAAGCTGAACAAGGATCTTGATATTTTTGAAGTTTCCTGCCGTCAGGGCCAGGGGCTGGAAGAGTGGTACACTTGGTTGCGCGACAAGCGGGCGGCCAAAAAAGAAGGGCGTCCCGTCTAGAGCAGTTTGGGCGTTGTTCAATGGCAGAACAGCGCTGCTAGCTGAATTTATTTATAAAAAATCCCGGTATGGACTCGTCCATGCCGGGATTTTTTGTGGAAAACTTCTCGTTGCCGCAACTACCCAGATATGGTGTAGCTTGGCCAATGCCCCACTGCTACAGGGCGATCAGAATATTTTTTGGTCAGAACATTGTTGCACTTGAAATAGTCGCAGACGAGCAAAATTCGCCTGCGACTATTTCAGGGCAAGGATTTGCGTACAGATCCTTGCAGAACAGTTGGCTCGTTTCATTCGTAAACTGCTCTGAAGCAGATTGTTCCTGAGCAGACTACAATTGCTGCGAGAACGAGCCCTTTGTGCAGAACGTGTGCTCCGTGGCACTCGGCTGAAATAAAGGGTGAAGTTCAACGTAGCGGCAATAGAGCGGCTCCTGTTAACCCCTGTCTAGCGACCGCCTTCGCTGGCCTGATAGGCGGCTACATCCACCACCAGATTTTTTGAACTGTGGCGCAGGGTCAGTGTAAACAGCTGAACGTCGCTTTGCGGCTTGTCGGCATCGGCCAGTTTGGGCAGCATAGCCGCTGGGGCCAGCATTACCGTGGCTTCGCCCTGGCCGGAAGACATAAAATAGTCCAGCACCTGCTGTAATATTTCTTTGTGTCTGCCGCTGTCGCTCTTGGGCATTTCAACAAAATTCATATCCAAACCGGGCAGCTCGGCCTGCCAGGGGGCATAGCCCTGGGCGTACAGGGTTGTCAGCAGTTTGTTCAGCGTGGCGGCGTCCAGCTTGCGGCGCAGTTCCATATGCTCAAGGCGGTCAGGGCCAGCCGACCGGAATATGCCGGACTTGCTGTTTTCCGACTGACCCGGCAACAGCCGGGCTGCCCAGACCATGCCTGCAAAACCAAGGCTGGTAAGTACGGCGTCATTGTCATCGTGGGGCGGGCTTTGATCCAGCAGGGCGCAAACATCCTTCATGTACATGCCGGGGCGAAACTGGTCCAGAGCGCAGACAGGCCCACTGTTTTCATCCGGCAAAAGGCTGCGCATGCGGGCGCTGAACTGGCGGCTGTCTCCCTTGCCCGTAACAAGGGTCAGTGTGTCGGGCTGCGGGCCAAAAGCCAGGCTTGCAGCCTGTGCCAGGGGAATGCGGCTGAAGGTCCACAGGGCCAGTCCTGTGTCCAGCCGCAACTCAACCGTGCCGCCGGGGTTTTCAATTTCTTCGCTGCCGCCGGGCGGCATATCAAGACGCATGAACTGCGTAACCTTGCCCCGCTGCAGATGAATATTGAGCAGATCTTCACCCGTGTTGTTGGCAATGGACAGGTTTTGCGGAGCTGCGGCCATGCTGGCTGTGCTCCACAAAAGGAATATGAAGCCGGCGAGGACCAAAGGCAGGCCACGCCGCGAACTATTATTGATGATCATGAGCAAACTCCCGAAGTCTTTGTAAGACACAAGACCTATACCAGAGCGCGGGGCGTGCCCGCAAGTCAGCCGGGCAGGGCTTTGTTGCCGTACTTTACGCTTGAAGCTGTGCCTGCTATGTTAAGCATGTTTGAACTCCAATAGAAGTATATATATCATTTATCAGGATTAAGGGAAAAGATATGCCTCCAGCTTTGCATAATTCGCCGTCAAGCCAGGAAGATTCACCAAAACGCCTGTGCCTGCGGCCCACCTCATTGCTGGCGGCCAGTTTTCTGGTTGTGGCGGCCATAGCGCTTGCCTATGTGGGCGGCGTCATGAGCGGCAGGGCATACTGGCGTTCTCACGCTGCGCAATCAGTTGTTGTGGGGGACGCTCAGGGCAAGGGCGTCATTGTTGAGCCAGTAGATGAAACTGCGCCCAAACAGCGCATTCTTGCACCTGAAGAGTTGCGGTTTGCCCGGTTGTTGCGTGGTGAAACTTTGCCGCCAGGAATGACTGACGGCCCGCAATCCCTTGCACCCGCTGCGGGGGGCGCGCAAGCATCTGCCCAGCCCGGTGCAAAGGCTCCGGCGGGTCAGCCTGCGCCCGGTGCACAACGTCAGCAGGGCGGCACGCCTGTAAATGCTTCCGCAACGCCTGCCGGGCAGGCGGCGCCAACCACTCAGGAAAACCACCCTGTTGTGCTGAACAGCCTGCAACCAGTGGGAAATATGTTTGACTACGTTTTTCAGGTCGGAGCCTTCAAGGATGAAGAGAGTGTTGACGGCTTACGCCAGCGCCTTGAAGGGCGCGGCCTGAGAACTCGCCTGCAGCGGTCGGGCAAGCTGCTGGTGATCCTGGTTCTTTTGAGGGGCAATGAGGCCAGGGCTGCGGAAGTGGTGCACGCCTGCGAGAGTTTGAATCTGGGCAAGCCCATTTTACGCAGCAAAACTCCAGTGAAACAATAAATTGGTGATGATGTTCAGAGGGTTCGGAGAGATGTTCAGCTTATTTGAAAATAGTAATTATTACTGTTTACAAACTCGTCCCATTCATGACATAGTCTGAGGGAGGGCAGGCAGTAGCTGCCCCTTGGCACCCCCACAGGCAAACCAAGGAGAGACACAATGCCGAACGATCAAAGCAAGCTCACTAACAATGCCGGTGCGCCGGTGGCTGACAACAACAGAGTGCTCACTGCCGGGCCGCGTGGTCCCATGCTTTTGCAGGATGTGTGGTTTCTCGAAAAACTGGCCCATTTCGACAGGGAACTTATTCCTGAAAGGCGCATGCACGCCAAGGGTTCTGGCGCGTACGGAACCTTTACAGTCACACACGACATCACGCGTTTTACCAAGGCCTCGATGTTTTCTCAGGTAGGTAAAAAAACCGATTTATTCATCAGATTTTCCACTGTGGCTGGCGAGCGTGGCGCTGCTGACGCCGAGCGCGACATCCGCGGCTTTGCCATGAAGTTTTATACTGATGAAGGCAACTTTGACCTTGTCGGCAACAACACCCCCGTCTTTTTCCTGCGTGACCCCCTCAAATTTCCCGACCTCAACCATGTGGTGAAGCGCAACCCGCACACCAACATGCACAGCGCTCATGACAACTGGGATTTCTGGTCTCTGCTTCCCGAAGCGCTGCATCAGGTCACCATTGTCATGAGTGACCGGGGCATTCCCGCCTCCTACAGGCACATGCACGGTTTTGGCAGCCATACCTTCAGTTTTATCAATGCCAAAAATGAGCGCTACTGGGTCAAGTTCCATTTCAAGACCCAGCAAGGCATCAAAAATCTCACCGACGCCGAAGCCCAGGAACTGATCGGGCGCGACCGCGACAGCCATCAGCGTGACCTGTTCGAGCATATTGAAAAAGGCGATTTTCCCCGGTGGACTCTTTTTGTACAGGTTATGCCCGAGCTTGATGCTGAAAAACTTCCCTACCATCCTTTTGACCTCAGCAAGGTCTGGTACCACAAAGACGTGCCCATGCATGAAGTGGGCGTGCTGGAACTGAACCGCAATCCTGAAAACTACTTTGCCGAAGTGGAGCAGGCTGCTTTCAATCCTGCCAACATTGTGCCCGGCATCGGATTTTCGCCGGACAAAATGCTTCAGGGACGTCTGTTTTCCTATGGCGATGCCCAGCGCTACCGCCTGGGCGTGAACCATCATCTTATTCCGGTCAACAAGGCTCGTTGCCCCTTCCACAGCTATCACCGTGACGGCCAGATGCGTGTAGACGGCAATTATGGCGGCTATACCAACTATGAACCCAACAGCTACGGCGCGTGGCAGGAACAGCCCGACGCTGCCGAGCCGCCGTTGAAGATCAACGGCGACGCTGATCACTGGTCTTATCCTTGCGACGACGCTGACTACTACGAACAGCCCGGCAAGCTGTTCCGCCTCATGGCACCCGAGCAGCAAGAAGCCCTGTTTGGCAATACCGCTCGTCAGTTGGGCGATGCGCCCAAGACCATAAAGCTGCGCCACATCCGCAACTGCGCCAAGGCTGATCCGGCTTACGGGGCGGGCGTGGCCCGCGCCTGCGGCATAGACCCTTCAGAAATATAGAGCACAGCTTCAGTGTTGTTGGTTAGCCCCTGCTAGCCCCGCGGCAGTACAAACTGTCATCAAATATCCCGCCCCGGTTTGCAAAAGCCGGGGCGGGCACGTTATGGGCTGGCGTAATGTTTCATTAGGCTGTTCATTTCCGGCAAACTGACAATGCTGGAGTTGCCGGACAACAGCAAAACAAATGGGACGAAGGCAAGGCGAGGTAGACAGCGTGAAAAATTGCCAATGGTAAATGGCGCTCACTCGCAAGATCTGCTGGTTGATCCCAACCTGCCATATTTGCATTACTGTTAGTGCCTTCACAAAGCAGCTGTTGTGGACAAGGCTCGCGGCACTGAGTATGTTTTGCACCTGCTGCCGCACATTCCATGTGGTGGCTGTATGTGACACGGCGGGCAGGGCAGTGAAATTTAAAGCCCAAGGGCTGTCCGCCAACCACCGGAAGACGAATACTGAACGTCCCAGGGGATCGGAGGGCCCATGCATATTTCTCGCAAGGTTGTGGGCATAGCTGCCGTGGCAGTTATAGTGCTGACGGCCTTTTTTTTATGGCGCTGGCTGGACAACAGGCATACTGGAAGCCTCACGCTCTATGGTAATGTGGACATCCGCCAGGTTGATCTGGCTTTTCGCGTGGCAGGGCGCATAAACGCTGTTCTTGTGGACGAGGGCGACAGTGTGACCGAAGGGCAGGCGCTGGCGCAGCTGGACGCCGACCTGTTGACCCAGCAACGGGATGAGGCCGCTGCCCGCCTTGAGGGAGAAAAGGCCTCTCTGGCGCGGCTTGAGCGCGGCTACCGCGTCGAAGAAATCGCTCAGGCCAAGGCGGCGGTAAGCGCCGCAACGGCTTTGTCTGAAAACGCCGCCATCAATCTGCACCGTGTTACGGCCATGCGCACATCCAACGCCATTTCCCAGAAAGAGCTGGATAATGCCCGCGCGCAGTCCCGTGAAACTGCGGCCAGACTCCGCTCCGCCCAAGATCAGCTGGATATGCTGCTTTCCGGCTACAGAGAAGAGGATGTATTGGCCCAGCGCGCTGCCGTAGCTGCTGCCGAAGCCGCTCTGAACCGGGCAGAAATTCAGTTACAGGACAGTGTACTGACGGCCCCGCAAAAGGGCGTTGTTCTTACCCGCGCCCGCGAGGCCGGAGCCATCGTGCAGACAGGGCAGACTGTCTATACGCTCACGCTCACAGATCCGGTCTGGCTGCGGGCCTATGTTGATGAACCTGATCTCGGGCGCATCAAGCCGGGTATGGCGGTGCGCGTGCTGGTGGATGCGGCTCCTGGCAAAAGTTTTCCCGGCAAGGTGGGTTTCATTTCACCCACGGCGGAGTTCACGCCCAAGACTGTGGAAACCCGTGAGGTACGCACTGCACTGGTCTATCGGCTGCGCGTGCAGGCCGAGGACCCGGAAAATCTCATGCGTCAGGGCATGCCCGTCACCATCATTGTTGAAGAGGCAGCCCGGCCATGAGCGCGTCGGTGACGGCTCAAACCTCGGGTGTTGAGGGGAAGCCAGCCGTACAATTGCGCGATCTGGGCATGGTTTTCGGCAAGGGAAGTCATGCCGTGACTGCTTTGAACAGCATTTCCGCAATGGTGCCCGCGGGATGTATAACTGGCCTTGTGGGGCCGGATGCAGCGGGCAAAACTACCCTTATGCGCATTCTGGCTGGGTTGATGCTTCCAACGCACGGCGAGGCAATGGTTTTTGGCAGGCCGCCACAAAAACTTGTGAGCGAGAGCGCCAACAGCATAGGCTACATGCCGCAGCGCTTTGGCCTGTATGAAGACATCAGCGTAATGGGCAACCTGCTGTTGCACGCCAGCCTGCGTGGTCTGGAAGGGCAGGCACGCCAGAACATGTTTGACCGCCTGTTGCAGTTTACCTCTCTTGCGCCGTTTACTGGCAGGCTGGCCGGGCGTCTTTCCGGCGGCATGAAGCAAAAACTCGGTATTGCCTGCGCTCTTTTGGGCTCGCCACGCCTGCTGCTTCTGGACGAGCCGGGGGTGGGGGTTGACCCGCAATCGCGCCGTGAGTTGTGGCGTATGGTGCAGGATCTCAGCCGTGATGGCATGACTGTCATTTGGGCCACAGCCTATCTGGATGAGGCCGAGCGCTGCACACAGGTTATTGTGCTGGATGAGGGTAGCGTGCTCTACGCCGGAGCCCCGGAGGATTTCACCAAACGGGCGCAAGGGCGGGTTTTTTTGCTTAAAACGCCTGCCGGAGCCCACAGGCGGGAACTGGCCGCCTGGAGCATGCGCCCCGGTATTGAGGATGCACTTGTGCAAGGCAGCCGCATTCGCTTGGTATTGGCTGAAAGCGCCTCCCCGGAACTGCGGCGCGAGGTTCTTGAAAAGGGCGGCGAGGCCGTGCCCCCGCGGCTGGAAGATGCCTATATGAGCGCTGTGGGCGGCATTGATCAAAATCCTTCACCCTACGGAAAACTGCATGTGGGCGATGGGGCAGGCCAGCTAACAGGGGGGCCTGATTCAAATGTTCCGCCCCAGCCGAGCATTGAGGCCAAGGGCCTCACCAAAACTTTTGGCGACTTTACCGCCGCCCGCGACATCACTTTTGATGTTCGCCCCGGAGAAATTTTCGGTCTTCTTGGGCCCAACGGAGCAGGCAAATCCACCACGTTCCGCATGCTCTGCGGCCTTTCGCGTCCTACTTCCGGCCAATGCGCTGTTGATGGCATGGACCTGCTCACGGCGGGCAGCGAGGCCCGCGCCCATTTGGGCTATATGGCACAAAAATTTTCTCTGTACCCGGATATTCCGGTGCTGGAAAACATAAAAATATTTGCGGAACTTTACGGGCTGAGCCGCAAGCGCCGCGATGCCTTGCTGCCTGTGCTGGCTGACGCCCTGAATTTGCAGAATTTTTTGCGCAGCCGTACCGCTGATCTGCCACTGGGACAGAAGCAGCGCCTGGCCCTGCTGTGCGCCACCCTGCACGAGCCGCCCGTCCTTTTTTTGGACGAACCCACTTCCGGCGTTGATGCCCGTACCCGCCGCGATTTCTGGAAGCATATTTCGGCAATGACCACTGCCGGGGCCGCTGTTCTGGTCACCACGCATTTTATGGAAGAAGCCGAATACTGCGACCGTATTGCTCTTATTTACCGTGGGGCTATGATCCGTATGGGCACGCCTGACGAACTCAAGGCTTCCTGCAAGACTGTGGAAGATCCCACGCTTGAGGAAGCCTTTATTGCCAGTATTGAAGATTACGACAGGCAGCATCCCCAGTAGCGCGTGCGTATACGGACCACAACGCGCGTCAGCACGGCGCGTCTGCTTTTTGTGAAGATGTATGAAGCAAAACCTCTGGCTCCAGCAGCTGTTTGCCCTTGTCCGAAAGGAATTTCAGCAGATTGTGCGCGACCCGTCCTCCTATCTGGTGGCGGGTGTTTTGCCGTTGATCTTTCTGCTGCTTTTCGGATTCGGCATCACGCTGGATGCGGGCGTGCTGCGCCTTGCTGTGCTCAATGAAAGTGGCGGCAGGCATTCTTTGGACCTTGCGGCCAACTTTGCGCACTCCCCCTGGTTTTCAACGCAGAGCGTCGGCAGTATGGACGAGGCCGCCCGGCTTATGCGCGATTCGGGTGTGCAGGGAATTCTGGTGTTCAGGCAGGATTTCGACGCAGCGCTGGAGCGCGGCGGGGTGGGGGAACTGCAGGTTCTGGTGGACGGATCTGAACCCAATACGGCCCAATATATCCAGAGCTACAGCCAGGGCCTTGTGACCCGATGGCAGACTACGTCCTTGCCCGGTGGCGTGGCGGCGCAGCAGCCCATTAACCTGCAAACCCGCTTCTGGTACAACCCGGCAGCCAAAAGCGTGCAATTTCTGGTGCCAGGGGCCATTACGGTTATCATGACGCTTATCGGCACGTTGCTGACTTCTCTGGTTTTCGCCCGCGAGTGGGAACGCGGCACGATGGAGGCTATGTTTGCAACGCCTGTCAGCCGCATGCAGTTGTTGCTGGGCAAGCTCATACCCTATTTCTGTATGGGCATGTTCAGCATGACCTTGTGCGCTGGGGCGGCGGTGCTGCTTTTTGGGGTGCCCTTTCGCGGTTCCTGGTGGGTGCTGTTGTTGCTCTCTTCAATCTTCATGCTCAGCGCACTTGGGCAGGGGTTGCTTATTTCCGTAACTTTGCGCGGGCAGCTTGTGGCCGCCGAGGCGGGCCTGTTTTCCGGGTTTCTGCCAGCGCTGCTGTTGTCTGGCTTTGTTTTTGACATCAACAGTATGCCTCCCGTTTTGCAGGCTCTTACCCGTCTGTTGCCCGTCAGTTACTTCAATACCTGTCTGCGCACCATTTTTCTGACAGGCGATGTGTGGGAGATTTTCGGCCCCAGTCTGGCTTTTATGGGGCTGCTGGCTACCGTCTTGCTGGGGCTGGTTTATAAAAATCTCGTCAAAAGGCTGGATGTGTGATGGCGGGGCGCGGCGTTGCATCGTCTGCTTCCACTGCGGCCAAGGGGTTTTGGACGCGAGTGGCTGCCCGTCTTGGCGAGTTTTTTCCACGCCTGAACGTACGGCGTATGGCCGTCATTGTGCGCAAGGAACTGCTGGTGTTGCTGTGCAATCGCGTTTCGCGCATGCTTATTATTGTGCCGCCCCTCATGCAGATCGTGATCTTCGGCTGGGCAGCCACTATGGAAGTGCGCAATGTGGACGTGGCTGTACTCAATTACGACAGCGGGCGCTGGAGCCGCGACATCGTGCATGCTATTGAAGGATCGCCCACCTTTCGCGGCGTGGGGCATTTACAGGGCGAAGGACAGATACGCCCTGCCATAGATCAGCAAAAAGCGCTTTTTGTTCTGGTTTTTGATGAGGAATTTTCGCGCCGTATTGATAAGGGCGAACCGGCGCAGGCGCAGGTTATTCTGGACGGAAGGCGCTCCAATGCTGCGCAGATTGCAGCCTATTATCTTGAGCGCATGGTAGCCCAGGTAGCAGCAGCCACGCCGCGTGGTCAGGCCATGCAAAGCGATGCTGCCGAAGTTCCCCGGCTGGATATTCGCATGCGCTGCTGGTTTAACCCCAACCTGGAATTTCAGTGGTTTTTTCTGCCCAACCTGATCGGCATGCTGAGCTTCATGCTGGGGCTGGTGGTCACGGGGCTTTCCGTAGCGCGTGAACGTGAAGTGGGCACTTTTGACCAATTGCTGGTTTCGCCCGCCATCCCTACCGAGATTGCTTTGGCCAAGCTGGTTCCCGGCTGTCTTATTGGCATGGTGCACGGCACCATATTCTTGCTTATTTCAGTGTTTGGTTTCGGCGTGCCCTTCACCGGATCAGTGGTGCTGCTCTATCTGGCCATGCTGGTATTTGCGGCGGCTGCAGGCGGGGTGGGACTTATGGTGTCTTCACTGTCAGCCACGCAGCAGCAGGCGTTTCTGGGCGCGTTTACGGTGGGGGTGCCCTGTATACTTATTTCGGGCTCAGTGACGCCCGTTATGAACATGCCGCTGTTTTTGCAGCATGCCAGTCAACTGAATCCCCTGCGGCATTTTACGGCCATCACGCAAGGGGTTTTTCTCAAGGACATCACAGTGGCCGCCGCAGCGGTGAGTCTGGGCAAGATAACCTGCATCAGCATTGTGACTGTGGGCGTGGCGGTGTGGATGTTCCGGCGTAAGGCATAGGCAATTTCAGGCGGCAGCCGCCCGCCGGGAGGTGCAGGTACAGCCCGTCTTTGTCCCTTGTTATCCGCCGTGTAAGCAGAATGACGGTACGCCAGAGTTGGAAGCAAAATATGTAAACGTCGGCCGGTTTGCAGACCAGCCGACGTTTTATAGCTTTATGCGGCCCGGTAAGGCCAACTTTGAGCAACGTATTGTCAGGATTGGCTGTGGTCGGAACCAGAGCCTTGGGCAGCATGTTGCTGCACAGAGTCGTGGGACGCCTGATCTGCCGTATGTGTTGCGGCCTGGGCATTGCCCTGAACAGCCGTCTGTGTGTCCTGCGTGGCTGCCGCTGCATGAGAAGCAGAGGATGCTGCCTTGGGTATGCCGCTGTTTTGCCCGGTTGGGGCGGGGTGCGGCACGCGCTGCACTCTGCCCACAATGGTGGCTATGACCACAATGGAATACACGTAGGCAATAAAGCCCACCAGCACGACCGCGTTTTTAGCGATCCAGGTATTGGGCGTGATGTCGCCGTAGCCTATGGTCAAAATGGTGATGTAGCTGAAATAAAAAAGATTGTTGATGGCATTTTCGCCTTCGCCCAGCCCATTGAACGAGCCGGGGGTGGCAAATTCGATGGCCAAAAAAAGATAAAAACCGCAGTAGGCGATGAGCATGAGGCCGCACACAGCCGCGTAAACTATGCGGGTGGTGACCATATGGGCATGGGCTATCTGTCGAAAAACCTCAAGAGTCACGCTGCCAAAAAAACAGATGTAGAGCAGCAGCACTTCCGCCAGCAGGCTGCTGGCAAAAAAGAGGTTCAGTGATCGACAGATCATCAGCAATACGCCAAAAAGCACAATAAGCCAGATGACGCGCTTTTTGAATTCAAAGAGCACCAGCCCGGCCAGCAACTGAAACGGCAGGTAGATGGACTGGGCCATGCCGCCGTATATATTGTCGGGGAAAAAAATGTTGAAAATAAAAACGCAAAGTAGGGAAGCCATCAGCAGCTCAAACCGGTAAACATAGAGCTTTGCGCGATAAGAATTCAGTTTTTGCAGCATGGTACCCTCACTGGGAGGCGATATTACAAATATTGTTATCGTCGGGCAAGGGGTGGCGAAGGCCTTTTTGTGGACACGAAAGCCCGTGGTCCGTAAAGTGATTCAGGTAAGCTCTGTCAGGGCAAATTGCCGTTAAGAATTCGTATGTTAAAAACCTGAAAGCGCTCTTTCTGCCATTTGTTGGTATAAATAAACAATGCTGCTGCCCTGCTTGTGGACACTTCAACTGCCATATCAGGCACGCCTCTGAGCGGCTGATGCTTCCTGCGCTTGGCGGGTAGCTGCTCAGGCTGATGCAGAGCAATTTCAAAATACTTGCTCAAGAAAATAATGGAGAACGCCATGCTTTTTTTTAGCCGTTTAAAAACTACATGGGTGCTGTTTTGCCTTCTGGCTCTTTGGGGCCTGTCGCCCTTGGTCAGCAGTGCTCAGGCAGTGCCTGTGACTACAAAATACTACAGCATTGAACTGCCCGCGGACTGGGTAATTGTTAACGGCCCAGGTAAAGTGAAGGATGCCATTCAGGTTCTGCTTGGCCAAAAGGACCATAAAGCCTCGATACTCATAATCGTCGGCCCTGCCAAGGCTGGAGAAGCCGAAGCCGCGGTCAAGGCCAATGCGCAGCGCCTGGGGGGAAGTACTCCGGTACAGCGTCAGGGCCAGTGGGAGTTCACTTTTGAGCAGCAGGGCGTCAAAGGCTACGGGATTGTGCGGGAAGACAAGGCTTCCGGGGTGCTGCTCATGATGCTGGTCAGTGGTGATCTTAAAATGGCCAACTTTGTGTACAACATACGCGGACCTTACAAGGCCCTTATGCCTTTGAAGCCGCAACAGCCTTAAGGATTTTTTAATAATCCTTTTTGTCCAGCTGGTTGCGTAAAAGATCATTTTTCCCTTGTCTCTGGCGCAAGAGCATCTTTCTGAAGATTACCCGGAGATTGTTTCAAAAGACGTCTTCTCCCTGTTCTGCCCGCAACCGCTTTACTTGTGGGCCGGACATGTAAGGGGAGCGTTAAAGCAAGCTGGATTATCTGTTATGGACGCCAACTCATTCAGCTGGTGATAACCGCGAAAGGGTTGCAGTTCATTGTAAAAAGCCCGAAGACATTTGCGTCTTCGGGCTTTTTACATTCTGTTTTTCAGGGAAGCCGTTACGCGGAAATCCTTGAAGCAGCTTAACGTTAATCCGCTTAAAGCAAATTACAGATAAAAGGCTTCAAGCAGTGTCGTCACTAACCGAAAAGGCGCTCGTGACAACCCTGTCTAACGGATAAAGTTGGTAGCATCCCAGGGTTCAGGCGTGGGCGGGTTGATTCCGGCGGCCTTGCCAGCGGCAATGCATTTGACAAGCCACGCCATATTGTCGCCAAGGGTACGCATGATCTGCATGCCTTCCTTGTCCTGCACCACTTCTTCGGCATTGTTGCCGTGCACGGAGTTCCAGTACTGTGAAGAAACTACGGGCATGCGGGCAATGGTGAAGTATTTGTTCAGCCTGTCAAAAGAGGCGCTGGCTCCACCGCGGCGGCAGCTTACGATGGCTGCTGCGGGCTTGAAGGCATAGGGCGCGGATTTCATGAAGAACACACGGTCAAGCAGCGCGCAGAGTGTGGCGTTGGGGCCGGCATAGTACACGGGGGAGCCAACAACCACGCCATCAGCGGCGCGCAGCAGGTCAATAACTTCATTGACCTGATCATCTTTGAAAATGCAGTAGCCCGTATCTTTGCATTTACCACAGGCAATACAGCCGCGAATGGCTTTGGAGCCGATCTGGATCATCTGGCTTTCGACGCCGTTTTTTTCCAGTTGGGTTGCAACAGTAGACAGCGCCGTGAAAGTACAGCCCTTGGGATGCGGGCTGCCATTGATAAGAAGCACCTTCATAAAGAACTCCTTTTTTCGCCGTTCAGGCATCATGCTCGGGCGGCAGATTTTTTAAAAAAGTTAACAGATCCGTGGTGTTGTGATTCCTGCATGCCAGATAACAGCCAGTATATTGCGCATGGGTCAGGCTGGTCTGGTATGCGGGGTAGCGCCGTGTGCCGGAGGCAAAGGGCAATTGTAAAATTGCTCCAGCTTTGGGGTGTATGGGCAGCCAGAAGTCTTCAAGCGGGTGCACGTAGGCGCGCCGGGTTTCTTGCGGCAGACCGCCCAAACCCAGCAAGCGCAACAGGCTGTCAGCCATATGAAACAGCAAGGTGCGGCCAGGGTGGTTAACGGTGATGAAAAGTTGCTCTTGCTGCCACAGCTCACGCAATAATGGTGCACAAACAATAGGGCTTTCGGCCTGTTTTTCTTCTTCGCGCCGCAGGCTTTCTTCCGCCTCGGCGGCCACATCGCCCATAATGGCTGGCGTGGCGCGCAAATATACGTGCAACGCTTCTTCCGGTGTCAAACCACGCGCAAGCAGGCTTTCAAGCAAACTGTCGCCAAAGTTGATGTCCGTCTTGTTGGTCCAGAACGGCCAATATCCTTTAAAAAAAAGATTTGGAATTTCAATTGACTGACAATTCTTTGGCAGGCGAGGCAGAATCTGCCCGGTGGAAATGTCGCCCCATTTGGGGGCAAGGCGCTGATAAAGAAAGAGCGCGCACTGGCTCAGATCGCCGTCGTCAATATTCTCCCGCGTGTAATTGACGTAATGGCGGATAGCAAAGCGCTTCGCAAAGGCCGGGGTGTTCTCCAGCAATGGCCGTAGCGCCTCGCCCTGACAATTGGCGTGCAGAAGACAGAGAGCCTTTGGCATGGGAGTTTTCCGTGGCGGGTAAGGCTGGCCTAGCTTGTTTCCAGATAGGTTGCGCTTTGCGCGCCTTTTTCAGAAACAGTAACGCTGTACAGGCGTACAAGCTGTGCCTGCGGGTCGGTGTGAGCTGCCAGCAACGCTTCCATGCCCTGCCAGATATGGCGCGCCAGATTTTCCGATGAAGGATTGATGCGGTCAAAGGGCGGAGTCTCGTTGAGCAGGCGATGGTCCAGAGCGTCCAGCACTGCCTTGAGGCCTTTTTTCAACACCTTGAAATCGAGCAGCATTTCGGTGCCAGCAGCAAGCTTTTCGCCTTCTACGGTAAGCTCAACAGCAAAATTATGGCCATGCATGCGCTCGCACTTGCCTTCGTAGTGCCGCAGCGCGTGCCCTGCGGAAAAATCATCACGCACCGTGAGACGCCAGAGTTTTTTTGACATCAGGACAATATCCTGTAGACCACGAAGGCCGATAAAATGACAACAATGATGGCCAGCACAATACGTGCGTTCTGGTTCCACTGAAAGCTGGAAGGTTCGATGTCCAGATCAGGGTCGCCCGTGGATGGAGGAGTGAAAATGCGCTGCAGCCAGGAGAAAAAAGACATGTAATACCAGCATTTTTAGGGTTTTGCCCTCGGGCTTTTCTTTTGCGAGAATAGCAACTGCGTGAGATTTGTCAAAACAAGCTTACGGGCCGTCAGCCGTTCAGAAGCGTATTGACGCCTGCCCGCGCCCTTGCCACACTGGCTTCATGAAATGGCCCCTTGTTACCATCAATACCGGATCCGGCGCAGTGCGGGCCGTGGCCCCCTTGCTGCTGGCGGTGAGCCGCGCCACGGATGTTCCGGCTTTTTACATGCCCTGGTTCATGAAAAGGCTGGAGGCCGGGTACGCGTGCTGGATCAATCCATTCAGCGGCAAACCGCAGTATGTGTCGTTGGCCCGGGCCCGCGCCGTTGTCTTCTGGAGCAAAAATCCCGAACCCCTTATCCGGTATCAGGCAGAGCTGGAGGCTCGCGCTTTTGCCTACTACATGCAGTTCACGCTCAATGATTATGAAGCTGAAGGATGGGAGCCGGGACTGCCGCCAATTTCTCAACGGGTAGAGACATTCCGCCAACTGGCGGATTTGTTGGGGCCGGAACGTGTGGTATGGCGATTCGATCCTCTTATGCTGGCCGCCAACCCCGGCTGCCGCATGCTCACCTGTGAAGACCTGCTGGAACGGCTGGAGCGGCTGGCTCAATCTCTCACGGGCTGCACAACAAAGCTTGTTTTCAGCTTTGCCGACATTGCCCCTTACCGCAAAGTGGCTGGCAATTTGCGGCGCAAAGGTGTGATCTGGAGAGATTTTACGCCTGATGAAATGCGCCATATGGCGTCGGACATCGCAGCCATCAGCGCAAGGTACGGCATGCGGGCCTTCACCTGTGGCGAAAAGGCAGATCTGTCTGCTCAGGGCGTGGCCCACAACCGCTGCACTGACCCTGAACTCATACTTCGCCTGACTTCCCGCCATCCTGACATACTGGATCTTTTTGGCCTTGCCGTTGCTGAGCAAATGGCGCTGCCGGGCGTGCCCGGTGCTTTCGGTTCGCCTCCGGGGGCAGATTATCCCCGTGATCCAGGCCAGCGGGCGGTCTGCCTGTGTGTACCCTGTAAAGACGTAGGCCAGTACAATACCTGCCCGCACGGCTGCGTCTACTGCTATGCCAACACTTCAGAAGTGGCGGCGAGCAAAAATTTTCATGCACATAATGTGGACGGGGAGTCCATAGCGGCCATGCCGAGCGGCTTTGCTGGAGAATAAGGAGTAGTTTTCCAAATGGCTGCGATCTTCTGTTTTGGGGAGCGTGTTGACTGATATGTGATCTGGTCATATATTTCTTCAGTCATATAATTGCTCTGGCATACCAAAATACGGAGTAGCAATGCACGGCGAATACCTCGAAGAATCCTATATTCCCTTTCAATGCTTGATAATAAGCGCGCTTAACAGGTTTAGCGTTGGCGGCGTATCCACGGCACAGTATCAGGTACTGGACGCGCTGGCATCCTGCGAAAGCAAAACCACCAAGGAACTGGCCGTTATCCGGGGTATATCGCAGTCGGGTGCATCAAAGTTGACCAAGCGTTTGCTTGATAAAAAATACATAGAACAGAGAAGGAGCGAGCATGACAGGCGTTCGTACCACATATCCATCACACCCGAGGGCAGGAGCTTTCTTGAGCGAGCCGAAAAATTCAGAAATGAAATTCTCGTGCGTATAGAAGGTTCTTTGTCGCCAGAGGAAATCAAAATATTTTCTGACCTTTGCCGCAAGATTACAGATTCGGAAGATTCCTGCTGTAAAGAGCGAAACTAAAAAGGGACAGGCGGATGAAGTTTACTGGCAGTATCGCAATCGTTACCGGGGCTTCCACTGGCGTTGGTGAAGCAATCGCGCAGGCTTTGTTCGAGAGCGGCCTTACTGTCGTCATTACGGCACGTAGGCTTTCTGGCTCTACCGAAACCGCACGGCGCATTGATCCTTCAGGCACGCGGGCTGTAGCAATGGAAGTTGATGTCAGAGACCATCTTTCAGTGAAGAAGCTAATTGAGTCTGTAATGGCGCGGTTCGGGGCACTTCATTACATGGTCAACAATGCGGGCATTACCGGGCCGCACGGCGTATCCATCTGCGACTACAGTATAGATGACTGGCAGGATGTCATGCAGACGGACGTGAGCGGCGTCTTTTACGGCATGAAGTACGCCATACCCGCCATAATGGCATCTGGGGGCGGCGCGGTGCTCAACCTGTCAGCTGTAAACGGAGCAGCAGGCATACCCGGCATTGCGCCGTACACCGCAGCAAAGCATGCGGTACTCGGCCTGACCCGGTCAGCCGCGTTGGAGTATGCAACGGCGGGGGTGCGCATTAACGCCATCGCGCCGGGATATGTGGATACACCACGCATGAAGGAACTGCCGGATGATGTGCGTCAGCAAATGGCGGCAACGCACCCGATGGGACGTATGGCCGAACCGTATGAAGTCGGCAGGACGGCAGCTTTTCTTTTGTCGGACGAAGCCTCGTTCATCACTGGCGGATTTTACCCTGTGGATGGCGGATATACTGCAAGATAGAGCAGCTTGGCATGGATTTGTGATGCTGGAGCTGTTAACTTTTTTCAAAGTTACCCTGCTCTAGGGGCTGTTTTTAAATAATTCTTTTGTCCAACTGGCTGCGTCAAAAGGCTATTTTTTACTCACGTCATGTACCGCAAAAGTACACTCCTCTCGTAAAAAAGCCTTTTCCTTTGCCCTTGCGCAAAATCATTTATTTAGGAACAGCCCCTAGTACGGCGAAGTTATGAAAAAGCAGGCGTGGCGCCCTCCACCGGAGAACGCCACGCCAAATATATGTACCGGGCCCAAACAGACCTGATCAGCAGAGTTAAAGGTCCACGAGCTACATGCCCAGGTAGGCGGTGCGCACTTCTTCGCTTTTCAGCAAATTGGCGGCGCTGTCACTCATGACAATGCGGCCATTTTCCATCACATAGCCACGGGTGGCAATGCGCAGAGCCTGGTTGGCATTCTGTTCCACCAGAAAGACCGTGGTGCCGTTGGCGTTGACCTTCTGAATAATGGAAAAAATCTGCTGAATGATAATAGGCGCAAGCCCCAGCGAAGGTTCGTCAAGCAGCAGCAGTTTGGGGCGTCCCATCAGGGCGCGGCTGATAGCCAGCATTTGCTGTTCGCCGCCAGAAAGCGTGCCGCCTGCCTGCTTGCGACGTTCTGCAAGAATAGGAAACAGGCTGAACACATAGTCCAGATCGTCCTTGACCCCGTCCTTGTCCTGCCGCAAAAAGGCCCCGAGATCCAGATTTTCACGCACGCTCAAATCAGGGAAGATCAAGCGGCCTTCCGGCACCTGAGAAATACCGAGAGCCACAATTTCGTGCGGAGGCAGCGTGTGTATGGGCTTGCCGTACCAGAATATTTCACCCTGACGGGGACGGTTTATGCCGCACACAGTCATGAGGGTGGTGGACTTGCCCGCACCGTTGGCCCCGATAAGGGTTACGATGTCGCCTTCATCCACCTTGAGCGAAATGTCCCGCAGGGCTTGGATATTGCCGTAAAAGGTATCAACGTTACGCAGCTCAAGCATCGCTTTCTCCCAGGTATGCCTTGATGACGCGCGGGTTGGCGCGTATTTCTTCGGGTTTGCCGGTGGCGATGCACGAACCGTACTCCATAACGTAAATACGGTCTGAAAGAGACATGACCATGCCCATATCGTGTTCAATCAGCAGAATGGAAAGCTGCTGGTCGTCACGGATAGAGCAGACCAGATCCTTGAGCTCGTTGGTTTCCTGCGGGTTCATGCCTGCAGCGGGTTCGTCCAGCAGCAGCATGCGCGGCTCTGTGGCCAGAGCGCGGGCAATTTCCAGGCGACGCTGCGCGCCGTAAGGAAGGTTGCGGGCGGTTTCGTTCCAGAGGTCTTGCAGGCGCACAAGTTCCAGCAGGGCATAGCTTGCGTCGATGCTTTCCTGTTCTTCGCGGCGGCTGCGGCCATCACGCATGATTGCGCCAAGAATTCCCGCGCTGGTGCGGCAGTGGCGGCCAATCATAACATTCTCAAGCACTGTCATATCGCTGAAAAGGCGGATATTCTGAAAGGTGCGGGCCATGCCCATAGCCGTGATGACATGCGGCTTTTTGCCGTTGAGCAGCTGGGGGTCGCCCTGGCTGTCGTGAAGAAACATCTTGCCCTCGGTGGGGGTGTAGATGCCTGTCACACAGTTGAAAAATGTGGTTTTACCAGCACCATTGGGGCCGATAAGAGCTACAATTTCACCACTGTTGACTGTGAGCGACAATTCGTTGAGCGCCCGCAGACCACCGAAATCCTGCGACAGATCCTGAACTTCAAGCACGGGTCTCATTGGCGGCCTCCTTCAGTGCCGTGGAGGGCGCTGATGCGGTATCGGCGGCGTTCACCGCTGATAAGGCCCTGAGGCCGGAAAATCATCATGATGACCATGATGGCTCCGAAAATAAGCATGCGATATTCCGAAAAGGCCCGCAGATATTCTGGCGCAAGAATGAGAATGAGAGCCGCTATGGCCACGCCCGTAATGGAGCCCATACCGCCAAGCACCACCATTGATAAAATCATGGCTGATTCCATAAAGGTAAAGCTTGACGGATTGATGTAGGTGGTCTTGGCCGCAAAAATAACTCCGGCAAAGCCAGCCCAGCAGGAGCCGAGGGCAAAGGCCGAAAGTTTGACGCGCATGATGTCGATGCCCATAGCTTCGCAAGCTATTTCATCTTCGCGCAGGGCTTGCAGCGCCAGGCCCACTCGTGAGTTTTTGAGCCTGCTGATAACCACGATGGTAACCACCACCGCCACCAGTACAAGATAGTACACATAGGTAGTGCTGGTGCTGATGTCCATCTGCATGCCGAAAAAGCCGGGGCGGGGAATATCGCTCACGCCGCGCGGGCCGCCTGTGAGGCTGGTCCAGTTTTGCAGTGCCAGACGCACGATTTCGCCAAAACCAAGCGTGACAATGGCGAGGTAGTCGCCGCGCAAACGAAGTACGGGAAAACCCAGGGCCAGACCAAAGATAACAGCTACAAAGCCGCCAATGGGCAGGCATACCCAGAAGCCAAAGCCGAAGAACTGGTGCAGAAGGCCATAAGCGTAAGCGCCCACGGCATAAAAAGCCACATAGCCAAGCACGAGCTGTCCGGCAAGGCCAACCACGATGTTCAGACCCAGAGCCAGCATCACGTAGAGCAAGGCCGAGATCATGATGTTGGTCTGATAAAACGAACTCACCAGCGGCATGGCAATCATGATTGCCGCAAGAACGGCCAGACTGGTCATCATGAGCTTGGGCTTCTGCGACATGGCAGCCACGGCGGGTCCAAGTCCAAAGCCATCAGGCAGCTTGATGATGGCAAGCCCTCTTGCCTTGCGTGAGAAGCACCAGTCCCAAAGCAGGGCAAGCCCGAAAATAGCTATGCCCAAAAGTACGATACGATCCAGACGCCAGGTGACGGTGCGTTCGATGGTATTCAGCTTGATGCCAAGAACGGGCAGCGTGAGCAGCATGAACCAGAGTGCCGCCACAGCGGCCTTGATAACTCTTTGCATGGCTACACCTTCTGCACTTTGGCTTTGCCCAGAATGCCGTCGGGCCGGAAGATAAGGATGAGGATCAGTATGGCAAAGGCCAGCATGTCCTCATAGTTGCCCGAAAAGTATCCAGTCGTGAAGCTTTCGGCCAGTCCCAGCACAAGGCCGCCAAGCATGGCTCCGGGGATGGAGCCGATGCCGCCGAGCACTGCCGCCGTAAAGGCTTTGAGACCCGCCAGAAAGCCAATGCCAAAGTTGACCTGCCCCATATGGGAGGCAATGAGCACGCCGCCCAGAGCCGCCAGGGACGAGCCAATGATAAATGTCAGCGAAATAATGCGGTCGGCGTTGATGCCCAGCAGCAGAGCCATTTTGCGGTTCTGCGCCGTAGCGCGCATGGCCTTGCCCATTCTGGTGTAGCGGATGAAGAGCGAAAGGGCCAACATGGCCAGGGTGCTGACCATCAGAATGAGAAAATCACTGGGACCCATAACGTTGCCGATATGGTCAAGAAATTCCATTTCCGGAAGCAGGTTCGGAAAAGGCACAAAGTCCGCCGTCTGAGCCAGCAGCACATAGTTCTGCAAGAAAATGGACATGCCGATGGCGGAAATAAGGGGCGAAAGGCGGGGGGCGCCGCGCAAGGGCTTGTAAGCCACCTTTTCAAGCGTGTAGCCGTATGCCGCACACCAGACGATGGCCGCCAGGGCTGCAACTATCAGAATGCCCCCGGCGGGGAAGCCATACACGCCCAGCACTCCGGCTACCAACAGGGCCGTGAAGGCACCGAGCATGTAAATTTCGCCATGCGCAAAGTTGATGAGCTCAATAATGCCATAAACCAGGGTATACCCCAGGGCAATGAGCGCGTAGATACTGCCTCTGGTGAGTCCACCAAAGAAAAGTTCTATAAAAAATTGGATATCCATGCCGTCCCGCGTGCCAGAAGTCAGTTGCTCACTGGCATAAGTTCCGTTGTGCCGTCGGCCAGGGCCGAAAATGCGTGCGAAAACGGGGGCGCGGCCTTGGCCGCGCCCCCCTTGATCATCTATTCAAGGACGATGCTGTGGTCGAGTTCCACAAACTTGCCGTCTTTGACCTGGTAAATGGAAAGGCCCATGCCAGCGGCATCACCCTTGGCGTTGAAGCTGAGCTTGCCCAGCGGGGTGTCCACCTGGTTTTCGCGCAGAACTTCCTTGATCTTGGCGGTATCGGTGCTGCCGGCCTTTTCCATCGCGGCCAGCAGGCACTGAGCCGCTGCATAGGCGTTGTAGTAGCCGAAGCCGGGTTCGCTGCCGAAAGCCTTGATGTGGGCTTCACGCGCCTTTTTGTATTCGGGCAGGGTACTGGTATCCTTGGGGTAGGAGGCGTAGGTGCCTTCGCTGTCCTTGCCAGTCATCTTGAGGAAGGTTTCGTCCTTCACGCCGTCGGGGCCGATGAGCGGGGTCTTCAGGTTGTCGCGGCGCATCTGCTGCAACAGCTTGGAGGCCACGGGCTGGTAGCCGCCGAAAACAATGATGTCGGGCTTGGCGCGGCGCAGTTTGCGCACCACAGCCGAAAAGTCCACGGCATCAGGAGTAACGGCTTCAAAAAGCACGGTTTCCGTGCCGCCCTTTTCCATTAATTCGCGGTTCTTGTCGGCAAAACCCTTGCCGTAGTCGCCGTTATCGTGCAAGTAGGCGACTTTTTTGACCTTGAGGTTGTTGAGCATGAAGTCGCTGGTCAACGAGGCCTGGGCATTGTCGTTGGCCACTGTGCGGAAGAAGAGCGAATTCTTTCCGTCTTCCGTCAGGCCGGGCGTGGTGGCAGTGGGTGACACTGCAATAAGAGCGGCTTCCTGAAACATTGGCAGCGAAGCCTTGGTGGGGCCGGAGCAGATGGGGCCGACAACGGCGTCAACTTTATCGGAAATAAGTTTGGTTGCAGCGTTGGTAGCCATTTCAGGCTTGCACTGGTCGTCCTGAGCCACCACTTCAATGGTGCGGCCAAGCAGCCCGCCCTTGGCATTGGCTTCGTCCACGACGATCTTGACAGCGTTCAAGCTGGGCACGCCGTAAGAGGCCAGATCGCCGGACTGAGCACCCTGAACGCCGATCTTGATGGGATCAGCAGCCTGAGCAGGCGCGGCCAAAGTCACGCAAACAGCCATTGCGGCAAGCCATGTCATACCTTTTTTCATCTGCCCCTCCTACGAGAAATTGTGCGCGCAGACTTTGCACGTCAGATTAGATGAAGGCTTTTTTATTGCCTTATTGCAGACCTTCTGTCAATGCGAGGTTCCGGCGTTTGTCAAGTCTCAACTGGGAGATGGGCAGGATTGTGTGCGACGTAAAAGAAGAAGTTCGAATGCGGGTTTTTCACATTCGAACTTCTGCAAACAAGAGCTGTGTGACAGCCGTGCCCTGTCAGGAACTGACCGTCAGAAACGGCGCTATTTAGTTTTTTTCTTGTGGCTTGAGCGCATGTGCAAGCGCATGGGCGCGTGGGTGATTTCAAAGATTTTTCGCAGAGCCCGTTCAAGGTAGCGCGTGTAGCTTTCGGGCACCCGCTCGGCGTCGCTCACGAAAAAGACGAAGGTCGGCGGTTGGGATTCAGCCTGGGTAAGGTAGAAGAACTTGGCCCGCACCCGTTTGACCACGGGGGGCTGGTGGCGGGTAAGTACTTCTTCCATAGCGCGGTTGAGCTTGCCTGTGGAGATACGGACGCTGCATTCTTCATGAATTTTCTGCGCCAGAGGCAAAATCTTGCCCAGATCTTTACCCGAAAGGGCAGAAACCAGCAAAACAGGCACATGCTGGCAGAAGGACAGCAGTTCGTTGATATTTTTTCTCAACTGATCCAATGCGTTGCGTGGAACAAGATCGCATTTGTTGATAAGGATCATGAAGGGAGTCTTGCGCGTGTTGAGCATGTCCATCAGGCGCTTGTCCTGCTGGCTCACGCCTTCTGTGGCATCCAGGGTCAGAACGGTAACGTCTGCCTTGGTGGTCGACTTGATGGCCGAGTTGACTGAAAATTTTTCAACGCTATCCGTAATTTTTGTGCGGCGGCGAACCCCCGCCGTATCCACAAAGGTATAGTCCTTGCCATTCTTGGTGAAGCGCACGTCCACGCTGTCCCGTGTGGTGCCAGCCACATCGGAAACAATCATGCGGTCTTCGCCTGACAGCGCGTTGATGAGAGAAGATTTGCCCGCGTTGGGGCGTCCGAGCATGGCCAGACGCAGTGTCGGCGGGGCCGGAGGCTCTTCGGAGCTTTCTTCGGGCAGCAGGGCGGTGAGGTCTTCAACAAGGGCATTCATGTTGTGGCCGTGCTCGGCAGAGACCGCCAACAGGGGAAAGCCCAGGGCGTGAAACTCGGCCATGCGCTCGTCTTCATGCTCCGCGCCGTCAACTTTGTTAACGACACAAAGCGTGGGCAAGCCTTTACGCCTGACATGTGCAGCCAGATGTTCGTCCAGCGGCAGCAGGCCATCGCGGCCATCCACAACAAAGGCCACGGCCGTAGCGTCTTTCAACGCAGCCTCGGTCTGGTTCAGAATATCCTGCTCAAAGCCGCGAATGCCTTCCGGGCCTTCAACCACCGTAGCGTGAGCGTCAAGAGTAATGCCGCCCGTGTCTACGATGCCGAAAACGGGCATGTCCTTGCGCCGAACCACGCCGTCCATGCGGTCGCGGGTGATGCCGGGCCTGTCGTGGGTGATAGCGCGATTGCTGCGGATGAGACGATTGAACAAAGTGGACTTGCCCACATTGGGGCGGCCCACAAGAATGATGCGTGGCAGATTTTCAGCCATGACGATAACCTTGTGGCGGCCTGAAGATGAGGCCGCTTGCAGTGCGCGGGGCGCATTTAATATGGCCCGCCAGCGCGGACTCTAATGTAAAAGAGAAATTGTAGCACCATCGTCGTTCAATGGGAAGACCCCACACTGGGGGGCCGGCGGCAAGGCCAGGGCGGTGCCACAGTCAATGGGTTCAGGCAAGGCGGTCAGGGCACGTTGGCCTGTCCAGGCAGGCAAGCTGGTAAAAGGCGGGCTTTCGGGCAGAATCATCCGCAACGCGTGCAGATACAGTGCGGTTCCAGGCCGGCCCGTGCCGTATTTGGCGTCGCCAAGCACAGGGTGCCCCAGATTTGAAAGCTGGGCGCGTATCTGGTGCGTGCGGCCTGTAAGAAGGCGAATCTGCACGAGGCTTGCTCCGTCTTCAATCTGTATGGGCCGTACCAGGCAAAGCGCTTCTTTGCTTTCGGGGGCGTCCGCACTTACCGCGCACATTTTTTCGAAGCCACGCACGCTGTCCTTGCGCAAAAAATGCCGCACAAGGCAGGTTTCTTCATGGGGCCAGCGGCCTGTAATCCAGGCCACGTACTCCTTGATCATGTGCTGTCCGCGCAGGGCACGCTGGGCTTCATCCAGGGCTGCATAGGATGCGGCCACAAGCAGAATGCCAGAAGTTTCCCTGTCCAGCCTGTGTACAGGGGTGGGCATAAAGCTTGCTTCTGAAAAATGCTGTGCCAGCCGTGTTGTCAGGCTGTCTTCGTGTCCGGTACCGGGATGGGTAGGCAGCCCTGCGGGTTTGTCAAAGGCCCACAGGTACCCGCTGGTGCCCACAAGAGGAGGCAGAGGCGGTGCGCTTTCAGGGTCTTTATCGTTGCGAGCTTCGCGTACGGGGTCTGGCAGCGCCGAATCGCACTGCGCGGACATCCTTATGGCAAAAGGCGGCAGGCGAACAGTATCGCCAGCCTGTACGCGAGAAAAAGGTTTGCATCGGCCACCGTTTATTCTCACCTGACCAGTGCGCACCCAACGGTGCAGCATGGCTTGAGGGAGATTCAGACGGCGCTGCAAAAACTGAAGTAATTTTTGGCCGCTCTCGGTCTCCTGCACAACGGGGTATTCAGTTGCGGGAGAGTCCACGGCCAGAGTAGGGGGAGGGTTATCGTCCGACATGGGCACACTTTGTCGCAAAGCACAGCCCGCGTCAAGGGGCATGCCTTCCAGCCGCTACATATAGCGGCAGTCTTCAAGCTGCACAATTTTGTCTGTGCGCGTTTCAATCCAGTTTTTAACGTGTTCACGCCACGTTGTGCGTCCTTCGAGTTTTGCGCACAGCATTTGGCGGTCAGAGATAACAAGCAGTTCGTCCAGTGATGTGTTCATATCCTCGGCGCAAGCGCCTCCGATGGCCATTCGGGTGGGAATGTTGTCAGAATTGGTGTTGTGTGCTTCAAAGGAACTTTTAATGCGTGCGATGGCGCTTTCAAGCTCACTTTGTGAGCATTCTGGCAGGATGGCTGCGAATTCATCGCCTCCCATTCGGGCGATACAGTCAACAGCAGAGAGGCTGTCACGCAGAATAAGCGCAGCCTGACAGAGCATCTTGCTGCCTTCGTGGTGTCCCAGATGGTCGTTGATCAGCTTGAGGCCGTCCATATCGCAGATGAGAACACTGACGGGCCGCACCTTTTGCTGTTCCAGCCTGTTTACTGTCATTCCGTAATAGGCCCGGCTTCGCAGGCCGGTAAGAGCATCGTTACGAACCAGATCTTCCAGTCGCGCGCGGTCGCCCTGGCTGGCGGTTACGTCTGTGTGCAGGCCCACCAAGCGGGTCGCCTTTCCATTGGCGTCCCGGTGGGTAACATAGCCCCGGGCCAGAACCCAGGCCCATTTACCGTCAGCGCGGAGCATCCGGTAGGTACACTCAAAGCTGTCACCGTGTTCGGGGCTGCTGACGATTTCCATTTGCAGGGGCACAATCTTATCAAAGTCGTCGGGGTGTATCCTTTTGATCCACGATTCCGCCACATGAGGAAACGTTTCATTGGTATAGCCCAGTATTTCAAGGTAGCGCGGGCTGTAGTATATGGTGCCGGCATTGGGGTCCCAGTCCCAAAGTCCATCGCCGGCTGCGTTGAGGGCCAGCAGCAGCCGGCTGGCGTCAGCTTTTGGAGTAGGAGAGCTGATCAGCGGGCGGCTGTTCATGACTGGCATGACCACGGGTTCGATTTCCTGCCGGTCAATGGCTGTCAGAGTACCCACCAGGATCGTGCCGCGCCCAAAAACATCGCGTTGCAGCACCATCATCTGGGCACGTACCATAAATTTGCCCAGAGGATAAATAAGCTCAAGGTGAGGGCCTTGTGAACCATTGAGAATTTTTTCTACCGATTCAAGGTAGGGCGCCAGCCCCTCTAAAGGGCAATAGCTCAGAAACTCTTTCATGGTGCGAGGCACAGGCTCTTGAAATTGCAGATGTTCAATTGCCCCGGCACTCAGGAAAAGATAGTCTGATACTATGTGCCACTCCCATATGGGGTCGCGTGCTTCTGTTTGAATGAATTGAGGTACAATTTTTGACTGTGCTGTCATAAAAGGCCTTTGTTGCCGTTTTTTACAAAAAGCGAATGCTGTTCAGACAAGGTGCAATTGCAGGTAAAAGAAAAACTATATTAAATTATAAAGTGTATGAATTAGAAAAAAAGGTATTATTTTTAACATTAGACTAGACGATGAAAAAAATCCAGTGCTGTCTGTCAACAGCTCTTATATGAAATATGATAAAATAGTTAACATGATAGATAGTCTTTTTATTATAGCCATCTACATGTTAACTGGTGAATTTTTATGCTGGCAGACAGCAGCGGAGCTGGATCATGCCAGGGCATCACGTGGGCGGTATTGGCAACAAGTTGCCGCAGCCGGAGCTCATTCTTGAGCTGGCTGCGTCGTGGCGTGTGCTTTCTCTTGTGGCTAGTGATGTTTATATAATATAGGATATTAGGCAAAGATGTGCGCTACTGTATCGGCGCTGGCGATCAGGCGCTTCTATATGAAAAAGGCCTAATGGGCGTGGGGTTCGTCGCCCAGAGGATGTGCATGGGCGTGGACATGATTGAAGCTGGGCGCGCACCCGTCAAGGCGGCCCTGAGACAGGGTCAGGTACGTAGAGGATACCTGGGCGAGAAAATCCCAATCGTGCGATATGGTTATGCGGGCTGTTGGAAGTTTTTGCAAAATATCAATGATGCGCTGACGGGCATCATTGTCGAGTCCGTTGGTGGGCTCATCAAGCAGCAGGGCCTCGGGCCGCATGGCCAGAACTGACGCCAGAGACACCAGTTTTTTTTCGCCGCCGGAAAGTCTGTGGGTAAGCCTGTTTTCAAAGCCGTCCAGCCCCAGTTCCTGCAAGGTATCCAAAGCCCGCTGGCGGGCTTCCTCAGGCGAAAGGCCCAGATTGAGAGGTCCAAAGGCCACATCTTCCAGTACAGAGGGGAAGAACAGCTGGTCTCCGGCATGTTGCAGTACAAAACCCACCGCACACCGCAGGCTGTGAAAATCCTTATCTGTGTGCATTTTCTGATTATGAAAGCGCACGCAGCCCTGCTGGGGTTTTATCAGGCCCGTGATACAGCGAAAAAGTGTTGTTTTTCCGCTGCCATTGGGGCCGTAGAAGCCGATGTGCTGATCAGCCATAAGGCTCAGGTCAACGCCCTGAAGCACGGGGCGAATATTACCATCCCGCTCGTAGTGAAAATGGATATTCTCAAGGCTGAAGATCTGCTTCGATTCCGTACTACAGGCCATAAATTTTATCCCGGTGTTCCATAACAATAAGCCCCGCAAGGCAAAGCAGCATCAGCAGAACAAAGAGAGCATCCACAGGCCGTGCCTTGAATACCGCTACCGTGTGGAACTGCCCTGAAAATCCGCGCAGCAGCATTGCCTCGCGCACTCTCTGCGAGCGTTCGTAACTACGCACCAGCAAAAGCCCCAGAAGGGACGCCACCGTGCGGTAGGTGTGCATGTTTGTGCGCGGGCGAAATCCGCGCAGGCGTGCGGCCACGCTTAAATTCTCCCATTGTTGGGCAATGTCGTGCACATGTCTGGCTGTAAACAGAAAAAGAAAAACCAGTTTGCGGGGACAGTGCAGGCATTCCAGAGCATACCCTGCCGTGGGCGTGTTCATTGTGGCAATCAGCGCCAGAAAAACACAGACAATGGCGTTGGATTTGATAGTGACCAGCAAGGCCAGGTGCAAACCTTCGGCGCTTAGGCTCACAATACCCCAGCGTGCCACTTCTTGCCCCGGCATGGTCAGAGGGGTAACACACCACAGAAAGAGCGCAAAGATGTTCACTATTGCCAGGCGGTGCAGCAGAGGCCGCAGGGGCGGGCGCGCCAGGGCCAGCAGGCACATGCCCAGGCCCAGGCCCGCGATGCTCGCGGCCACGTTCTGCAGCAGCGAAAGGCAGAGGGCAGTTAAGCCTGCAACTGCCATGCGTGCGCGTGGGTCAATGTGCTGTATGACCGAAGGGCGAACAAAGGGTTGGTCAAGCATGCCGACTGTTAACGCCGCCGTGAACGAAAGTAAAGAGCAAGCCCGGCCAACCCTACAAACCAGCCCATACCGCCCACAATTTCGCGCACGCCGGGCCCTTCGGTGCGCATTTCTGCCAGTTGGCGCCGCAGGGGAGACAGGCGAGCGTCGAGCAGCGCATTGAATTTTTCTGTCTGAGCGTTAAGAGCCGCATCGACAATGCCGCGTACCTCTTCCGCGCTGACAGGGCCGGAACCAGAAATTGTTGCGTTTGTTATTGGTGCTCCCAGATTTTTCGGCAGCAATGCAGGCAGACTGTCCTTCGCGCCTTCCGCTTTTGGGGAATCTAAGGCTCCGGCATTCTCCGGCAGGGCTGGCGTTGCCCCGTCTGTTGCCCCTGCTGTTACATTGGCAGGCGCCTGTGCCAGTTCGGCTGCTTCCATCTGCCATTCGTTTTGATGCCCTTCGCCCGCATTGATGCGTATACGCAGGCCGTGTTCTTTTCCTGCGGGGGGGATGTCAAAACGAAAAAGGCCTTCGGCATTGGTGCGGCCTTGAAGCAGTATTTTTTCGGTTGCTGCATCATATACTGTGATTTCGCCGCTTTTGACGCTGCTGCCGCCACTGAAACCACATTTGACGACAACCTGCGGCCCTTCAGTCCAGGCAAAGATATTGACCCTGTGGGCCATTGCCGGAACCTGAAAAAGAAGCAGCAAGGCCGCAGTCAGCAAAAAGGTCACAAATAACGTGGAAAACGGGGGCAAAGCGCCAGGGCATGACCGCATTGCAGAATCACAGGCCATGTCAGTGTGACAGCTTGTGCTGGCGGCGTGAGCAGAGGCGTGACGGCAGTAGAACATAAAAGCTCCTGTTCTGGTGACGCTCAGGCTTGATGATGCGGGCATTGAGGGCAGGAAGGGTGCAACATTTCCGGGCGAACCCTGGCAATGAAGCCCACTGTGAACATAGTTATAAGCCCCTCAACAAGCATCACGGGCAGGTGCGCAAGAAAAATGAGCCGCGCTGCCGTAAGAAAACCTTCGTCGCTAAATGCCAAAGCCAGTGCCGTGAGCAGGCCCGCGCCCAACACCCCGATGGCTCCTCCGCAAAAGGCTGCGGCCCTCAGTCCCTTCATGCCGGGCCAAATCCGAATGAGAAGGCGGAAAACATACCAGGCCACAAGGCCGGAAAAGCCCATAGTAAAGGTATTCACCCCCAGAACTACGATCCCGCCGTATTGAAAAAGCAGAGCCTGCAGGGCCAATGCCGACAAAATTGCTGGAAAGACAGCCCAGCCAAGCAGTACGCCCAGAAGGCCGTTGAGAATAAGGTGCGCGCTTGAGGGGCCGATGGGCACATGTATAAGCGACCCCACAAAGAAGGTTGCCGCAAGAATGGCCACAGTCATGAGTTTGTCGTAGTCCAGCCTGCGCAGGCCGATGGCCGTGCCAATGGCTGTCAGCGCGTACCCGGTTGCCAGAATGGGAGGAGACAGAACGCCTTCGGCGATATGCATAGGTTATCCTTATACCGGAGCGGGCAATACGGAACATGCCGTCTGAACTTTTTGCAACCTGGCCCCATGCCGTGAACTGCGGCATGGGGCCTTGAGACAGATTCTGCTCACATTTTCTATTATATCCTGTGGATACCAGAGCTGCAAGCGCCTGCCGGAACTGGAAGCAGTTTTATTTTACGCGGGGCGCGGCAAAGTTGACCCAAAGCACAGCGCCCAGTTCAACGGATTTGGCTTCGCCCTGATGATCCATCTTTTCTTCAGCTGTATTCAGAGCTGCGAATCCCCACCAGCCAGCCCACGGCACGCCATAGGTAAACACGCCGTTCTGGTCGGCCTTGACTACCTGCGTGACATAAAACTCGTTGGGTGCGGTGTGCCCCTTGCCTTTGTTGTAGCTTTCTATTTCGACCTCTGCGCCTGGCACAGGCTTGCCGTCCAGCAAAACCTGCCCTTGAAAAACGTTGCCGGAATAATTGGCAAAGGGCCGGGTGAGAGGAACGATTTCTGTCTTGAGGCCCAGAGGCTGGCCCCAGCCTTCTTCCTCGCCAAAGGCCGCAACCACGGTCTTGGTGTAGTGGATGATGTAGCAATCCTCGGCAGGCTCAAAATAGGGCTGCGGTTCCACAGCAAACTGATATACACCGGGTTTCTTGATTGCGTAGGACGCGGTCCATGCTTTGTTGCCCAGAATGGTTGCGGGCTTGAGAAGGCTTTTGAGATCTTCGGCTGCGCCGTCATGAGTTACGGTAAAGGCCTTGGGTTCAGTCATGGGCATGCCTTGCAGCTCCATTGGATGGGCAAAGGCAATATCAAGCTTCAAGGGGGATTCTTTTTTATCCGTGATGGTGGGGGTGGAAGGAATGACCATACCAAAATGGGCCTGGGCTTGGGTTCCCCAAAGAAGTGCAAGGGCCATACACGCGCAGCAGAATTTCCACATAATTGCATCCTTCCGTTGAATTTTTCGGCCTTGGATAAAGTTTGGCGGCATCGTGACGCTTTAGAGTCAGTAGCACAAAAAAATAAAAAGTAGCAAGAAGATTGTATGAACCAGTCCGCATGTGTAAGCCATTGCTGCTGACGTGTCGCTTTTGTGTGGCGCAACGTGGCTGATTGCTCTTTTGTGGTAAGGTGGGTATGAATATTTGTAATATTTTTAGTTGTTGCCCCTCTTCTTGCTTATGGAAAATGCAAATATTGCAGGCGTAAAGCGAAGTTTTTATGCATTGCAAAAATGTTGTCCCTTGGTTTTGGGATGAAGGCCTGTTTCGTATTTTCAGGGCACGTATCCAAACAGAAGTTGCGCGGTGCCCATCAGCGTTCAGCCAGTAATGCCATATGGTAAAGTAACGAGTCATTGTCTGGCAGACTGTAGCTGCCCCGGCAGAGTACGGCGCAGGTAGTTACTAACAAAGAAGGGAGCAAACGTGTCTTCTCCTCTTGTAAATATAACCATTCCCGTATTTCACAGGCCACTTGTTACACAGAAAACCATCCTTGCCCTGCGTAAAACCAGTTCTGCTATTCCGTATGCAGTGACTGTTGTAGACAATGGCAGTTCGCCGGAATTGCGTGAACGCCTGCGACAGTTCAAAGCTGACGGAATTATCGACAATCTTTTTCTTCTGCCTGAAAATATGGGGATATCCTGTGCCTGTAATATAGGTTGGGATGCCGTAGACGCCCCCTACTATCTGAAGCTGGACAATGACGTATGTGTAAAGGGGCCAGACTGGATGGAAAGGCTCTTTGCCTTGTGGCGGCACGGTAAACCTCTTTCCACCCTTGGGCCCAGCCACAGCGTGGAACAGATGCACATGAACCCCGGGGGAATGGAGACGCCCGACGGGAGGCTGGGTATTTGCATCAGTAATCTACAGGGGCAGTGCATGCTGGTTCCCAAGGCCGTGTCGGATCTTCTTGGCGTCTGGAATGAAGACTACGGGCTTTATGGCGCGGAAGATGGCGACTATGGCGTGCGTATGAACTGCGCTGATTTTCCTCAGTACTACTACCACTCTGCATCCTATTTCACAGACCTTGGCACTAATAGCGCAACTGATTATGCCAACACCGGCCTGGATAAAAGGCAGGAGCATGCCGAGCTTTTTGTGCCCAAGGAAGGCGGTATGGGACTTTTCAACGTAAACAGCTTTCTATTTCAAATGTGCATACGGTACTGGAAAGTGCCCAGGCGTTACCGGGTGGTGGACGTAAACAAGAATCATGAAGTAACAGTTGAGGAAGATCCGGCCTATACGCCAGTATGGGAGGCCCTTGCACGTAGCAAGCAGTTACTGAGTCGCAGAAGAGCAAGGCATGGGAAGACCGCAACATACGATGAGAAATTCGTCTTGTACCTTAAAAAAATATGGCAAGACTGCGGTCACGGTTAATATTGCGGCATTTTCAGAATGCAAAAGCGGCCATTCCTTAAGGGGATGGCCGCTTTTTATCAAAAAGGCTGATGCTTCTTATTTGGGCAGCAAAGCTGGAAAATCTGCGCTCTTAACATGCTTTTTCACAAAAGCAGAAGCCGATTTGCGGTCGCCAGCCATGACGGTGATCATGAACACGTCGCCCTGTGAGGCCACCCAGGCCTGGCTGGTGATGTCCTGCTGGGCAAAGCTGAATGTGTATTGACCGTTTTTTTCTACCGGGGGCTTGGTCGCCTTGAACTGTTTGGCGAACATATCCGCGATGGTTTTGTTGTCTGCGCCGCTGTTGGGGCCAATTACAAAAGTAACGGAGGCATCCCCGGCGGAATTGGCGAAGATGGCGCTGGTGGTGCCCTGATTTTCAGTGGGAGGCATGATGACCTTCCAGCCTTCGGGCACATTGACAGTGAAATATTTGGTGTTCAGCTCTTCCGCAAGAGCTGGCATGGCCAGAAGCATAACAAAAACGAAGGCCACAAGCTTTTTCAACATGAAAGTTCTCCTCAGAGGGGTGCGCAGTATACGCTATGGTGCGCCGCATTTATTGGCAAAACATTTTGCTTCGTGCGGGCATGACGCCAACTTTGTCAACTTTATGCAATGACCATAGAAAAGACAATGGATTTCGGCGTGGCCTGGGCAACATGACGCGTGTTTTACGTAAAACCTATAATCCGTTGCAGGCGTGCATCCACTCAAGGCAACGCATAAAAAAGCCCCCACGCGCTATGTCATGAGGGCTTGTGTGAGGAGGCTTTGTTTACTTGCTACAGGGAGTCCAATGCCTGATCCAGATCAGCAGTATGTCGTCGATATGTTCAATGCCAATAGACAGGCGCACAGTGTTGGGCCAAA
>NZ_JASGDK010000105.1:0-3722 GCF_047607245.1 Desulfovibrio sp.
CGGCCCCAAGAGCGATCTTGACTGGCGGGCATCTTCCTTTGACCGGGCAATGCTGGCTGGCATTGATGACGTGGGTATGGGGCTGCTTTATGGGTTGTATGACTGGCGTTACGAAACTTTGGCGCTCATGCAGCACATCGCCCACCTTGAAGACAGATTTGGTGTCGGCTGTCACACCATTAGCGTTCCGCGCATAGAGCCTGCCGTTGGTTCAGATATGGCCTCACATCCGCCGCACGCCCTCAGTGATAAGGATTTTTTGAAACTCGTAGCCATTTTGAGGCTGGCGGTGCCCTACACAGGTATCATCATGTCTACTCGTGAGAATGCAAATATTCGCAGCCTCACACTGGAACTTGGCGTTTCTCAAATTTCCGCAGGCAGCCGCACGAATCCTGGTGGATACAAAGAAAGCAGTCAGTTCGAGGCTGCCCAGTTTCAGCTTGGCGATCACAGAAGCCTTGCTGAGGTGGTGCAGGATTTGGGGGATCACGGATTCATTCCGTCATTCTGCACAGGATGCTACAGGCTTGGCCGCACTGGTAAGGATTTTATGGATCTGGCCAAACCCGGACTCATTAAAGCCAAATGTGCGCCAAACGCGCTTTCCACTTTTGAAGAGTATCTGCTGGATTATGCAACGGCTGAAGCCCGTCTGGCTGGACAGGGAGCTATTGCTTCCACGCTGAACGGCATGGAGGACCGTACGCGCCGCGTTTCGGAAAAACTGCTGGCCAAGGTGCGGTCTGGCCAGCGCGACGTCTACTGTTAAGCAGGTTCTTGTTGGAGTAGCTATGCGCCGATCAGAAATCTCTACTCTGCTGTTTGAGACCCCCTGGCCTGAACTGCGCCAATACGCGGTCCGGGTTCTCGAACGTGAAAAAGGCTCGCACGTTTTCGTACGCGGTCTTGTAGAGTTTTCCAACCTTTGTTGGCGTAATTGTCGCTATTGTGGCTTGAGGGGGGAGAACCGCGCCCTCGTAAGGTATACCCTTTCTCAAGCTCAAATCCTCAAGGCCGCTTCGGTGGCAGTGGATGCCGGCGTTGACACCATTGTGCTGCAGTCCGGCGAATACACCATTGATCCGTTGTGGCTAGCCCAGATAATCGACGCCATTAGAAGTTCGCATCGGGTGCCAATAACATTGAGCGTAGGCGAACAGCCCGAAGTGGCTTACGCACTTTGGAAAGAGGCGGGAGCCGTGCGCTTTTTGCTCAAGCACGAAACCTCTGACAGAAGCCTCTATGCCGCATTGCATCCTGGTCACAATCTGCAAGAGCGCCTTGATTGCCTGAAAAAACTGGCAAAGCTGAAATATGAATGCGGATCGGGCTTCATGATTGGCCTGCCGGGGCAGCATCCGGAAAGTCTTGTAGACGATATACTGCTTGCCCGTCGTTTGCGCGTATCCATGTGTGGAGCAGGCCCGTTTATTCCGCAGGAAAATACGCCATTGGGGCGATCGGAAAGTGGAAGCGTACCTATGGCCTTGCGTGTGTTGGCTGTGCTGCGCATCGTCTTGCCCTGGGCCAACATTCCGGCAACCACAGCCTTGGCCACTCTGGACGCTGAATGCGGGCAACGTGATGGTCTGCTGGCGGGAGCAAATGTTCTCATGCCCGGCTTCACGCCGATGGGTTTTCGCGAACACTATCGCATTTATGACAACAAAAATCGTGTCGATATGGCCGGGGTTCAGGCAGCCATTGAAGAAGCCGGGCGCACCCATGCCCTCAAGCCGTTATGGAAGACGCAAAGCACACTACCGAAAGCATTGGCGTCAGCCTAGAGCGCAGTAGTTTACGCATGGTCGGCGCAACAGGGTTCAGGCTGGCACGCCGGGCAGCGTTGGTAAAAACGTGTACTTCATCTGTTATCATCAGGAGGTTGAGATGCCGCGCATTGCAATGGAACATATCCAGTATGAGCCGCATGTGCCGCCAAAAGGTGCGGATGGCGACAAGATGCTTTTTGTGCAGATTGACGACAAAAAATGTATCGGCTGTGACCTCTGCCAGGAATATTGCCCCACCGGAGCAGTATATGGTGAAACAGGACTGGCCCATAAAGTCGCTTATCCTGAACCGTGCATCAACTGCGGGCAGTGTCTTACGCACTGTCCTGAAATGGCTATCTATGAGACACAGACATGGGTGCCCGAACTGCAGGAAAAGCTGAAGGATAAAAATCTCAAGTGCATTGCCATGCCTGCGCCAGCGGTTCGCTACGCCCTTGGCGAAGCTTTTGGGCTTGAGCCGGGAAGTGTGACCACAGGCAAAATGCTCGCAGCCCTCAAGGCATTGGGCTTTACACACTGCTGGGATACGGAATTCGCGGCTGACGTCACCATCTGGGAAGAAGCTTCGGAATTTGTACAGCGGCTGGGTAAAAACAAGGATCTTCCACAGTTCACGTCCTGCTGTCCTGGCTGGCAAAAATACGCAGAAACTTTTTACCCTGACCTGCTGCCGCATTTTTCATCCTGCAAGTCGCCCATCGGCATGAACGGCCGTCTTTCCAAGACCTATGGGGCCGAGAAAAAAGGCTATAACCCCGAACAGGTCTACACCGTCTCCATCATGCCCTGCATAGCAAAAAAATATGAAGGGCTGCGTCCAGAGCTGGCTTCCAATGGCATTCGTGACATTGACGCTACCCTTACCACCCGTGAACTTGCCTACATGATACGTCAGGCGAGGATAGATTTTGCCAAGCTGCCAGAAGGCGAGCGCGACAGCCTTATGGGCGAATCTACTGGTGGGGCGACCATATTCGGCGTGTCTGGCGGTGTTATGGAGGCCGCCCTGCGCTACGCTTATCAGGCTGTTACCGGCCAGCGCCCGGATTCTTGGGATTTCAAGGAAGTTCGAGGCTTGATGGGCGTGAAGGAATATGCCGTCACCATCAATGGCACAGAACTGCGTCTGGCCGTTGTACACGGGGGAAAACATTTTGCTGCCGTGTGTGATCAGGTGCGGGCGGGTAACTCTCCTTATCATTTTATCGAATTTATGGCGTGCCCTGGCGGTTGTGTCTGTGGCGGCGGGCAGCCCATCATGCCCAACCTGCTGGAATATGCTGAACGCAAGGCCACCAGCTTGTTCGCAGGCCTTAAAAAGCGTCTCGCTAACGCTTCAACCAACGCATAGGGGGCGGCTATGTCCATCATTGGCATCACAAGACGCGGTTTCTTGAAGGGCGCGTGTATCGTTTCTGGCGGTCTTTTGCTCAGTGTGCGCCTGGTTAACAAGGCGCATGCGGCGGTCAAAGACATCAAAGATTACATGGTAGACCGCACAAAGGGCGTGTACGGCGCGGACGCGGCGTTTCCCAAAAGAGCCTCGCAAGACAATACTCAGGTCAAAGCCTTGTATGATGACTGGCTCGGCAAGCCCTTGAGTCACAAATCCGAAGATCTGCTTCACACCCAATGGTTTGATAAATCGAAAAATCTTCAGGCGCTTGTTGACGCCGGGGTATATCCGCACCCGCGATACAAGGAATTTTCCGCAACTCCATATCCATACGAGTAGACAGTAATTTTAAAAATTGTGAGCTGTGCCCACAGCTCGCATCGGGAACCAGAGTGAGGTTCCCGCCCAGACCCTGGCCGGCACGGTAATGCCCCACCGTGTCGGCCCAGCTTGAATGGCAGAATGCTCAGCGGGCTGCAGCCAGAAACCGACGTCCCCCCGCCATAAGGAATCTCTACTATGAATGA
>NZ_JASGDK010000106.1:0-34947 GCF_047607245.1 Desulfovibrio sp.
ACACATCAACATAGCAGCCGGGGTAAAATACTACGCTGCGCCCGGTTTCAGGCTGTTTTACCTGACGGGCGAGATGGCGAAAATTACGGCCTGCAAAGGCGGGCAGCGGGGCACGTTTGTGAATGCCCAGTTTGTGCAACACCTGCCGCGTAAGCGGGTTGAGCATGCCGAAATTTTTCAGGCCTGCAGGAATAAGATGCAGCCATTTTGCCATAAGCTCGCCGTGTCCCAGAATCCAGTCCCGAAGGCCGGGAGGTGTTTTCTGGCACTGGTCGGCCCGTGCCATCATGTTAAGACTGGATACAGGTACTCCGTGCGGGCAGGTAATGTCGCAGTTCTTGCAGTTGGAACAATAGTGCAAGGATGGGTCTTCGTTCAGTCCCAAAAGACGAAAACGCTCGTAAGCCGGGCCAATCATGCGCGGACCAAGAAAATTGGGCGTGGCGTCGGCCACCGGGCAATGCACCACGCATGTGGTGCAGGCAATGCAGTTGTCTGGGCTTATGTGTACGCTCATCTTTCTCCCTCCGAAGCCGTGGCGGCCATACGTCCCGCCTGCCAGCCCGTTGCCACGGCAACGCCGTGACCGCTTTTTTCAGCAGCGTAGTCGTAACCGCCCAGGCTACGGCCTGCAAAAAAGACATTGGACCAGCGCGCAGCGGATTGTGAGTCCATAGGGCGCATGGTGCTGTCGACGCGCACGCCAGCACTGGCAAAGAAGTGTTTGCCAAACAGGTCAGGAGATGCCCACTGCTCAACATCAGCAGGGGCGGCTATATCCAGTCCCATGACGCTTTCACGTATTTTTCCTGGAGCAAGCTCAAGCCCGCCGCCAAGAATGCCGCCTGTGGCAAGCACAAAGGTTCTGGCTTCGTGGCGGCGTTCCTGCCCCGAGGCTTCAGCCACCAGGGCCTTACAGGTGTTACCGCTGGTTTCGGCCCGCAGAACTTTGGCGTTTTCAACCATTTCAAAGTTGTAGTCGCGCAGCGCGCGCAACAGGGCGTCGCGCAGCCGCAACCCGCCCACGCCGGGGGGGATGGACAGCATTTCCACAACTGGACAACCTGCGGCATTCTCGATGGTCTGCCAGTTTTCCGGCTGTGCCTTGCTGCCACAAAGGGGGGGCAGCAGCACAAGGTCGCAGGAACCCGCATATGCGGCCAGAGCTTCCATAAGCCATTGACGGCTTTGGGGCCTGTCGACCAAACGGGCAAGGTCAAGAGCACTCGCGCTACGGTGCGCTTCTCCAAGGGGGGAGGGGACTGTAAGCTGCAAGAACTCTCTGTCCGCCCACGCCTTATAGCGGCGCAACTGGCTTACAACCAGGGCCGGACGACAATCGCGCAGACCTTCCACACTGAGAACAAGCACGCGGCGCGCCGATGTTAAGGCGTCGACATTCACTTTTTCCGGCAGAAGGTATGTGGGTTTGAGCGTGCCCATAATGGTCGGCGTATGAACGTTACGGGCCTGCCCATCCGAACTGGCAGCCGATTGCATGCCCCACTGCTGGGAGCTCATGTGTTGCTGGAAAAAATTCAGGGCTGAACGCACGTTTTCCTGGCCCATAAGTCTGTATGGATGCCCGGTTGGCAGCAGATCCATGCCTGCCCAGGGATCGGGCGCATACTTGCCGTCAACATAGCCGAGCAGGTCGATATTGCCGCCGCTTATGGCAAGAGACCCCATGCCTGTTGTGAGCATGCGCACCTTTTTACCCCGACTGGCCGCAGTCAGGGCAGCCATAAGCCCGGCCATGCCGGACCCGACTACAAGAACGTCAACAATCCTGTTCATGCTCGGCTCCGTCAAGATTGAGGGTGGAGGCGTATATGGCCCGGCTCAGTTCCATTTCACGGGCTTGCATGCCCCAGAGAGCAAACCGCAGTCCGCCCCAGCGTTCTTGAAGAAAACGCCGCACATTGTCCGTGGGCGTCAATTCAAGCTGAACGCCATGCTCGGTCAGAGCGCCGACTGTACGCAGTGAGCAGAAGGCTCCCTGGCAGGTTCCCATGCCCAGGCGTGTGCGCAGGCGTATATCCGTAAGGGAAAAAATGGCAGGCTGGCGCGCTACGTATTCAATTTCAGCCATGCTCACCATTTCGCATTCGCAAAGCAGGGGATTGTCAGATTGTTTCTCGGCAAGCTCCAGTACGCCCGGCAGGTCGTCTCCAAGGCGGTCGGCCATGAGGTGCAACCCCTGCATGGGGAAAAAGCGGGCGGCGCGTTTGAGCGTGGCTTCGTCCACATCATGCACAAGGGGTTCATCTGCTGTTTTGCACGGAACGCACTGCCCCAGCTTTGCGCAAACCCTGTCGGCAACACGTTCGGACATAAGTCGATAGGTGGTCAGCTTGCCGCCAAAAATACTGACCATGCCCTCCAGCCCCTCGTCTGCATGGTCGACTATGTGGAAATTGCGGCTTGCCTTGCGCCCAGAAGTTCCGCCGGGAGTGTAGAGGGGCCGTGTTCCGGCAAAGGCACGCAGAATGCGGTACTGGTGCACTTGCGGAAAAAGAAGTTCGCCGATGTCGAGCAGGCGCAGCACCTCTTCTGTGGTTGGAGTTGTATCGTCAGGTTTGTCGGTAGCTGCGGATGTGGTACCCAGAATGGTAATGGAACCGTGTGGCACAAAAATATCGCCGTCGCCACTTGGGTGCAGACGATTGACCACCCTTGAGGTGAAGCGGTGGTTGAAGACGATCAATGTGCCTCTATCGGGCGAAAGGGAAACATCAAGGCCCGCCATGCCCGCAATATGTCCCGACCAGGATCCAGCAGCATTGACTACGCACTGACAGGCTATTTCAACAATTTCTCCGGTATGCCGATTGACTGCTGTAACGCCGCATACATGTCCATTGCGCAGGGTGATGCCCGTTGCTTCATGATAGGTGAACATGCGGCCACCATACCTTTGAGCCGACATGGCGTTGTGCAGAACCAGCCGAAAGCCGTCAACGCACGAATCTGGCACGCGAAACACGCGCCGTACTTCGGGCGAGAGATGCGGTTCCAGCCTGAGCGCCTCGGCTACTTCAATTTCCTGTGCGTCGATACCCGCGTTGTGGCATCCATCAATGAACTTTTCCACATAGGAAGGATCATCTTGGGGCGTAAGCGCAAAAAAGCCTTCTGTTTGCTCCACGCACTGTCTGCCGATGCGGCGCACGATCATGTTTTCTTCAATGCACTCACGAGCGGATTCGTTGTCGTTAACAACATAGCGCGCTCCGCTGTGCAGCAGGCCGTGAAAACGTGAACTGGTGCCGTGGGCTATGCCTCCCTGTTCAAGGAGGATGGCGGATATGCCGCGCATACTGAGGTCGCGCAACGTTCCTGTGCCCGTAGCGCCGCCCCCGATAATTACAACGGTGGTTTCCAGCATGTAATACCCTGCTGTATGTCTAGGTTATATGGAAGCATATTGTATTTGTGGTGAAGCTGACCGTCTTTTGCATGTCTCGCGGCCAGGGTTCAAGTGCTATGCCTGTAGCCAAAAAACGCAAAAAAGCACTTTAACCCGCTCGATATACTTTTTTTGTTACTCGGTCTGGCTTGCCCTGGGGGCTCCCGTTGAAGAACGCGCAATGAGTCTGTGGCTTATTTCAACCCGGGTGATGTTACGGTTTGAAAGTTGCCCGCTGACTCTCGCATGAAGCAGATCCAGCGCATTATGCCCTTTGTCCTGAATATAGTGTTCGACCGTGGTCAAGGCCACCTTGCCGAAATTTGAGGGCAAAAGGTTGTCAAAACCGCAAACGCTGTAGTCGCCGGGAATGCTGAAACCGGCATCAAGAACGGCATCCATGACGCCATAGGCTACCATGTCGTTTACAGCGATGAAGGCAGTAATCTTTTTGTCGTCAAAGCAGCTGCGGGCAAGCTCATGACCAACAGTATGCTCGATGAGCAGATTGTTCAGCTCAACTTCAGGCGTGATGTTGCGGCTCTTTACCAGCAGACTGCCCTCCGGGCAGAGTCGGCTGATGGTGGACTGAAGCCCTTTAAGCCGCTGCACGCGTATGGTGTTGCTGGCGTCCAGCGTTGTGGAGATATAGGCCATGTGCTTGTGGCCCAGCTCGCACATATGCTGGGCAATAAGGCTGCCTGCATCATAGTTGTTAAGTTCAACCGTATCCACGTTGAGGTCAACGCGCCTGTCGCCCATAACAACCACAGGTATTTTGCGCCCTACGCGGGAAAGGACTTCATCAGGGTGAGCCAGCATGGTGAAAATAATGCCCGCCATGCCTGTGGACTGAGCAAGCTGAACAGCCGCCAGTTCACTTTCAAGGCTACGATACGTTGTGCATATACAGGAAGTATAGTTTTTTTCCGCAGCAGCCTGCTGTATGGCTTGAATGATGGTGGCATAATACGTATTGGTGACGTTGGGTACGACTATCAATATAACAGGGCCGCCGCCCATTGCCGCTTTGCCGCGCCGCCCCTGGCCATAGTTGAGTTTGGCAGCGGCAGCCATAACCCCTTTGATGGTTTCTTCGGCAAAAGAAACGCCTTCTCGCCCGTTGAGTATCATTGAAACTGTGGCGGGGGATACGCCCGCCATGCGGGCCACATCAGTCAGCGTTGCTTTTTTTGCGGTTTTGCGGTTTTCACCGTCAACAGTCATCTTCTCTTCCTTTACGCTCACTCTCGTGTATTTTCCGGCGTTGGCCGGAGGTGATGCTCCGCCAGTATGGGCGGTCATGAGCACAGTATGAAGTTTGAGCAACTTCTCATGCTCATAACCTCCCATGTACTTTTCTATGAGTCAATAAAATAAATTAAAAAATTTAATAAATTTTCAATTGACATAAAAATCTACAGCGTGCTAATGCGAGTGAAAAATGCCTATTGGAAGGCTATTTTTTCTTTAATGAACTAAATAGAATTTTTTATTTAGTTCAAAATTTTAATTGTTCTCATTTGTTATTGAAAAATTATTAAAAATTTTAATGGTAGATGCAGGGGCAACTCTGTCAAAGCCGTGGAGGGGAACATGCCAAACGCAGGAATGGGAAAACCAGCTACCAGCAAAAAAGAAATGCGCAAGGTGGTCATTGCCAGTTTGCTTGGTGCCACCATCGAATGGTACGACTTTTTCCTGTACGGGGTAGTGGCTGGCATCGTATTCAACAAACTCTATTTCCCCACCGCAGACCCTTTCATCGGGACCATTCTTGCTTACAGCACCTTTGCTATTGGCTATCTGGCGCGTCCTCTGGGCGGGTTTATCTTCGGGCATTATGGCGACAAGCTGGGCCGCAAGCGCATGCTTATCCTTACCATGCTCATCATGGGCATAGCCACCGTTGGCATCGGCCTGGTGCCTACCTATGCATCCATCGGCATTGCTGCTCCCATTCTGCTGCAAACCCTGCGGTTGTGTCAGGGGCTGGGCCTTGGCGGCGAATGGGGCGGAGCAGTGCTCATGACCTATGAATACGCCGATGAACGTGAAAAAGCTTTTTATGCCAGTATTCCACAAATGGGATTGGCCACGGGGCTTTGCCTTGCTTCTGGCGTGGTGGCCCTGCTTTCGTGGTTGCTGACCAACGAAGAGTTCATGTTGTGGGGCTGGCGCGCTGCCTTTATTTTCAGTGTAGTGCTGATTGGCGTTGCCCTTTATGTTCGTACCCACATTCTTGAAACGCCGGAATTCCGCAAAGTTCAGGAAGAAGGCCATACCGAGAAAAAAGCCCTGCCTATTGTCACCGTGTGCAAAAACTACCCCGGCAATATCGCTCTTGGTGTGGGCGCACGCTGGATTGACGGCGTGTTCTTTAACGTTCTTGCGGTGTTTTCCATCAGCTACCTCGTGCAGTACATTAACGTTACCCGCACAGAAGCGCTTACAGCCGTTATGATTGCGGCTTTGTTGATGTGCCCCTTTATTCTTATTGCAGGCCGTCTTGCCGACCGCTTTGGGCGTGGGCGTATTTACGGTCTTGCCAGTCTGGCTTGCGGTCTGACAATCTTTCCGGCTTTTTGGCTTATGCAGAGCAGCGGCGGCAATATGTTCATTATTGGCCTTGCCATCGCCATTCCCCTCAGCATTTGTTATGCGGGTGTGTTTGGGCCGGAAGCCGCGCTTTTTTCAGATCTTTTTCCTGCAGAAGTGCGCTACACGGGCATATCAATAGTTTATCAGTTTCCGGGTTTTCTTGTGGCTGGCATCGTGCCGGGCGTGTGCACAGTGCTTATGCAGTGGAATGACGGCAACCCGTTTTACATTTGCATCTTTGTACTCATAGCTGCTGCAACCAGCGCATTTTCGGCCTTTACCATTCAACGTCGGCACAATAGAGCCGAGCGCCAGGCGCATGCGCGTAACGTCATGCAGGCCGAGGCAAATCCGCAAGTTTAGGGGTACGTTATGCGTATTTTGCAATTATCCGATACACACTTGCGCGGTGATAACAAGCTGTCGTTCCGGGTTGTAGACACGAAGCGCTGTCTTGATGCTACCGTGGCATACCTGAAAACTATGGTCCAAAAGCCGGATATTATCGTTCTTAGCGGCGATCTGGCTGACAGTGGCGACCTGAATGCCTATCATCTCCTTTTTGATGCATTTTCCGCCCTGAATATTCCTGTCTATGCCTTGCCCGGAAACCACGACAGGCGTGACAGAATGCAGACCGTATTGCAGAACTGGTGCCCGTCGGATCCCAAGGTAGCGCCGCATATCTGTTATACCGTTGAAAAAGATGATCTGCGTCTGATCATGCTGGACAGCATGCATCCTGGTTCGCACTCCGGCCATTTTTTTCCGGCAGTGGAATCTTGGCTCGTCGATGAACTGGGCAAAAGGCCAGATGTGCAGACACTGCTTTTCATGCACCATCCGCCGTTCGGTACGGGCTTGGGTGTTATGGATGAGCCTTTTGAAAATCAGCAAAGGTTTGCGGCTGTGGTTGCGGCCAATCCGCAAGTGCGCCTGTGCTTCGGGCACATGCACCGGCCAATAATCACCCAATGGCAAGGACGCCTGTGCGTAACTGCGCCCTCGGCGGCCATGCAGATCGACCTAGATCTTTCACCCGAAGGTGGTGACACCTTCCGTATGGAAGCACCAGGCTATCTTTTGCACCACTGGGAGAACCAGACGCTAAATACGCATGTTTGTCAGATTCCTACGGACGTGACGTTTGCGGGACCATATCCTTTTGCGGGTTCTGTTAATCCCGTCGGGCCTTCTGTGTAGCAACAGTGATGAGCTGGCAGAAAGGATATCCCGAGAGATATTTTGTTCTGCCAGCCCTCGCAAAAAGATGTCCTTGAGTCTTTAGCGCAGAGCCGCTTTGAAAAAATGTAATGCTCAACGGATTCGGTGTCTCACTATTCCGATCAGTGTATTTTTATCTTAGGTCAACTGACCACAAAAAACCGGCCCTTGGGCCGGTTTTTTGTGGCGCTGGCAAAGCAGCGCTAATTGGGCTGAGTTTTTTGGGAAAGTTGCTGGGAAAAGTGCCTCACTGATGTTTGCCATAGGTCAAACACTTCATCCAGATTTTTCTTGCTCATGCCGTAGCGCATGAAGATGTCCATTTCCAGAATAAGGTCGGAATCACGGTCAATATACGCCCTGGTGTACATTTTTTGTGCATTCCAGGTGTTGATCTGTTCAAGCGAAAAGTCCTTGGTTTTCCATATGCAAATAAACTGCAAGGCGCTGCAGTTCTTGCCGTCAGTACAGCCTGAAAACCAAATGGCGTATTTGGTGCCGTCCATGCGGCCCTTGATAATGGGCGCGCCCTTGGCCGTCTGACTCAGTTCTGCGCTGCCAAAACCCTTGGCTATTTCAAGTATTGCTTCATGGTCTGAGGCGGTAACAATATCGCTATTGGCCATAGCGATGCCCGAAAAGGCGCATGTCAGCCATAGGCCCAGCGCAATGGTTAGTACCTTGTTCACGTAAATCTCCTGTACGTTTTTCAACACGTTATCGTGTTCAGTGCTAGTAAATGCAGAAAGCCTGCCTTGTTTGGGCAGGACTATTCGCATTCCTTCAACACTAACTATACAATGGATTTGTGCTTTCTCAAAGTAATTTATAATGATCGAGTATGTGATTTTAAATTTCTAGCAATATGAAAAGGGATAATGCGCTAATAAAGTTCAATATTATGGGTTGTTATGCGCTTTCATGGTGCCTATTGGGTGAATTTTGTGTGGTTATAGAGTTTATTAACCTCAATTTAAAATTGAATATAATGTTTTATCCTTTGATTGCAGTTCAATTTTCCTGTTCGTAGGATCTCTAGGCGTAGCTATTTTTAATCGTAAAACTGAAATGAAAAAGCCCGAAATTTTGCTCCCAGCAAGCTTGATGTGCAGAAAATGTCACAAAAAACAACATAGAAAAAAAATATGTAAAAAAATCATTGCTCCAGCTGTTAGGTCTGGAGCTTTTTTCATCTGCTATCTTGACGATTTCCTTTGAACAGATCATAACAAAAAATAACAAATTTGACTAAAAAATAACATCAAATTGTCACGAAACGAGTTTTGCCATGCTGCCTGTTGAACGTCGAAAAAAGATGGCCCGCCTGATCAAGAACCGGGGGGCTCTTAATAGCCGTGAACTTGCGGAAACCTTGGGGATTTCCGTTATGACAGTGCGCCGTGACCTTAAGGTGTTGGAAGAACAAAATCAGCTTGAAATCACCTGGGGTGGCGCGGTTCCTGTTGGGTTTGAAGCGCATGACATCCCGCGGTCCCACAAGGCTGCCAGCATGCAAGAGGCCAAGATCGCCATAGCGCATGCAGCGTGCGATTTTATTGTGGAGGGCGACTTTATTGGTCTGGACGCGGGCACAACGACCCTTGAGCTGGCGCGCCTGTTGCCCACATTGCCTTTCAAGCATCTTTCGGTTGTTACCCCCGACCTTGAAATTGCCATGCTTCTTTCAGGCAACGCGCATATAGAGGTGTTTCTTACCGGGGGAAGGGTAGACCCCATCAGCCGGGCCTGCAACGATAATGACTCTGTGGCTTACTTGCGCCGTGTTCGCACTACAGTGGCATTTGTAGGCATCAACGTGTGGGGAGAGCAGCACGGGGTGACCACCAGCTCATCAGAAAAAATGAATCGGAAGATTCAGCTTATGGACAGCGCTGACAAGAGCATTCTTCTGGTTGATTCATCAAAATACGGGAAGTTCAGTCCCTGGCGAGTGGCCGGGGTTGAGCAGTTTTATCGTATTATTACAGACACCGGGCTCAGTGAAGATGCCCGGGAAAGTCTGGAAGCCAATGGTGCCCGGTTGCTTTATGCCGGAATTGAATAAAGGCAGTCATTTTACGAACCTTTGTCAGGCCTGGCCAAACGGTCAACAGGTCAAAAGAGTTTGCCATGAATATAGCTGTAATTGCTGATGATTTTACAGGTGCAAACGCCAATGGGGCGCTGCTTACCGCCAAGGGCTTTTCAAGCGCTACTTGCCTTGGACTGGATAAATGGGACCCGCAATACTTTGAGGCTTTCACTGCGGTTTCGCTCAATGCTGAAAGCCGTCTGCTTTCACGCCAAAAGGCATGGGACGCTGTTTATGCGGCGGTAAAAATGTTCTGCGCCGAAAAACCTGCCCTGATTTCCAAGCGAGTGGATTCCACCTTGCGTGGTAATGTTGGGGCGGAAATAGAGGCTGCCATCAAGGCTATGGATGACAGCTACGGACATGAGGAATCCCTGGCCATACTGGTGCCTTCCTATCCGTCTTCAGGGCGCATCTGCGTGGGTGGGTACCAGATCGTGCATGGCGTGCCTCTGGAGCGTTCACCCATTGCCCAGGATGCGGCCACGCCTGTCAAAGACACCTCCGTACTCAAAATTTTCGCAGAACAAAGCACAATGAAGTGCGGTTTTGTTCCTCTTGAAAAAATTCTCAGCGGAGCCGCTGCTGTGCGGCAGGCCATTGAAAACCTGCGGTCCGAGGGCTGCCGTGTAGTGGTTTGCGACGCAGTGGCCGATGAAGATATTACAACCATTGCGCAATCTCTGGCTGATGCTCCGTACCCTCTTGTATCGGTTGACCCCGGCCCCTTCACAGCCGAGCTGGCTGCCGTGCGCGTGCAGGCTCCCCGGTCACAGTTTGAAAACAGGGTATTCCTTGCCATTGGCAGCACAAGCGAGCTCACTCGCGTGCAAATGGAATCTCTGCGTCTGGCGCATCCCTGCCATCTTGTACCGATGAATGTCAGCCAGATCCTGGCTGGAAAAGATGAGGCTGCCAGCGAGTGCGCCCGCGTGCTTGATGTTGTATGCGCTCCACCGGCAGGCACGACGGTGCTTGGCGTCTGCACGGCTGCCAACAAGGAAGACGTTTTTTCTCTGGATGAAATGTCGAAGAAGATGAACCTCACCCATTCAGAGATTTCGCAACGCATCAATGAAGCCATCGCAAACGTGACGGATGAGGCGCTGCGCCGAGAAGCCTTGCGCATTGGCGGCCTGTATACGTCGGGTGGCGAGGTTACGGTATCCGTTATCCGCACCTTGAAGGCGGGCGGGTTCACAGTGCGCGACCAAGTGCTGCCCTTGGCTGTGTATGGTCATATTATTGGCGGTGTTCAAGCCGATCTGCCAATGATTACCAAGGGTGGTTTTGTAGGCGACAAGAGCAGCCTTGTGGAATGTGTGGAGTATCTCTTCACCAAAATCTCCACTCGTAAGCGTCCGTCCTAGAGCAAACTCACTTTGAAATGTTTTGCATTTCAAAAAGAACTGTTTGAACAGTAAAAAAACAAGGATAAAATATATGAAACCGTTGATTTGCGCTCCTATGGGCGATCCGGCTGGAGTTGGCCCGGAAATTCTTGCAGCTTCCTTGGTGGATCCTGTTGTCACTGATATGGCCTGCGTGCTTGTGGTGGGCAATACAGAAATCATGAAGCGTGCGGCTGCTATTATGAATGTCAGCCCCTACTTCAATGAAGTTGACGAAAATCTTGAAGGCTGGCGTGAAGGCGCAGCCAACATTCTTAACATGGACAATGTGGATCTGGCCGGATTTGAGTACGGCAAGGTCCAGGGCCATTGCGGCAAAGCAGCTTTTGAGTACATCAAAAAGTCTGTGGAAATCACTATGGCTGGCAAAGCCGATGCTTTGGCCACTACGCCCATTAATAAAGAATCACTCAAGGCTGGCGGAGTGCCCTACATCGGGCATACTGAAATTCTTGGCGATCTCACGGGTACAAAAGACCCTCTTACTATGTTTCAGGTACACAGCCTGCGCGTGTTCTTCCTCACCCGGCATCTTTCGCTCATGGACGCCTGTCGCGCTGTGAAAAAAGACCGTGTGCTGGATTACATTGCCCGCTGTTCTGAAGCCATGCGCCTGCTGGGCATTGAAAATCCCAGTATTGTTGTGGCAGGGCTGAACCCCCACTGCGGCGAGCACGGCCTTTTCGGCAATGAGGAAGATATTGAGATCGTTCCGGCCATTGAAGAAGCCAAAAAGCGCGGCTTCAATGTTCACGGGCCTAACCCGGCTGACTCGGTGTTCCATTTTGCTCTCAAAGGCGCGTGGGACGCTGTGCTTTCGCTGTACCACGACCAGGGGCACATCGCCACCAAGATGGTGGACTTTGAGCGTACCATTTCGCTTACCCTTGGTATGCCCATATTGCGCACCTCGGTTGACCACGGCACTGCCTTTGATATCGCCGGAAAGGGCAAGGCCAGTCCTGTGAGCATGGTTGAGGCTATTCGCCTGGCGGCGCTTTATGCATTCAATTTCAAAAAGGCCAATGGCTAAGGAATACTTTCCCTGAAAGAGCAGCCGCCGGAGGGTCGGCCGCTCTTTCAGGAATATTTGGAGCCGGGTGCTACCGGCTTTGTACTGTAACTAGCTGTCTGGAGAGTGATGATGGGAACCGTCCAAGCCTTTGGTATTGGCTATTCAATGACAATGCTTGCCATTGCCATTGCCATAGTCATCGTGCTGTGTATTTGCTTCAAAATTCATGCGTTTGTTTCACTTACAACTGCAAGCCTGTTCCTGGCGCTGACGCACAATATGGAACTGGCCAAAATTGTCGTGGCCTTTGAAGGCGGCCTTGGCAAAACTCTGGGCTTCCTCGCGCCAATTCTTGCGCTTGGCGCAATATTGGGAAAACTTATGGAAGTTTCTGGCGCGGCTGAAAGGTTGGCCCGAACGCTAATCCGTATTCTGGGGCAATCCAGAGCGCACTGGGCCATGATGATTGTCGGCTACGTATGCGGCATCCCAGTGTTTCTTCAGGTCGGCATCATCCTGCTGACGCCTCTTATGTTCTCCATTGTCAAGGAATCCAAGTTGCCTCTCATTCAGGTGGGTATGGCACTTGTGGTGGCCCTGACCACAGTTCACTGCATCGTGCCGCCCCATCCTGCGGCTATGGCCGTCACCGACCTGCTTAAAGCAGATGTGGGCAAGGTTATTTTCTTTGGTCTGATTGTGGGCCTGCCCGCCGCCTGCATTGCAGGGCCCATTTATGGCAAATTTATTGCCAAGCGTCTGCCCCCCGTTCCCTTGACTGGTGCCTATGCGGACACTGAACCCCGCAAGGAATCGGAACTGCCCCCCTTCGGCAGAACGCTGTTTGTAATTTTGCTGCCCCTGCTGCTCATGATCGCCAAAACTGTTGTGGAACTGAACATAGACAAGCAGAATCCGCCTTCTTACATGTCTTATGTGAACTTCATCGGCACGCCGATGATCGCCCTGTTCATCTCCGCAGTGGTGGCCTACTTTGTGCTGGGCCTTGGCCGTGGCTTTAACTGGGATCAGCTTGGACGGTTCAGTGAAGCCGGTATGGCTCCTCTGGCTTCCATCATGCTTGTTATCGGCGCTGCTGGCGCACTTAACCAGATTATCACCGACAGCGGCGTGGGCCTTGTGCTCAAGCAGGTGCTGACCAGCATTCAGATCAGCCCCCTTATTCTGGCCTGGGTTATCGCTATCACTTTGCGCTTTGCCCTGGGCAGCGCCACTGTGGCAATGATGACTGCGGCGGGGCTTATTCTGCCAGTGCTTGGCGCTAACCCCCAGATTGATCCGGCTCTTATGGCCATCGTCATTGGCGCTGGAGCCATTGGCGCATCGCAGGTGACGGACTCCGGTTTCTGGTTCGTCAAGGAATCGCTTGGCATTCCTATGGGTTCAATGTACGCGACTTATACTGCGGGTACGACCATCGCGGCTGTTCTTGGCCTCGGCGGTACCCTCCTGCTGCAGATGTTCCTCTAGTCCTTTCTTAAGTATATTGGGCCGGGGGGCTTGTCTTCCCGGCCCAGAGCCGATACCCCAACTTTACACCATCCTGTCATATAGTATCTTGGCCAGAACGCCAGTGTCATCAAAAAGGAGCATTTCATGAAAATTGTCATTGCGCCGGACTCGTACAAGGAATGTCTGTCGGCCTTACAGGTAGCCACGTTCATTGAGTCGGGCTTTCGAGAAGTGTTTCCTGATGCTGAATACGTCAAGGTTCCCGTAGCTGACGGCGGTGAGGGTACAGTTGAGGCTATGGTGGAAGCTACTGGTGGCCAACGCATATCTGTAACGGTCAAAGGCCCCCTGGGTGAGCCAGTGGAAGCTTTTTACGGCCTTACGGGTGACGGCAGCACGGCTGTAATAGAAATGGCCACTGCCAGTGGCCTGGGGCTTGTGCCGCCTGAAAAGCGCAACCCTCTGCAAACCACAAGCTACGGCACTGGCGAATTAATTCGTTCTGCCCTTGATGCCGGAGCCCGCAAATTCATTCTCGGCATTGGCGGCAGCGCCACCAATGAAGGCGGAGCAGGCATGCTTCAGGCCCTTGGCGTGCGGCTGCTTGATGCTGACGGTCAGGAGATAGAACCCACCGGGCTTGGGCTTGGCAAGCTGGTCAGCATTGATATGTCTACCTTTGACGCCCGTTTGAAAGACTGCGTCATTGACGTTGCTTGCGATGTGGATAACCCCCTGTGCGGCCCCCGTGGCGCATCGGCTATTTTTGGCCCTCAGAAAGGGGCTACTCCTGAATTGGTGCAGCAGCTTGACGGCTACCTTAAAAATTTTGCCGAGATTACGCTTCGCGATCTTGGCGTGGATATGTCCGAAATACCCGGTGCTGGCGCTGCTGGTGGCATGGGTGGGGGCATGTATGCCTTCCTGGGAGGGCGACTGCGCCCCGGAAGCGAAATTGTTACAGAGGCCGTGGGGCTGGACGCTGTTGTCAAGGATGCTGATCTTGTGATCACCGGCGAAGGCCGCATTGACGGCCAAACAGCCTTTGGCAAAGCTCCTGTAGGTGTCGCCCGCGTGGCGAAACTCTACGGCAAGCCTGTTATCGGTATAGGCGGTTCACTGCGTCACGACGCCGCTGTTGTGCATGATCACGGCATTGACGCTGTATTCAGCATTCTTTCCAGCCCCTGCACAATTGCAGAAGCTCTGGAAGCGGGGGAAAACAACCTTCGCACGGCGGCCCGCAATATTGCTGCAAGCATAGCCATCGGGAGCAAGCTCGGCTCCGTGGCGGCCACGGGAAAATAAATGATTGCTGCCTATCTGGAAAGCTGGCGTAACCAGCCCCGTTTCAATATGCTTTTCCTTTGCGCTATGGTTCTGGCCTGGTGCATCTACGCATTGATTTGGCTTACGGGCATCGCATGGGGGTCGCAAGAGGCCAATATTCTGGTTTTTGTTATTGCCGCCGTCTGCTTTATTTTCATTTTTGTTTTACCGAAATATTCGTTCCGCATTGTGGCCGTGCACTATTTTATTATGGTTGCGACCCTTGTTCCTTCACTTGCCAATGGGCAGGAGCTTATGCGTCAAAGCGGCTATTTTAGCTGACGCCAGATTCAGAAGTATCACATAAAAAGCGGGGCCGATGCTCCGCTTTTTTTATGGTTGCAGTTATAATTTGGAAATATTGTACAGACGGTTGGATACGCAAACAAGTATAATAAATATTATCGCTATTCATGCGTGTTATGATATGTTGGTTTTGGCAATCAAAAAACTACTGGTTTAAATGTATATATTTCAAGCTATGAGAGCAGATTATGAATGAAATGATCCCTTCCGTGCATTCTGATATGAATACCCCCGTGGTGGAGCATGCTTCCACTGTTGAAGAATTTTTGCCGCCTCTGACCCGCGGCTCCCTGAGTTCTCTCTGTGATAGCGGGGGCATTTCGTCCTCGGCATGGTCCAAGGCTCTTGATTTTTGCGGATTCCGGCCAGACGGCAGCGCGTGGCTGGCTTATTGGCGTCAGGTTTCTTTACTTGGTGGCGTGCTTTTTTTTCTGGCAGGTCTGATCTGTTTCATTGCCTGGAACTGGGGCGATATGCGTCCTTTCGAGCGTATGGCTCTTGTAGGTCTGGTCGTTGCTGGCGGAGGTATCGGGGCCGTCGTTCGAGGGTTGGATACTCGCCTTGGGCAGGCCTTATTGCTGACCTGCGGGGTTGCAATGGGGCCGATGCTGGCCGTGTTCGGGCAGACCTATCAAACAGGTGCAGAGCTTTGGGAATTGTTCAAGGTATGGACGATTTTGCTGGTTTTGCTAGCTATTGCAGGCAAGCAGGCCGGGTTATGGTTTGCCTCCTGGCTTTCAGGCAATGTTTTTGTAGCTCTTTGGCTTGGGCGCAGTCTTTCGTCGCCCTATGATGCCTTTAGCCAGTTTTTTGTCCTTCCTGAATGGCTTTTTGTCATCGCCTGCGCCGTTGCACTTTGGGAATGGGCAGCGCGCAAGGCAGGGCAAAAGGAATCCCGCGCGTGGTTACGGTCGCGCTGGCTGCCCAGACTTCTTTTTTTTGATCTGATTGCCAGAACAACCTTCTATCTGATTATAGTTATTTTTGACGCCTACTATGTGGCGGATGGTTTGGTGTTATGGTTGCCTCATCAATTTGTTGCCCTTTTTGCGGTGAGCATAGCGGGGCTTTCGTGGTGGTGGTATAGAAAAAAAGAACCTGATTTGTTTATGCTTGCGTCATTGCTTGGAGCGGGCACAGTTATTCTGATAGCTGTGCTGGCCAAGAGCGAGCTGTTTTTTGATGCAGGCGTGGTTACTGCTTTTCTGCTGTGGGGCCTGCTTATTGCCGGCATCACAGCGGGATTGGCAAAAATTTTATTGCACTTGCAACGGAGTATGGTTTCCGAGCAAAAGAGCGAAGGCGCAACTTCTTTTGGCTTTGCTGTTTTTGGCCGTGCCCGGCCCGATGTTTCGTGGCAGACATTATGGAAAGATTTACAAGCCCAAGGTGCGGTACAGGCAGATGATTCCTTGCCAAGGTCGGGAGATCCCGCTTCCCCTTGGTATATACGACTACTGTTGTCATTGGGGGGCTGGCTGTCGGCGCTTCTTCTGGTTTGTTTTTTTGGTTTTTTGCTGTTTGCAACACTGGGAATCGATTCATATGAAGCGTTGAGCATTCTTGTTGTCTCTGTGCCCGTACTGTTTCTGGGCCGTACACTGGCAGCAGGGAATAAAATATTTTCGCGGCATTTTGGCTTTGCCTTGTCCATCACCGGTTCTGTTGGAATGTCCATTTTCCTCTTTTTGACATTCGACAAACCCATGCTGGCCTGCTTTGCGCTGGCAGTTCTGCTCGTTGGTATCAGCATCTTCATGCGTGCAGCCACCTATACCTTTTTGGCAGCTGCTACCATCAGCGGTTGTGTGGCAATTGGAATTTCATTCTTGCTCTATGGAGGAATGGGGGATGGGTTTTCTGCACATCTGGCAAGCATAGCTGTCAATCTTTCCACGCTATGGTGGGTACTGATAGGCTTAGGCTTGGCATTCTTCTGCGTGCGCGAAGAGAAATGGCGTGGCAGTTTGCGCGGGCCCATCGCTGACGCGTGGTTCTTCGGATTCTATGCGGGAATGCTGATATTTCAGATAATTGCTCTTGGATTGCCGTATGGTCTTAACCATTTTTTGAGCATGCCGGTTATCGGTGCGGGGGGGATTGGCTTGGGGGCATCTGTAGGGACAGCGTGCGTAGCTTTTTCTCTGACCCGGAAGCGAAGTTGGCAAGTACGGGCGGCAGTCATGACTGGTATGGTTATATTTATTGTTCTTTCGCGGTACCAGCCAGGAGCGGCTTTGGCTGTTTTCGGTCTTGTTCTGGCAAGGCAGTTGGGCAACGCTGTCATGCAAGGTTTTGTACTGGCGTATCTGCTGGCCTACATGATTTTTTACTACTACAACCTTGCAGTGCCTTTTTCGATGAAATCCGCCTACCTGACCATAACTGGTGTGTTGCTGCTGTTGCTTGCCTTGATTTTGCATATCTGGAAGGTGAAAATATCGAAACAGGAGGCAAGTCATGCGTAAGCTCTACATACTGTCGGTACTGATACTCTTTTTTGCTGGCTATGCCTTTTCTGTGCAAAAAATGGAAACGGTGCTTGCCGACGGCAAGACCATATTGTTGCCTTTAGCTCCCGTGGACCCCCGGGCGTTGCTCATGGGCGATTATATGGACCTCAGGTATATTGTTAATACCGACATTCGCGCAGCTCTGGCTAAAGCAAAAGTCGTCCGTGACGGCAGTAATCCATCACAGTCAAAAAGCAGGGCAGAGGATACGGCTGTAGAAGGGTTTGCTGTATTGCGTATTAGCAATGAACCCGTGCCACAAGCGGCGTCCTTTATCAGGTTGGATGATGGCAAGCCATTGCTACCCGGCGAGTTTCTTCTTGGTTACAGAATACGGGGACGTGCCGTTACCACCGTTGCTACAGCATTCTATTTTCAAGAAGGCACGGCCCGCCAGTATGAAAAAGCCCGGTTTGGTCAATTCAAGGTTGCTGATAATGGGAAGACTGTTCTTGTAGGGCTTTGCGATAAGCAGGGAAAACTGATTGCACCTGGGGCAAACGCCGATGCGAAAGATGAGGAGTAGCTATGTACGTATGTTCAACTTGCAGTACAGGTTGAGCATGTATTCTTTTTGTCGAGTAGACAGGAACGTATACAAGTATATCTGGCAGACAGCGATGTCAGGAACGCTTTTTCAGTTATTTCTGCGCAGAATGTATCCTTTTATTTCGGTCAAGTATCATTAGAGTAAACTTACTGCATAAAAGGCTGATTCTCTTTGATACAATTGAACACTTATCTTGTGACGATACTGTCTAAGATCATGCGGATTTTGGGGCTAATCAATGCCCATTTTCCCCGATAAAAGCCCAGTGGCACCTCATATGTCTGCATGGGCAGCAGGGTTCACAGGGGGGGCAATAACGACGCATTGCCAACGATCAGATACTGCGGTCATTTTCATTTCAGATAGGTCCAAAAGAGAACCTTTCTTTAATGAAAATGGCCGCTTTTTTGTTCACAAGACGAAATACGCCAGATTGAAGTGATTTCTGACTTTACCGCCTGATAGCTTGGATGAACAGTGGATTGTATGTTTGTATATGATCGATATTCTGTATTTTTTGTTTTAAATTATCCTGTATAAAAATAAATAATGTTCATATTTTGACTATTATGCTTGAATATATTGGTCATATTTGGCTGTTTTTTCAATTATATCTGTGTATAGATAAGATTGATTTTTTCAAAATCATTTGTTTGTATTTTGCTATATAAACAATTGAGGAGCATTTTGTTTGTTGCTGCCAGCTTGTAATAGGTAAAGCTGACTTTTGGGGGCTATATCCAGACGTGCGGTTATACTGCCCGCGCTCTTTCATGCTTTTGCGTCTGAGAGGCAGGGTGTGGTTACATTTCTGGCGGCCTTGTGCTGGCTGTTTTTTCGGGGTTTGCCTTTAACTACTATAGGCAGAATGCCATATGAAATTGAACCTACGCGTTTCGGTTTCTGTGAGTTTTGAAAATCAGTTGGATAGATAGCAAACAAGGAGTGCTCCAATGCAAGATAATGACGAAAATAGAAAATCCTGCCCGGTCGGGCTGGGGCAAAGGATCAAGGATTTTACTTTTTCCACATACAACCCTGGCTCAGACAGTTTTGAAGAGCACAGTTTTTCTGAATACAGCCTTTCCGGAAAATGGCTTGTTATTTACTTTTACCCGGCAGATTTCACTTTTGTCTGTCCAACAGAGCTTGCCGACATTGGCGGATATTACAAGCAATTGAGAAAGATGGGTGTTGAGGTTCTTTCCATTTCAACCGATTCAAAATTTTCTCATCTGGCCTGGTGCAAAGCAGAAAAATTGCTTCAGGAAGTCAATTTTCTGATGGCATCTGACACAACTGGAGAGATCGCAGATTTTTTTGGTGTGTATGACAAAGAAGCGGGGACAGCTTTGCGGGGCACGTTCATCATAAATCCTGATTCCATCTTGGTGGGTACAGAGGTCAATTATTACAATGTTGGACGAAATGCAGCTGAATTGGTGAGAAAAATGCGGGCTTATGTGTACGTAGATCAACATCCCCATCAAGCATGCCCGGCAGCTTGGGAAGAAGGAGAGGGCGTTCTTACTCCTTCTGAAGATCTGGTGGGTCGCGTTGCGGACTTTTGGGTGAACAGGCGGCGCTAGCACCTCACAGATGGAACCTCGTTAACTGACATAAGGGTGGTAAATGATGGTAAAAAGAAAATATACGTTTTCCTGGAGCACCATTGGTGACCAGTTGGCGATAGCGCGGCCAAGTCTTGGTGCAACTACGCGCGTTGAGGTGTACAGGCTGCTGCAATATACGCTACGTGATATTCTGGAAGAGGACTATGGCCATAAAAAGACAGATGATATTTTTCGCAGGGCTGGCGCGGTTGCCGGAAGAGAGTTTTACAATAAGTTTTGCACGGATGTCGAAGATGTTCCCGGTTTGGTGATGGTTATTGAAAACAAGTTCAGGGATCTGGGTATGGGGCTTTTTAGGGTTGAATCAATCAACCTCGAAGATTTGAGCTTTACGCTGAATGTTGAAGAAGATCTTGATTGCTCAGGCCTACCTGACACCAATGAACAGATATGCGTTTATGACGAAGGTTTTATTCAGGGAATTTTGGAATCTTTCACGGGCAAAAAATTTGAAGTGCGTGAAATTGACTGCTGGTGCACAGGCGCCCGCACCTGCCGGTTCAGCGCCAATGCCGTCGGTTAGAGATGAACTGAATTTGATGAGGATTACTCTTCTATGAACGGCAATAACCGCACTGAAATAGCTCACATGGTTCTTGGCTATGCAGAGCAATTGCTGGAAGCAACAAATCCTCCACAAATTCCTGAAGAATTTGCGGAAGACAATGAGTTTGTTCAGTTTCATGAAAAGCTGATGGATTTGCGAGAGATTATGGCGTCGTTCGCGCGCGGAGATCTCTCACAACAGATAACCTTGCGAGGCGTTGTAGCTGGATTCTCCAAGGCCTTACAGGCCAACCTGCGCCATATGGCCTGGAAGGTGCAACAGGTTGAAAGGGGTGACTATGCTCAACGTATGGATTTTATGGGAGATTTTTCATCTTCCTTCAATAAGATGGTTGTGCAGCTGGAAACAACCATTCAGGCATTGCAGCAAAAGGAAGAGGCTTTAACAAATCTTGCCGTATCTCTTCAGGAAGAAGCGAAGCGCCGTAGCGAAGCTCTTCAAAAACTGAAAAAGAGCGAGGCTGAATTTAAGTATCTTGCGCTACATGACCCTCTTACAGGTGTTTTCAATCGCCGTTCGTTCTTCTCCTTGGCCAAGGAAAAACTGGAAAATTCATTTGCCTTGCGCAAAGGCTGCTGCTTTTGCTTGTTAGATATTGATTATTTTAAAGTTTTTAATGATACATACGGTCATGTAGAAGGAGACAGCGCCCTGAAATTTGTTGCGGAACAGGCTCAAGCCAGCTTGAGGAAATCAGATATTATGGGTCGATATGGTGGAGAAGAATTTATTTTTCTTTTTTGTAATGCTGACTTGTCACAGGGGTATGTAGCTGCTGAAAGGATCAGATCTGCTATTGAAAACTCGCCACTGACGTTGGAAGACGGAAGAACTGTTACCGTGCATGCCAGCCTTGGAGTAGCAGGGGTATTGTATTCGTGGGAAGACATGTATAGTTGCAGTGAGTTGCAGGATCACGCCATAAAACTTGCTGATGCTGCATTGTATGCGGCAAAAGCAGAAGGAAGAAATAGAGTTTGTATGGCTCCTCTTAAAAATATTTGTGATAATTGAAAATGATGATGAAGAGTATTAGATGTAAAAATATTATACAAGTTTGTTTAAACTGGACACAATAAATTTTTGATGCCTGACATTTTAGCTATTTTATATCTATAATGAGGAAAAATTATGGCTACAGCAGGCAATACATGAACGTGAAACGAATCTTCAAATGTATAATTTGAAGTCTAAAAATTTATCACTGTTCTTTTGGCGGTCTTTTTCTCCTCAATATTCCTCCTCTCGACTTTCCCATCCTGATTTAAATTCCCTCATTTGCTGGTTGCGCTGGTAGCCGTTGAGGTTGCCTGCACGGTCAGCTGTGGCTATTTATTCTTGCCCCTTGTATAGGATTTTTCGGTTCACCTTTTCTGGAGGTTGAGCCTGCTGACTGCTAAGCAACCTATCGCTGCTGGCCGGACTATGCTCGGTGTGGCCCATTCTGTAGGCTGTTCGTGAGCCGTAACCAGGTCATGCATCCATATGTATGTCAGCATTAATATGAATGCATGATAGTCCCGTCAATAAACTGCATCACGCCATAGTTCATAAGGTTTTGTGGTGAATTGAAAATAAAGGGGCATACCATCCTGACATTTTCTTTGCTGTCACCTGATCTGGAGGATAATATGCCGGATAACTATACGACTTCACTCACTTCTGCGCATAAGAGATTTCTTGAAAAACTGTTCATGAATGGGGTGGCTTTTGACCCTGAAGTGCTGCGTGTTTATGCTTCTGATGCCAGCTTGAAGGTCGGTGCGGTGCTAGCCGTGGTTCGTCCTGAAAACAGCGATCAGATTTGCGAATTTATGCGATGGGCTGAAGCTGAAAATATTGCTGTTCACCCGCGCGGAAGGGGAACAAGTTTGTCTGGCGGATGTGTGCCCACCATTCCAGGCATAGTCATTTCAATGCTTGGCATGGATAGGATTCTGAATATTTCCAGGGAAGACTTTGTGGCTGTGGTTGAACCTGGCGTCAGCACAGCTCAGCTTCAGGCAAAATGCGAAAAACTGGGTATGCTGTACCCGCCGGACCCTGCCAGCGCCAAAGCCACCAGTGTGGGCGGCAATGTGGCTACCTGTGCTGGTGGCCTGCGTGCCGTTAAATATGGTGTTACCAGAGATTATGTAATTGGTGTTGAAGCAGTGCTGCCAGGCGGCAAATTGCTCCGCTTTGGGGGCCGTTCACACAAGGATGTTATTGGCCTTGATCTTGGTCGCCTGTTTGTGGGTAGTGAGGGAACCCTTGGCATAATAACCAAACTTGTTCTTAAGCTGATCCCCAAGCCCGAAGCTTCAGCTTCTGTGCTGGTAGGGTATCCCTCGCTTGATGTTGCCCTTGCCTCAATGGGCAGAGTATTTGCCGCAGGTATTTTGCCATGCGCCGTTGAATTCATGAATGAAACTGTATTGGAAATTTTGACCAAAACTGGCGAAGTACCCTGGCCGGATACTGTCAAATCACTCTTGCTTTTTCAGGTAGACGGCAGCAACGACACTGTACCATTTGAAAATGCCCGCCTTTCTCATCAGCTTCATGATGCGCTGTGGCGTATGGAAGGCGTGGGCAAGGATGAAGAAGACAAGATTTGGGCTTACCGCCGCAGAGTTTCAGCGGCTTCCTATGTTTTGGGGCCAGACCGTATTGGCGGCGACATGGCCGTTCCCCGTGGTTCTATTCTCAGTGCGGTGCGCCGTTTTGAAGAGATCGCCGCATCCAACGGCAAGTGTCTTATTGCTTTTGGCCACGCAGGTGACGGCAATATTCACGCAAATCTTCACTATGATGCCTCTGACCCAGATGATGTTCGGCGCACTGAGAAAACGCATCATGAGCTGGATGCGGCCGCTCTGGAATTTGGCGGCAGCCTTTCCGGCGAACACGGTGCTGGCTGCCTCAAAGACGTAAGCAAACAGCTCGGCAAGGATGAACACGCCCTGATGCTCGGTATTCGTCGTGTCTTTGATCCCAAGGGAATCCTCAACCCCGGCAAGGGGTATTAAGATGAAAAGAGGCTGCACTCAGTGTGGCGAGTGTCTGAACGTTTGCCCAGTGTATGAGATATTCAAGCGTGAGGAATACGCGCCCAAGGCAAAGCGTCTGCTCATGGAGCCACTTGACGACATGTACGGCAGCGGGGCGGAGGACGCCCTTTCCTGGGCCACAGTGCGTGAGCTGGCACGTATGTGCGCCGGGTGTGGCCGCTGCCAGCGTGCCTGTGCGCGTAAGCTGTCTACAGCTGATCTTCTTGCTGATGCCCGCGCAAAAAATCCCCATTGGACGCAGGCACTCTGGGAAGTATGGATACACAGGGCTGGCCCTCTTTGGCCTATGGCCGGAAAAATCGCTATGCTTGCGCCAGAGCCCATAGTGCCTGAAAATTTGCGCTCTCTGCTGGAAACTGCCCGTGCTCTGGTGGATATGCCGCCGTGTGCTCCCTGGATGTTGCTTCAACCACGCGAAAGTGTTCAGGGCAAACGTGTTGTTCTGTTCCGCGGGTGTACAGCAAAGAATGCGCGGCCACGCTGGGTGCAAAAAACAGAAAAACTGCTGTGGGCCTGGGGATACGATGTTCTTGATCCATCGGGGTTCACCTGTTGCGGAGGAACTCTGCATCATGCAGGGCAGTACAAGGCGCAGGAAAGTGCGCGTAATCAGAACCTGGAAGTATGGCGCTCGCTGGGCAAACCATTGGTGACCACATTCTGTGCTTCCTGTAAGCACAGTCTTGAGGAGTACGCTGGCTTGCTGACTGATGAGGAAGGCAAGGAGTGGAAAGAAAAGTGCCAGGCACTGTCTGCCTTGTTGGAAAAGCCGCGTATAGAAACCACCGGACAGGCTCCATCCGTCATAGCGTACCACCAACCCTGCCACTGGAATGCTGTGGACCCGGACATGCCTTTGCTCAAGCTTGGCCTGCCCGGTCTGAAAAAAGGTACTGGTCTATGCTGCGGCATGGGGGGCATCCTTAAAATGAGCAATCCTGGCCTGTCGATGAAGATAGCTCGAAAGTGTATTGAAGGGTTTGATCCAGAAGCCCGGCATGTCATTACCGGGTGCAGCGGGTGCGTCATGCAGCTTGCTTCTGCCGTTCCCAAGGGTATTGAGGTGCGGCATTGGCTGGATATTGTTGGTATTGGAGCTAAAGCATGAGAAAAATATTAAATATTTAGCGGTCGTTAGTCTTTTTGAGAAACATGCATAGCTGAGAGGTTTTTTAGGGTATTTTGAGGACGGTTTGTAGAAATCCTCGCTTATGTGGCTAGAGCGGAGTTGCATTTTTTCAAATGAAAGTAAAAAATGTGTTTTGCCAGCCCACTAAATCGCACAATGCGCGTCTTGCCGTAGGCCAAAAACTTTCAATGCCACTATAATATATGAATATTTATTGGCAAGTTCGTTGTTGCCGTGCTGTACTCTGAAGTGCTTCTGGTACCTAAGTCTACCCAAATTCCAGGATGAGCATATAGTGCCACTGTCCCGAGCAGTCTGGATGAATACCAATTGTTAGAAACAAAAAGGATGATAATACGTATGGAAAGAAAAAAAATAGTTGTCTCAGAGTATGCAAAAGAGATTCTTGAGGCTCTTCCCAAGGGTATTTTGCTTACAACCAAGACAGAGGGCAAAGTAAACAGCATGACAATCGGTTGGGGCACCCTCGGTATAGAGTGGTCAACACCAATATTCGTCGCCTTTATTCGTGAACACCGCTTCACGCGGGAACTGCTTGATAAAAATCCTGAATTCACCATCAATGTGCCGTTTGGGCCTTATAGCAAGAAGATAATTGGCATTTGCGGTGCCAAGAGCGGTCGGGATATGGATAAAATAAAAGAAGCGGGGCTTACACTTGTTGAGTCCGAAGTCATTTCGGTGCCTGCCCTTAAGGAATTTCCGCTTACCTTGGAATGCAAGGTCGTTTATCAGCAAAAACAGGATCTTTCAGCTCTTGCCGAAAAATTCATGTCAGGATGCTATCCGCAGGATGTGGACAGCTCGTTTGTCGGTGCAAACAAGGACGCGCATATCGCATATTACGGCGAAATTGTCAGCGCTTACATCCTTCAATGAATGATGTGTTCCGTGCCGGTTGCGGCTGGCACGGAACATGAGCGTTTACGGTTTGTATTGCCTTGAAGCGCTTGGGCACAGTGTCTGGCAGCTTGCAGGTCAAGGATAAATTGGGGCACGAGCGGGCAACTTGCACAACGGCAGCTGAATTTCGCTAGGTCGCATCAATTTATTCTTCTGGAAAAAATTGGGGAAAACATCTTAAATGTCTGCATCTTATGGTATATAAATTATTTAACTGAGGAGAACATGAGTTAGAAGAGGATGTTTAGCTCTCTTGTTTATGTTCTGAGCTCATATTTGTGGCAAAACTTGCCGATTTACAACCTGTTGCAGATTTAAAAAGTGGATGCTTGAAAAGCTGTAACAGCGGAACTTAATCCTCCAGAGTGCAAATATACCTGATCTGAAGCAGGAATCATGCTGGTCAGGCGAGGGTACACGAAGTCGGCAGCAGCCCAGCAGGTAGAAAATGAGCTTGACGTTATGCTGCCTAGGCAGTATATGCTCAGGCAGCAACGAGAGACTTAGGAAAATCATGCCGCAACATTATTTGTATACGTTTGAAAACTACTCCCCCCAGCGTAATCCGTTACGCTCAATCGTGGATATCACCAGCGCGATCAAGGCGATAGGTGATCGTAGGGTTGCCGACTTGGGCATCACTTGGGCGCAGTGGATTGTTTTAATCCGCATTGCCAGCAAAGTGGGAAGCACCGCTGCCGAACTATGTCGTGTAATCGAGTATGACAGTGGTTCAATGACACGCATGCTTGATCGATTGGAAAAAACCGGTCTGATTTACCGGGAGCGTAGTTCTGAAGACCGCCGGGTGGTCAACCTGCATCTAACCAAGGAAGGGCAGGATCTTTATCCTCAGCTGATATCCGTGGCTATAAACAACCTCAACCAATGCTTAAAGGGCTTTACCGCCGAAGAAATTGGAACTCTGATGGGCTTCCTGGATCGTATCGTCGCCAACCAAAAAGAACCTGCATAGCTATATTTTTTTGTCACATTTGCTGCTTAAGCAGTTACTGCTAAGGCAGCTAAAATGTAAGGACTGCCCATGCGCATCACCCTTCTGATAATCGCACCGCTTTTCGTCGTATTATTGACCGGTTGTGCCAACTGGCACGGTATCAAGCCAGAAGCCAAGGCTATTGATCCTTCCACTTTGGCCATCGAACAAAGCATCCGCGACGCTGGCAAGGGCCAGCCTTGGCCTGCCGAAGATTGGTGGGTTGGTTTGCACGACGAACAACTGAACAAGCTGGTTGAAGAGGCGTTGCAGGGCAGCCCGGCCCTGCGTTTGGCCCAGGCCCGGCTGCGCAAGGCAGACGCCATTGCCGGCATCAGCCGCTCGCGGCTTTTCCCGCAGCTGGATGCCAAAGCTACAGTTTCGGACGAGCGCTTTACCGCCAACGGGCTTTATCCAGCTTCTTTGGGCGGGGAGACCAAAACCAGAAACAATGCAGAACTGGTTGGCTCTTATACTTTTGATCTGTGGGGTGGCGATGAGGCCGCCTATCGCCAGGCGTTGGGCAATGCCAAAGTTGCGGAGGTGGACGCACAGGCCGCCCGGCTGGAATTGACCACCGCCATCGCCAGAACCTATGTCGCTCTGGCTGGCGAATATGACCAGTTGGACATCGATCACGATCTGCTGCGTCAGAAGACCGAAATTCAGAAATTGTCAGCCCAGCTTAATTCCGCTGGGCTTGGCAGCGACATCGAAAATCGGCAGGCCCAGGCAGCTATTGCTGCCACCACCGCTGGAATTTCAGTCAGCAAAGAGCGCATCGCCCTGCTGAAGCAGACCCTGGCGGTGTTGACTGGCGCATCGCCCGACCGTGGAGCAAGCATCAGCCGCCCAGCGTTGCGTCTGTTGGCTCCCGTCGGCCTGCCCAGCGAAATACCTGCTGAATTGATCGGACGGCGTCCTGATGTCGTGGCTCAGCGTTGGCGGGTCGAGGCGGCGGGGCACGGCATCGATGCTGCCAAGGCGCAATTCTATCCCAATATCAACCTGACCGCCTTTCTGGGCTTCGAGTCCATTGGCCTCAATAAGTTATTCATGAGCAACAGCCACATCTATGGTGTTGGTCCAGCCATTACTCTGCCGATCTTCGATGCCGGGCGTCTACGCGGCAATCTGAAGCAGGTCACCGCCGAACAGGACATCCAGGTGGAGCAATATAACGCCACCGTGTTGTCCGCCTTACAGGACGTGGTGGGGCAGTTGACCTCGTGGAAGGCCAATCAGGCCGCCTTGTCTGATCAGCGCGTGGCGGTCCGGCATCTCAGCGAGGCTTACCGCCTGGCCATGCTGCGTTACCGCGAGGGTCTCAGCAATTATCTTACCGTGCTTTCGGCTGAAGGCGAACTGATCGACCAGAAACGCAAGGAAGCGATTTCGCGCAATCGGCAGTATACCATCGCCATTGCTTTGACTCATGCCCTCGGTGGCGGTGTCGTGCCGCAACAGACAGTCACTAATCCATAAGGAATTTTGCTATGAGCACTCCCACTCCCGCAGCTCCTCAGCCGCTGATCCCGTCGTCCAAACGCAAATTTCTGATGGGCGTGGCCGCCGCCAGTTTTGCCGTCTTGTTTATCGGCTACGGTGTATATTGGTTCATTTCGGCCCGTTATGACGTCTCTACTGACGACGCATACGTCTCGGGCAATGTGATTCAGGTCTCGCCGCAGATCGCGGGCACAGTGATCGCCGTGCGTGCCGACGATACCGATTATGTTCAGGCCGGGCAGCCCCTGGTCAGTATCGACGATGTTGACACCCGTCTGGCGTTGGAACAGGCTAAAGCCATTTTTTCGCAGACGCTGCGCGAGGTTCGCGCCCTCTACAGCAATGAAGGCGCATCGGTCGCCTCCGTTGCGTCGCAGGAAACCAACCTGGCCCGCCTGCAAGAGGATCTGGCCCGCCGTCAGAAACTAGCCGGTACAGGCGCCGTTTCGGCGGAAGAGCTGAAGCATGCCCGTGATGCCGTACAGACCGCCACCGACCAAGTGAGCAGCATGCGCAAGCAGTTGGAGGCCAATCAAGTGTTAGTGGACAACACTACACTGGCCGATCATCCCCGCGTCAAGATGGCTGCCGCTCGTCTGCGTGAGGCATATCTGGCCTGGCGCAGGACACAGGTTCCCGCTCCGGTTTCGGGACAGGTTGTCCGGCGCTCGGTGCAGGTGGGCAGCGCACAGCCCCCGGTACGCCGTTGATGGCGGTGGTGCCGATGGAGCAGCTGTGGGTGGATGCCAATTTTAAAGAAGGCCAGTTGAGCGCCATGCGCATTGGTCAACCAGCTACTCTGACAGCTGATCTTTACGGCTCATCGGTGACCTATCATGGCAAGGTGGTGGGGTTGTCAGCCGGAACCGGCTCGGCTTTTTCTCTGCTGCCAGCCCAGAACGCCACTGGCAACTGGATCAAGGTGGTACAGCGCCTGCCTGTCCGCATTGCTCTCGATCCCGCTGAGCTGAAAGCGCATCCCCTGCGTATCGGCTTGTCGATGGTGGTCGCGGTAACGGTAAAGGACGAGACTGGCGCTCAGCTGTCGACTGGTAAGCAGGCCGATACTGTGGCCGAAACATCTGTGTTTTCGGATCTGGACAAGGATGTTGACCACCTGATCGTCGAATTGTCTGCCCAGAATAGTGGGCTGGCTCAGTAGCCTGATGCGAATGAAGGCGGCGCTATGATCTCCTATCCCCCATTGTCGGGTAATCGACTGGTTCTGGCGACTATTGCCCTGTCGCTAGCCACGTTTATGAACGTATTAGACACGACTATCGCCAACGTTGCTCTGACGACCATCGCTGGTGACCTCGGGGTAAGTGCAAGCCAGGGAACCTGGGTGATTACTTCGTTTGGTGTCGCCAACGCCATCTCTGTGCCGTTAACGGGCTGGCTGTTCATGCGGTTAGGGCAGTTGCGACTTTTTTTGGCCTCTGTTCTCTTGTTCGTGCTGACGTCATTTCTGTGCGGCATGGCGTCTAATCTTGGGATGTTACTGGCTTTCCGCGCCCTGCAAGGGCTGGTAGCAGGACCGATGATTCCGCTGTCGCAGGCCTTGCTGCTGCAATGTTATCCCAAGTCCAAGGCGGGCATGGCTATCGCCCTTTGGGCCATGACCACCGTGGTCGCTCCGGTGATGGGCCCGGTGCTGGGCGGCTGGATAACCGACAATGTTTCCTGGCCGTGGATCTTTTATATCAATGTTCCGGTCGGCCTCGCCTCAGCTTGGCTGACCTGGATTACACTCAGGGGGCGGGAAAGCGAAACGCGCCGCTTGCCCATTGACAAGATCGGCTTGGCCCTGCTTGTCATCTGGGTTGGCGCTGTGCAGATTCTTTTGGACAAAGGTAAGGACGAAGACTGGTTTAATTCCAGCTTCATCGTTGTATTGGCTGTGGTAGCCGTTGTGGCTTTCGTTTTCTTCCTGATATGGGAACTGACCGAAAAACATCCCATTGTTGACCTTTCTCTATTCAAAAGTCGTAATTTCGCCACGGGTACTCTTGCCATTACCGTCGGCTACGCCGTGTTCTTTGGCAACCTGGTCTTAATTCCTATGTGGCTGCAAAGAACAATGGGTTACACCGCCACTTGGGCAGGACTGGTAACGGCTCCAGTGGGCATTCTTGCAATTATTCTATCGCCCCTGGTGGGCAAAACCATCCACAAGGTCGACCCCAGAATTTACGCTTCCGTCGCGTTCTTGGTGTTCGCCGCTTGCGGCTTCTGGCGTTCCACTTTCAGCCCTGACGTTTCACCTTGGGACATCGCGGCCACTCATCTACTTCAAGGTTTGGCTATGGCGACCTTCTTTGTCCCCCTCACCACGGTCATCCTATCGGGGCTTGAGCCAAACCGCATTCCGGCCGCTTCTGGCCTCTATAACTTCTCCCGTATTATGGCAGGCTCATTTGCGGCCTCGCTTTGTGGAACGTTGTGGGAGGATGGTGCCATCCGGCACCACGCCTATCTGACTGAAAGCATTACTCCGTATTCGCACCAAACCGCCCAGTTTGCTGACCAGGCCGCCACGCTGCATCTGGCACCACAGCAGTTCTACGGCATGCTTGATAGGCTGTTGGAGATACAGAACTTCATCATGTCGGCAACCGATCTGTTCTGGATCTCGGGTGCTATGTTCATCGGCTTGTTGGGGTTGGTTTGGCTATCCAAGCCAGTCCGCCAAAGGGCCTCGGCCCCCGCTGACGCGGGCGGCGCGCACTGACCCTCTCCACAAGGACAAGGAATCATCATGCATTCGATACCGTCTTGGCTGCCATTGGCAGCAGCTCCGCCTTCCTATGGTTGGTATTAACGATGTTTTTTGGGTCCGGTCCAGTGTTGTCAACTTTTCTGCCCACATGACGCACGAATGCGACACTGCGACATTGAAGATAGGGTTGCGCACTCTACTGCGTCATGTGGGTAAAGATCAGGGAGACGCGGTCTTCCGTCCTCTGTATTTCTGCTACCTTAGCTTCAGGCAAGCGTGATATTGCTGTACCTTCGCGAGAAGTAAGTGATGCCATTGCGCCAAGCACACGCTGTAAAGACTCAGAGAAAAATTCGGAAATCCTGCTCGTTGGGTGTTACCCATAACACTGCTGTTAAACTTGGATTTGTTAAAAAAATGCTGTGGACAAGCGAACTGGAACGTGAAGGCATTGTGTAGAACCGGAATGGTGTAAGGAATTGCAGCCTCTACCCTACGGCCATGTGATGCCGTGATTATGCACAGCTCACGTGCTCGCAGCCATTAGTGAATGGTTGGTGATTGATGTGCGCCATTGCAAGGGGTTCATTCGCATGCTGCCCCGGGCGAATGGCGGCAATCAGGCGATATACTGTACAAAAGGGCTAAATACTCAGATAAATTTGGCCGTGAATGCATATATTTTCAGAAATATAGCGAATTGATGCTTGGGTGTCTGGATTTAAAAATGTTTGCCTTGTTGAAGGAATTTACCAGTCACAGGCCAATAAAAAATGAAAAAATATTTCATTTTTTTCATGGATAATATCTGACTGTAATTATTTGTCTTCTTGGGATGAGCTTTTAGCCAAGAAAATTAACTAGTTTAATACGGTTATTTAATTGTATTTTTTAAACACGATTGTGAAAGATAATCATTTGAGTAGGTTTATGTATTTTTATATGAACGTTCAATGAAAAAAATATGCCTATATTTATTAATATTATTTATCACTTTTCAGAGTTTTGCTGAGGCTGCTTCAAGAGACGGGGCTCAGTTTCGGCCTGAACAACATACTGAACTGTTTGATCATAAATTGTATCAGCTCGAAGAGCAGCCGCGAAGTCGTTTATTTACATTGCCGCCAGAACAAAAAGCAAAGCAGCTCGAACAGCTTCGGGATGCAGAGGAGCAGAGCATCCAGATTAAAAATTCAGTTTCGGGTGTAACGCTGCTTTTCCATCTCAAGTTAAATCCATCATTGCCCACTATGAATGGCAAATGCCTGACTCTAGGCGATATCAATACAATATTACAAGAAATATCAGGCCTATACTGAAGATGGTCTTGTAAGCTCAGATCCCGTACTTGAGCTACAGGATCTTTCCCGCGGCAGTCTGTATCAACATGTTGTGGAAGGCCGGGGTTGGAATCTACTGAAATACCTTCTGACTTAAGTATGCCTTCAAACGTTTTTTAACAGTTTTCCCTTTTTTCAAAGGATATGTTCTGAATCTTCTTAATGTTGAGCAGGGGGAGGATCAAATGAAACGTCTGCCTTCAAATCGAGCTGCGATGTCTATTGTACTTGGTACGCAGTTAAGCAGTAGTTAAATTATTATTGATAATATTCAAGAGTGCACATAGCGGCCTTTAGTGAAACGTCCAGCCGTTTCCTTTGTTAAGAATACAAGTGAACTATTATATCTTTTCAAAAATTCCTCACTGTGAGGAAAAGCGGTTGGCCACGCTTGGACGCGAAAATTATTACATAAGCTGCAGGAAAGGTCGCGAAATATGACAATTCTTAACTGCGTAAAGGGTCAATGTTCGAATCTGAGTTTCTTATTGGCCTGCAATGCGCTTGTAGCGCTCAACATGCCGAAACGGTTGCCCCTGCATCAAGCGAAATACTGCAACCGATGTACGCTCAGAGCTCTGTCTGGGTTGCCATAAGCCCACGACTGCCTGAAGACTTTTCAGATTCACCGGAATCGATTGCCGCGCAATTTAGTAAATGGATGCTTCCACAAGCCCGAGAGGCAATGTATAGCCCTGGAGTTGTTACAGCTGTTCAAGGTATGGCTGAAGCAAAAAAGAATGGAAGTGACTACCTGATCATGCTTGAGTTGGAGAAATGGAAGTCGCCAAGTCTGTCCGGCCCTTCTCATGAAGCGTCCCTTTTAATTAAAGTGACAGAAGTGTCGACAGGGGAGGTGCTCATGCAAAGCGATCTCAATGCAACATGCTACCTCATGGCAGTGGTGGTTGGCATGTCAACGCGCGAGTGTATACGCCCTGAGGTGAATAAGTGGAAGGAACACGCATTTAAGCCGAAAAAGGTTTCTGTACACACAAACTCTGAACCCGAGAGGAGCAAATGAAGAATATTCATTGGGCATTGCTGCTGATTGCTTTCATGTTTATGCATGGTTGTGCTGTGCGTACTGGCTCGACCAAGGTTGAAGTGACTGCGCTCAAGTCAGATCAAAATATTTCCTTACAAGGGAAGAAATTTTTTGTGGCTATGCCCACAGATTTCAGTAAGGGAGCTTCTGTCGAAAAGGATTCAGGTCTGCATACGCAGCAGGCACTGCAAAAGGGCTTACAAAAGCAGTTGGTTGGGGCAACATATGATGATGCTCCGCGTGCCACTTCTGAAGCCCTCGCAAAAGCCGTTGCTTCTAGAAATGACTATATGCTGGATGTTCGCATTGTTGAATGGCGAGACCCGCCTGCGAGTTTTCAGTTGGAGCGCGATAAGGGCGAGGTAATTCTTGCAGTCTTGGACGTTGAAACAGGAAAAATTTTACAGCAGGATAGTGTACTATGCACAGGCGTTGCCACGACCGTAAATCTTGTTGGGTTTTACAGTCCTAAAGATTGTCTTGTTAAGGCTTTTGAACAATGGGGCCGTGAGCGGTTCAAATAGAGCCTTTTTTGCTGTGCAGCTAAGCAACTTCTTAATGAAAAACATAAAATGATTACATACATCTAGCTGTAATCAGTAATGGTTTTGGGAGCCGATGGCGGGAGTTGGCACTTTATATTATTAATTTTTTAACTAGCCTAAATTATTATAATTTGTTTTGAGCGCAGAGCTTGTGCCCCTTTTGTGATCCTAGATTAAGTGATTGCTTTATACAGTTTACTTTTGCTGCCTCCAATGCCTTTGAGGTGAGGTATTGGCTGGATATGCGATGTCAAGAAAGAGCCGTTCGCTGCAATAAATCCTGGCAGCGAACGGCAGTATCATGTTTTATGAGGAAGAAAACCCGTCAGTATAAAGCACTGATTAAGCTTCCTGCGCGGCGTACGGGTGGCAGATTACCGGAGTATTTTCACCAGCGATCTGCCGTTTGCGGATGTAGAGGATATTACTGCTTAATGAGGGAAAAGTATTCTTCACTGCTCAAGCATCTTCCAGCAGCATGGCTGCCAGCAGTGACGCGTATCAGCCAGCCTTGCCCATAAGGATCGCTGTTAAGCAACTCAGGGGTGTCGGCAAGATCTGCATTTATTTCTGCGATTGTGCCGCCAATGGGCATGATGGCGTCACTGGTCACCTTGACAGACTCAATGGATGCGCAGGATTGCCCTTGTTCAAAATTGGCTCCCGTTTGTGGCAGATCCACAAATATCACGCTGCCAAGCTGATCCTGTGCATAGTCTGTAATGCCAATAAGCCAGGACCCATCAGGCTGTTCTTGTGCCCAAAGGTGATCTGAATGGTACAGCCTGTCGTCTGGAAAATGCATGTTGCTCTCCTTATATTCTGGGTGCGGTGGCTTTGGATGCTCGTATGGCCATAGGAATTATTTCATCCAGAGTTGGGTGAGCGAACATGACCTCATCCAGTCTGGCTTCTGTGTATCCATCCTTTATGAGTAATTGAGCTACTGTCACGAGGTGCGATACTCCGTGCCCAACAGCGGCGATACCTGCTATCTGTCCATCGAGCCAAACAATTTTTACAAAACCTGATGTGCCCCCGCTGGCCTGGGCAATCGGGTTGGCTGAAAGTGCAGCTTGGGATATGCCCACAGTCTTGCCCTGGTGCAAAAGCTCGCTGGCGGTTTTGCCAACACGCATGATCTCCATGCTGCCGTACACGCAGGATGGAACGGGACCCGGCGTATACGCGTCCTCAGTTTCGCCCAGAATATGTTTGGCTACATAGGCGGCCTGGTGCTCTGCCGCATGCGCCAGAAGGGTAAGTCCGTTAACATCCCCGATGGCATACAGGCCGGGCGCGCTTTGCAGTTTTTCGTCCACCTGAACATAGCCACGAGCTGTAAGGCTGCCGCCAAGGCTATCAGCAGCAAGGTTTTTTGTATTGGGAAAGCGTCCCACAGCAATCAAGGCTTTGGCTGCCGTGATGACGGAGCCGTCCTCAAGCTCCAGCCTTGCCTTGCCGTCAATGGACATTAAATTCTTGGCTTTTGTTCCTTCATGGCAGGTAATGCCCTTTTTGGTCAGGGCACGAAGCATTTCTTTGGCTATATCTGCG
>NZ_JASGDK010000107.1:0-37662 GCF_047607245.1 Desulfovibrio sp.
CCCGCTGCCCGCCTTTGCAGGCCGTAATTTTCGCCATCTCGCCCGTCAGGTAAAACAGCCTGAAACCGGGCGCAGCGTAGTATTTTACCCCGGCTGCTATGTTGATGTGTATGACCCGCAGACGGGGCTGGACATGATCTGGGCGATGAATCGTGCAGGCTACAAGGTTATTGTGCCGCAAGACCTTGTTTGTTGCGGCCTGCCAATGGTTGCCAATGGTTTTTGGCAACACGCCAGAAGCAATGCCGAACATAATCTTCGCTCCCTGGCGCAGTGGCGCGATCAGGGTTTGCCAGTGGTTACTGGCTGCCCGAGCTGCGCCCTGATGTTTCGCGTTGACTTGCCGGAATACTTTCCTGATCTGGGAGAAAAGTACGGCGCTTGCCGCCTGGAAGATGCTCAGGATTTTCTGCTGGCCAGTGCTGACTCCGGCGAGCTGGACCTTGCACCAGCATCAGCGAAAAACCAGCCAGACATGAAAGTCATGTATCATGCACCCTGCCACTTGCGTGCTCAGGGCAACGGTCTCCCGAGCCTTGAACTGTTACGGCGATTGCCAGGGGTCAGTGTAAGTAACGCCCACGCAGGATGTTGCGGCATTTCAGGCAGCTATGGCTTTAAGGCGGAAAAGTATGAAATTGCCCAGCAGGTCGGCTCTGCGCTCTTTTCCACAATTCGGGAAAGCGGTGCGGCACTTGCCGCGTCCGAATGCGGCACATGCCGCGTGCAAATTGTGCACGGCAGTGGCACCCCCTGCCTGCATCCCGTAAGCATCCTGCGGAGCAGGCTTGAAATGCAGGACAACACGTAACGGATTGTTTTTTTCTGTCAGAAGTTGACCAGTAGCTTGCTTGCCCTGTTCCAATCTCTACATTTCGGCTTCTGCACAAATTTATGGGAACCTGCCGACGCTAGGCCGAGGTTGTGAGACCACAAAATACACCGGAAATTGACGCAAGATTCAAACAGAAAAAGGGCGAGTTTACAGTTTTACTGTAAACTCGCCCTTTTTTGCATGCCCTTGGCGCAAAATTTTTTATTTAGAAACAGCCCCTGGGGCATTTTACTTTGAAAAAATTTGCATGCTCTAACGCTGCACGAAAACACAACGCGCCGCAATGCAACGTGAGTTCTGACTAAAACTGCTTTTCACGACAGAATAACAACGTGAAGATATGAAATTCTTCAAAGATAATCCGTACAAAAATTACAAAATCAGTTTGCTGAGTTGTATATTTGAGGATCAAGGCAATGAACGTGCCGCAACCGGGTCTGACACGCACCCCAGGAAAGCCCAACGCCAAACCCTTGCAAAACGACATTCAAGTTTTTTTCTCGGGCAGTGGAAGCGAGCTCGCCACAAAGCACGCTGGGAATTGACGCAGAATTCAAATTTCCATAACGCGAAAATGTTGCCACAGGCGCTTTCTGCGCAGGAATTCCAGCTTTTTTGGCCACGGTTTCAACGATATACCGATTGGCCTGATGCATGACGAAATAGTCTATCTGCTCCGCACTATAGCCGGAACGTTGCAGGATATCATGCAATAACCGGGGCTGTTCAGACATGGTGAAGGAAAAAATACCCACACCGTCCATATGAAGATTATCAAGGGAACGGGCACTTCCGTCTTCGTGGACCTGCTCTGCTCCTGTTAGTGGAGATGCTGGCATGCGCGCACCGCCCGCCGGAATGTACAGCTTTTTCAGTTCGTGCCCATCTGCGCGCAAAACAAAATACATTTTTTCCGCATCCGGGCAAAACCGAATCCATGCAGCGCTGCCAGCATCACCAAAAATTGGCGCTGTAGTGTGGTCATCTTTGTTGGCAACGCGCGAAAGCGTATCCCCAGCGCAAAGCAATACTCCCCCGCCACCAGCAGCCTGGGCCATCATGCCAGCCAGCCAGAGGCCGTAAACAAATCCGGCACAGCCCTGACAAACATCTATAGCTACCGTTTCCTTGGAAAGGCCAAGGGCAGCATGAAGAACATAGGCGTTCCCCGGCATGAGGTAGTCCGGGGTCTGAGTCACTGAGACAATGGCCGTGACATCCTGACGGTCAATATCCATAGCGCGCATGAGCGAAGCGGCTGCCTGACGGCACAGATCACTGGTTGTAGTCCCGGGTGTGGCAACCTGCCGTGCGTCCATGCCCAGGCGCCTCTGCAACCGCGCCAGCTGTGTGCGGTCATTGCCCCAATGCTGCGGTTCATCTTCAAGGCGTAGCGTATTTTCACCCAACACAACGGAGCAGCCTGCAAGCTCCACATTGTCCAGCACATAATTACCCATGCAGCGCCACCTTCAAATTATTCTTGCTGTTAATCCTGTATAATAGCGTATTTCAAAGCTGGGCGAAAGGTTTCATAAAGCAGTATGGCCGCTAGGGGCTGTCTCTAAATAATTTTGCGCCAAAGGCCTTTTGACGCAGCCTGTCGGACAAAAGAATTATTTAGAAACAGCCCCTAGAGCGGCCACACAAAACACGGCCCGGGATTGCCCCGGGCCGTTATTTTTTGCTTGGCTGAAGCCTAGCCACCGCTTTCGGTGGTCAACTGCACATACATTGTATTGCCGCTGTCATCGTTGTATTCGGTGTAGGTTTCGCCATTCAGCACCTTGGTTTCATCTCCGGCAGTCCAGCCAGAATTCAAAATAGAATCATCGGACGTGGCGCGAACGAAGATGTCGGTATTTTCATTGGCACTGTTCTTCAGGTTGAACAGGCTGTCGAGGCTGTTGCTTTCTCCAAACATAGGTTCGTCACCCGAACCAACGAAATCAAGCAGCACACTTTCATAGCCGTCGCCTACTGTGCCGATATTGTGCAGGGTCTGGTCAAATTCTTCCTGATTGGGGTTCTCTGCTCCATTGAAGCGAACAAAGAGCAAGTCACTGTCTCCTGTTGTGTCATCATGGGAGCTGAAATCATGCTCATAAGCATTGACCACCAAATCGAGGTTAGTTCCTTCGTCAATGACCCGTACGGCAATATCGTGACCAGCAGCACTGTTCATGATCAAATTGTAGGCATCTGAGCCCATATCAACGCCTTGCAGGATAATTTCATGAAAGTTGCTGATATTGTGTTCAATGGCTCCGCTTTCGAACCAATCCTTATAGTACTGCATGAAGGTGTCGTGGTCAGGAGCTGAAAGAATCAGCAGATTGTAACCGTCACCGCCGTCTATATTGAGGCCGTTGGAAGAACCAATATCCACGGCTCCGTTCAGCTTCACCACGTCGTCGCCACCACCCGTCTGAATGGTTACACGCCCCGTGCCGTCGGTAACAATACCGCCATTGATTTCAACATAATCGCCGCTATCACCGCGAGAAACAATCTGCACATGGCCGCCGTTGATGGCTTCAATGGCTATGCCATTGGTCATGCTTTCAAGGTCGGTGCCCACCTTGGCTGAAATAATGACAGTCAGGGCCGAATCTGAAGTTCCATTTTGAATGGCGTTGGAGATTGTGACCCCAGGAGCATAACTGCCCCCTCCGTCGGACTGAATGCCGACGCTATGATGCGCGTCAATGGCTTCGATATTGACGTTATTGGAGACGATGTGCACCTGGCTTTGCCCCGTCGCAGCAATGCCTACGCTGCTTGATGTGCTTCCTGCTTCGGGGTTGCCTGTAGCAGTGACCGTAAGCGAATCGGCCCGAATATCTACGGTTGAGGGTGCGGCATAAGAAGAGCCTCCCATAGGGATTTCAGCGTCCGCAGACAAAATGCCCGTATTATGTGTTGCGCCCTCTGCAGAAATGGTTAGCTGATTCACGGCATCAAAATCGTATGCCGTTGTGTACCCAAGGCTTGTTGTGTTTGGTATCTTGTTTCCAGATCCATCATACGCGTCTCGCCACAGGTTATCTTCTGAATCAGACATGATAGCAAATTTATGTCCGCTGGCTTCGATACCCACGCTACGGCTGTCCGCCGAAAGTCCGGTTCCGGCTTCAACTCGCGCGTTAATTTCCGCTTCTTTGGCTCCAAGCGCCAACACATAACTGGCGCCATTATTATACGCATAGCCGCCGTAACCGTCAGGATAAAGGGCATAGCCCACATAAACGCCTGCAGCGGAAGTGGCACCGCCATTGTCGACTGCGGTGACGTTCAGTGTAAACCGCTCATCTGCACTGATGACAAAGGTTTCTTTTTTGTGCGTATGTGTGGCATTAATACCAATGATATGATTTATAGCTGAGCTGCCGTCAGCCCCCACGGTACCAGTCAGGTTAATGTTCTTGCCCGTGAGGGAGGAGGACGCCACAACAGCGGCATCAGGAATATAGTCATAAGGGCTGCTCGCTGGCATGGCCGTTGCCCCGTTGTAGTGCACCACGGCGATATTTTCACCATTGGCGCTTACTGACAGGTTCACGTTTCCCTGTTCAGCCTTCAGGTCGGCAGTTCCGTTGCTTATCTCAAGAGCAGAAACCCATTTCTGACCGGAGCCAGACAGGTGCTGGCCCTGCATGGCAACGTCGACATTGATGTTGCCGCTATTGGATGCAATGTTTACATCACCAAACTGCGCATTGATGCCAGCGGCTTCATAATTGCCGCTCTGCACACCCAGATTCAGGGCAACATTCACATCCTTTTCAGCCCGAATATCCACGATGGCCTGCTCGCCACGGTTTGAATCAAAGTCCAGCTTCTGCGTTAAATAGGGATTTTGGGAAGGAGCAAATTTGTCAGCAAGATACTGCTGGTAAAGACCATAAGTATACTGATATTGTTGATTTTTATCTGAAAAATCTCCTTCCGCTGGCAGATCATTAGATCCCAGACCAACACCGGAAAAAACACCAAAAATACTGGAGGACTGATCCAGTGATCCGCTCTCGATCCTGTTGTTAACAGTGATATCAACATTGCCATCAACAGCGGCTATGCTTACGTGCCCGTTATCCGTGGCGGCCACTCCGGCAACTGCGTTGTTGACGCCAGCCGTTCCGGCCAGATCAGCGCTGACCTTTACATCTCCTGCAGTGGCAGTAAGATTAACCTCTGAATTGTCTAACTCCCGATTAATGTAATGACTGCCCCAGTCTCCAAGAGTGCCCGCACTTTCCAGAACGCCCCCGGCGGAGTGAATACCGGTGATAACGGCGCTGTTGGCAGCAGACCCCGCCGCCACGGAAGCCACACCAACGGAAAGCCCCTGGGCCTCCAAAGAAATACTGCCTCCGTCTGTAGCGTAAGCGCCGCTGACATAGGCAGCACCGTCAGCTGAAAAGTTCGGTTGGTCACTTACGGTCTGAATGCTCAAATCACCGCCAGTCACCCGAATGTCATTCTGGGCGGCCGCACCTTGAGCGGCCACGGTAGCCGTCACATTTGCCGTATAATTTGTGGTGGTCCCACCATCATAACCAGATCCATAAGGATTATGATCAACAAACCCCGGCAGGGGATCGTGATGCTCCACTCCCTGTAGAACCGCGGTATTATCATTATTGCTGATACGCAAAGAACTTGTGCCAGACTTCAGATCAATCTCAAATCTGCTCTGCCCGCCGTCAGCCGTAAGCGACGCCTCCGTGAGCTGATAGTGCATCTCGCGGCCGCCGCCCGTATCATACGCGCCTTCGCCCGCCGGGGGGCGCGGCAGCTTGATGGCTGCTGCAATATCCGCCGTGCTGGCGTTGCTAAAGTGTGCGCCGTGGGCTACCTCGCCAGCCCAGGTCTGATCGGTCACCAGCATGGTAGCGTCTTCGGGAGCCTTCCAGACAATGGAAGTCATATCATTGTGGTCGGAGGTAGAGGCAACCCGCACTCCGTGGCTGGTCTGCTGACCATTGCTGTCAGTGAATACCAAGGTGTAGTTTTCTGAAGCTGCCGCGCCGCCAGCCGAGTTCGCAAGGGTAAAAACAAGTTCGCCCTTTACCGGATCATACACTGCCTGATATCCGTCAAGATTGAATGTCCAGGTGCCGTCAGCGTTGGCAGCTCCAGTGTAGCTTACGCTACCGTCAAAATTGGTGATGGCGAGCATATTGCCTGCCACATCGCCGCTGGCAAGACGCCCCAGTTCAAGATGAACTTCGGGATTATCCTGCCCGTCAGCACCAAGAAGCGCCACATTCGAATACGTGAGAGTGTACTGCGTTGGAGGCAGCGTTCCGCCGCCGCCACCGTCAGTGGTTCCTCCCCCTGAGCCGATTGTGCTAATGGACTGCCCCGCCACAGTGGCAAGCAGTGAATTTTGTGTGCCGGGATCACTGAAGGTGTTTTCAGCTCCGGGGGCATAGGCCATACCGTCAAGGTGCTCTACCCCGCTGGCAAGTTCGCTCCCGGAAAATTCATTGTACCGGGCGGCGCGCTCTGCGGCAGAGGGGCCTGCGGCAGGCGCGAGATCAGGCCCAAAAGCGCTGAAGAAATCTGCACCGCTGATGCGTTGCCCGTCCACTTCAAAGTCGGGCGTATTATCCTTTGTATATTCAGTATAAAAATCCGCCAGCTTGATACTGCCTCCGTCTTCAAACCGGAAAACAAGGCTATTATCATCCTTTTCCAGAGTTATCTGATTTGCGGAAAAATCTGCAATAAACGTGGCTTGTTCTGTTGAATGGATCACGCTCTGCTGCCCGACAGCAGGGCGTGTAAGAAAAATATTGCTCATGGTGCCCCCTGATCTTGGTCATGTTGCTTGAGTCAGGTAACATACGGCAACCCTTTCAGACTATACGCCTGAAAAAGCAGTGCCTGGTTACACAGAAAAAAGGGGATATTATAGGGGAAACCCGGAAATGATCACCGAGTATCCGGGGAGGTAAGAATACTCCCCAATCGGCTGTTATTTTAAATAAACAGCTGACTGATCAAACTAGAGGAAGGTGAACACATAAAAATTCACTCTTCATACTCAGGTAATCATGTGCATACTACCTGGTTAAACAGAAGCTAAATACTGAAATAGCGTCTGTCAATAACTAAATATCAAATAAAACTACGCGCAGCACAATTTTAACCACCAGAAATAATAATAAAAAATATATAAACAGATATTGCATATAAACATTGCAACAATATCATAGCGATAATAATTATTATAAATGAATTATTTTATAAAAAAATGAATAAAAATTTATTTGGCTTTTTATTTGCCTACAATCGTTTGAACCTATGCCCAAGGGGCACGTTTCCAATTTTAATCCGCAGAGGGCGCGCGTGCGGCGGCAATATGCCCTTCAAATGCTTTCGTAAAGCCTCAATAGCTATTTCCACGCCCTCTTCAGCCTGGCACAATAGTTCAACATGCATGCCGGTCAGAGGATTAGGCAAGCCTTCAGCTTTCGCCAAACTCACGCCAGAAAAAGAAAGTGCGGCATTTTCAACTTCAGCGGGCAGCACCTTAAGGCCACCCACATTGATTACGCTGTCTGCCCGGCCCACAAAACGTAGCCACGGCCCGTCAATTTCCACCATATCTCTGGTGTTGAACCAACCTTCCGCGTCAAAGGGCGAAGGTGCATTCAAGTAACCCAGCATCCTGTTCTCGGCTCTGATGTGCAGTTCGCCATCTTGAATGCGGCTTTCAACGCCTTCACCGCCGATCTGTATCCAGAGTTCATCGCGCTTTCGCGTGCGCACCCGTAGAATACCCAACTCAGACATGCCGTAAGTCTGTCGAATATCCACCTGTGGCAGAAGTTCAGCAATGGTCGACAGGGTATTCTGGTCCATTTGTTCGGTTCCATAGGTGATAAGACGCAAAGACGGCAAAGCTTTATCGTCAAGAAGGCCACTGTGGGCCAGCATTCGCAAAAAAGTCGGTGTTGTGGGCAGCAGTTGCACGCCATAGGCTCGAATGTCATCAAATACGGCGGTCGGGGTGCGGGCTGTCGGGCGCACCACACGGCCATTGTTAAACAGAGTATGGAACAGGGTGTTCAGACCGCCGATATGGTCGAACAACAAAAAACCCAATGTTGTCCAAGCTGGGCGCGGAGTGACATAGCGTGCAAGGAATTTTTCAAAATCGTGCAAAATAGCCTTGGGGCTGCCGGTGCTTCCTGATGAAAAAAGAATCAGCCCGGCGTGGCCCTGAGAACGCAACTGATCAAGCAGTGGCTGTTTGCTCTGTGTTTTCTGTCTTCGAACAACTTTGCCATCAGCAATAACAACATCGGCATACCCTGCTGCGAAACAGTATTCGTGCTGGGCGTGGTTCGCCGATGTCAACGGCATGACGATGGCCTTTCTATCCATAAGCGCCAGCAAGGTGCGTATGCCGGGCGCATCAAAATCTCCCACGAGCGCCACTACGTCGCCTGGCGCGATGCCCGCACACAGGTCAGGGGCTTGTACGATGTCAGCGAGGCTGAGACTCACCCCCTGCCCGAGCAAAAAGGGGCGCTCGGGATCTGCACTGCGCTGACAAAGGTCATTATAAAGACTCACACGCCCCCCACATGAAGACATTGTCCGGAAATCATGCTGCTCGCATCGTCCAGCAGCCAATGAACGGTTTGCCAGACGTCTTCAAGGGTACCCTGGCGGCGAACAACCTGTCTTTCCACCAGTGCATCAAGTTTGTGCTGTGGTACCCCCGCAGTGAGTTGTGTTGGAATGGGGCCAGGGGCCACAGCGTTGACCGTTACTCCCCAGGAAGACATTTCGCGGGAAAAAGCCCGTGTGAATCCTTCCACGCCAGCCTTGGCGGCCACATAGGCACTCTCGCCCTCAAGCCCGAGGGCTACAGCAATGGACGAAAAATTTATTATCCTGCCCGCTTTGCGGCGTGCCAGCATGCGCCCGGCCTGAGCAGAACAGTACATGGTTCCGAGCAGATTAACTTCTACAATGCGGCGCATGGTCTCAGGTGGCGTTGTCACAGTAAGGTTCATTGATGCAACGCCGGCGGCGTTGATGACGCCCCACAAGGGGACGTGCCGCAACCTGGCAAAACAATCGGCCACCTGCTCTGCAATGGTAACATCGCAGGAGAGCACCTCGCACGGAATATCAGCAGGGGGCGTACGGCAAAGGCCTGTCACGCCATACCCTTTCTGCATGGCGCGCATAGCCAGATGCCTGCCCAGGCCGCCACTGATGCCAGTTATAACAACATGCCGATCAGCCATGCTACTCCTCTTGCCCAAGAGCTGACAGAGAACAAATATATTCTACCAAGGTACCCACAGTGTGGTAAGGGCTATTTTTTTCTGACATAATGCTGTCATGAACCCATACGAAACGCCTGTTATTGTCTGTGCAATATTCTTCCAGGACCAGCATCAACTCCACCAGCATCAATGACGAAAGGATTCCGCCCTTGCCCATAAGGGGAGTTTTTTCTTCAATCACCGGAGCAGCGCTGTTTTCTTCCGTCAAAATGCGCAAAATGGCAGTACGGATAAAACCAAAAACGTCTTCCTTCATCATTTGCAATAACTCTCTATTTAATCGTATAAAATCATACTTTCTGAGTGAAAAGCACAATCAGCAGGCCGATATTCTTCACTTGTGGAAAAAAATATGGCTATACAAAAATATGATTGTTTATACGTGAGCCAATGAGCACAATTATTCATCGGCAGAGTCGTAAGACAGGATCTTCCAGAAAGTAAAATAAAAAGCACATTCCTTCAAATGGCAAATCAGGGGCCATTTCTGACTGTATTTTCAGCTTGTAAAGGAAAGAAAGATGGCCAATACACGCTTCAAGCATGCGACACTTGCCGCCATTAGCTCAGTAGTAGCCGAGCATAAAATATCTATAGAAGACGAGCTTGAGTATTTTTCTGAAGACCCCGCTCAGGCACAGCGGTTTTCGGCTGTGAGCGGTCTGCACACGCGACGCAGGGCCGGCGATAACGTTACAGCATCAGACATGTGTGCTCAAGCGGCAAAAACCCTTTTGCAACACACCAATACAAATGCCAATGATATTGGCGCCATCCTCTTTGTAAGCCACAGTGCGGACTATCTGCTGCCCGCAAGCGCAGCCATTCTGCAATACAAACTGGGCCTGCCCCGAACCTGTGTGGCTATGGACATGAACGCCGGATGCGCTGGCTTTGTAAACGCCCTGTGGATGGCCGCAAGCCTTGTTGAATCTGGAGCATGCAAAAAAGTGCTCCTTCTGGCAGGCGACACCCCGGGGCGTTTTCAACCAGCCGCCAACAGGGTGGTGGGCCCGATTTTTGGCGATGCGGGAACTGCGGCCTTGATTGAACACAACGAAGAGCCCTCAATCATGAGTTTTTCTTTCGGCACAGATGGCAGCAAGCATGAAGCCCTGATCATTCCCGGCGGCGGAAGCCGTATTCCATATGTGGATTCCGAAGAAGCGGACAGTCCGTTCAATCAGACCATATCCGACGGCAAGGGCAATCCCTGGACCCTTGGCAGGTATTGCTCCATCTGGATGGACCCAATGGGGATCTATACTTTCAGCACCGCCGTCGTCCCTCCGCACATAAAAGAGCATCTCGTTTTTGATGGTCTTGAGGCGGAAAGTATAAACAGGCTTTTTCTGCATCAGGCAAACAAGATCATTGTGGACTCCATTGCCAAAAGAGTTGGAATCAACAAAGACCGTGTGCCTGATGAATCTTTGCGCCTCTATGGCAATATGGGTGTGTCGTCCATCCCTGTTCTTATCTGCGCTCATTATGCCAAAGAAAATTCCGAATTTTCAGCCACAGGGCATAAAAACAGCATGCTCTGCTCCTTCGGGGCCGGCCTTTCGTGGGCTTCGGCCATACTTTCGCTTGATAAAACAATTGTTTTGCCTGTATGCGATTACATAAAAGAAGAAACGGAATCCAGGGCGAAGCGCATCGAATACTGGCACAGCAAGTTTTCTGGTCCCAAAACCAATGAGGACGCGCCATGATAATTGACCCCATTATTCCGAATGGTCCTTCCATAACCCATCATGAAATCGAACACGTAACCTCTGCCTGCGCAACTGGCTGGAACATGCGGGCCAGCAGTTACATCAACGCATTCAGACAGCTCATGGCCCAAATCACCGGGCATAAATACGCATTGGCACTCTCAAGCTGCACCGGAGCCATGCATGTTGCCCTCAACGCTCTTGGTATAAAGCAAGGCGATGAAGTGCTTGTGCCTGACCTGGCAGATTTTTCAGTGGCTGCATGCGTGGTATATTGCGGCGCAACCCCGATTTTTTGTGATGTTGAGCCTGATACCTTGTGCCTTTCACCTGAAGATGCTGCCTGCAAAATAACCCCCAGAACAAAGGGGTTGATAGCTGTGCATCTTTATGGGCAGCCGTGCAGCATGGAGCCTCTGCTGGACCTAGCAAACAAAAAAGGCCTCTTCGTTCTTGAAGACGCCGCACAAGGCATCGGAAGCAGCATCAATGGGCGCCCGGCTGGTTCGCTCGGGCATTTTTCCACATTCAGTTTCAAAGGCAACAAATCTGTTGTCAGCGGTGAAGGCGGCATATTGCTTACGTCAGACGACCAGCTCTTTGATCGCGCCGCAAGATTGGCCGCTGGGGGCCGCACGTCTGACAATCCTTTTTCCTATGATTTTGTGGGCTTCAACTACTCAATTTCTTCACTGCAAGCAGCTCTGGGCTTTGCCCAGACCAGTCGCCTTGATGAGCTTATTACAAAAAAGAAACAAATCCATTCGTGGTACCGCGAGCGCCTTTCAGGAACGCCTGGCATTCGTCTGAACACCGAGGCCCAGCATAGCCAACCCAGTTTTTTAACCAACCTTCTTTTCATCGACGAGCCCAATATCCAGCGCACCAAGATGATCTCCCAGTTGCGCGCAAGCAATATCATAGCTGAACCTGTGTATTTTCCCATTTCCTCAATGCCCATGTTCAAACAGGCTGAAACGCCAGTAGCCTATGCCGCCTCAACCAAAGCTATTTGCCTGCCAAGCGGCCATAATAGAACAGAAGAGGAAGTGGATTACATTTGTAGAGCCATACAGCAGTTCGTGAAGGAACCAGGACGCGACAAAGCGAAAGTTCCTCTGACTGGCTGGCTTAAATACAAATCAGACACATTGGAGTTTTTTACCAGAATCAAAAAAGAGGGCTTTATTATTCCTTTTGAGCATGAAGGGCATTCCTGCGAACTCAGGATGGTAACTTCTGCCGATACGCAAGACGCAAAAGTGGTTGAAACACTCGCCCGCTGGCGAGAAGCTAGCGCCGCAGCTTTTCTCACACGCACTGAAATAACTGAACAAACCATGCAACAAATTTTAAACAACTATGTCAGTGCCCTGCGGGATTATCTTTTGTTTTTCATTTTCAGCGACGGATATCTGTATGGGCAAGTGGCGCTGAACGATTTTGCGTTTCAAAAACATGAATGTTGCATTGACGGGCTTTATCTTGAAGACCATGCCCCCAAAGGGCTTGCTGCGGCATCTTGTGAAACCATCTTTGAATGGGCAGAAAAATCGCTTGAAATAAAAAATATTTTCAATCATGTGGTGGCAAGCAACAAAAAAGTTCGTCTTCTCGCAGCGGCTCAAGGCTTCAGGGAAATCAGCCGCACCGCCCTGTACAGGGAAGAAATTCCCGGCGGCGAAACATTTCGGCCGATGTATATGCCGGGGCATGACACCCCAGACGAATACCTGCTCATTTGTAAAAAATCGCTTTCCGGCAAGGAAATGCACGACAACAAATAGAGCTTTTTTATTACCACGCTAGCAACTTCTAGAAAAAACTAAAGGACAGGGTATTATGATCAGCCAGGAAGAAATACACAAAATACTCGCTGAGGCTCTGCGCATGACTCAGGAAGGCGGAGACGTCTCCCACAGATATAGCCCATCCTTATCGCTAATGGGTACTGACGGCATACTGGATTCACTTGATACAATGTTATTTTTAGATAATATTGATGATCTTCTTACGAAAAAAATGGGAAAAAGTGTTGCCGTGGCTATGGACTCGGCTTTTGAGCACGAAGACAATCCCTATCAGACCATGCAGTCGCTGGCAGAATATCTGGTGTCAGTTCTGAATGGAGACGATGGGTAAGCAAAGAGATTCCCAGCGTATCGTCCGGCATCGGCTATCAGGTGAAGCCCTACTGCCGCCCTTTTCGCTGCACTACGGAAATCTAAACCGGGATTTATACGCATGCACCCTCAAGAAGACGCCCGCGCCTGCCTGCAGGAACTTCAGCAAAAGCCTCCGGCACTTCCTTTTGAGCCGGATCTTCTTCCTATGCTTTTTGCCGCAACAAAAAGCAGTTCGGCTACTCCTGCCAAGGGGCTGGTAACGCTTATTGAGCGGAGCCAAAAACTGACAACTCGCGTGCTGGCTACTGCCAATTCCGCTGCATACGGTCAAGAATTCAAAGTATCCACTCTTCATAGAGCCATAAACATCCTGGGATTAAAAACCATAAGAACCCTTGTGGTTATGGTGGGAATGGCTGCTGTCATCAAGGGGGCAAACCTGCCAAAGGGCTTTAATGTCAGAGAATTGTGGGTGCATGAATTAAAAACTGCAACCATTGCCAAAATTCTTGCCGCAGAACTGGGCGGCCAGAATGGAGCATGGGGCCAGGCTGCCGATGAAAAAAATCGTCTGATTATGGACCCGGATGAAGCCTATATCGCAGGACTTCTTCACGATATTGGTAAAGTTTTTTTCGCATCTACCCGCCCGGATCTGTGGGAAACGATGGAAAACATGCGCAACGAATCCAGCCAGCAATATTTTGAAGTTGAAAATGCCTATTGGAGCATGGATCATGCGCTTATTGGGGCGGTCATTTTATACCAGTGGAAACTCCCCCTTATTCTGACAGAGCCCATTAATTGGCACCATTCCCCTGAATTGGCTCCAACCTGCAAAACGGAAGCGCGGCTTCTTGCCGCAGCCAATATTATTGCCCGCAACGAACCTGACGCAGAAGGAAATCTGTGTGAAGAGGCAATTGCCTTTCTGCCGGAACGCTGTGATCTTGCCGCTATCGGCACAACAATAGCGCAATGCCTGGCTGCTACAGACAATGAAGCCTTCACGACTCTTGTTGAATAGATTGAATGTCCGCATAATCCGCAAGCATAGTTCCTGAGGACAAGGATGCAGATAGATCGTGGGCTGGACAAACTGCTGCATGGTCAGTACGAAGAGGCTCTGGAGGCGTTTTGCCAGTCCAGTTCTTCACCGCAGGCTGAAAAACTTTGCCAAATAACAAAGGCGCTTGCTGAAACAAAAAATTACGCAGCGGAACTTGCAAAAGGAAATCTTTCCGTTACCCCGCCTGCTTCTTCAAATTCGTTTGCAGCGGAACTCAATACGCTGCATATGAACCTCAGACGCCTTTCGCGCCAAATGCTCATGGTTTCAGCCGGATATCCCGCGTTGCCTGCAGACTATATGGGTGAGCTTTCCGACGGCCTTGATTTTGTCATGAACCAGGCTGCGACATTAAAAAATCAGGCCGAGTACGACAAAAGTCATGATTCCGAAACAGGCCTTCTCAACCGCAAGGCCTTTGTGCGCTCGGTTCGGGGTATTCTTCAAGAGCAGCCTGACAGGGTCGGGGTGCTGTTCTGCTGCGAACTGGACAACATCAAATATATCAATGACGCCTACGGGTACGATAATGGCGACCTTTACCTGAGCAGGGTTGCGGAAGTGCTTGCGGCCTGCACCTATGGCACAAGTTTTCTTGCTCGCCCGGCAGGCAACGAATTCGCTGTGTATGCGCATGGTTTCAATAATGAATCCGACGCCTTCGGCTTTGCGCAAGGGTGCCTGAAAACCCTTCTTAATACCCGGGTCATGCTGCGAAATGAAGAAGTGTGGATTCGGGCATCAAGCGGTGCCGCAGTTTACCCGCATGACGCACTTGAAGGCGATACTCTCATGAACTGCGCCTATCACGCACAGCTTGAGGTCAAGAGCCGCAACCGGGGCACCCTGATGCGATTCTGCCCCGAAATATACCGCACAAAAGCCAATGTTTTCGGCAGGCAGGAAAAACTGAATGAGCTGCTCGACGGCAAACTTCTGCGCTTTGCCTTTCAGCCCATAGTCAGTCTGCACGATGCCCGTATAATTGGCTATGAAGCGCTGATGCGCCCTACCATTCCGGATTTTTCCAATCCACTGGATGTTCTGGCTCTTGCTGAAAATCAGTCCAAACTTCTCCAGCTTGAAAAGGTGACGTTTGAAATCATCTTTGAATGGGTTCACAGCCACAAGCACTTGCTTGCTGACAGAAAAATCTTTTTCAACACTATTTCGACCCGGTTTTTAAATTTGGCAGAACTGCGCGGTATTCACCCGCAGTGCGAGGCCATATGTAAAAATATGGTGTTCGAAATTTTGGAGACAGCAACTGTAGAAAATTCCCTGGCACAACAGGTCAAAGATTTTCGCACAGAGATGTCTACCCAGGTGGCTCTGGACGATTTTGGCTGCGGCCACTCAAATATCCTGCGCTTGATCAACCTTTCGCCTGACATTCTTAAAATCGACAGATTTTTCATCAAATCCATCCACAACACTTCCGCATCCCAGAAAGAACTTCTTTCTGGGCTGCTGAACTATTGCCGGGCCAAGGGAATTCTGAGTCTTGCCGAAGGCGTGGAAACCTCAGATGAACTGGCTAGCGTGATACGTATGGGTTTTGACTACGTGCAGGGTTTTTATCTTGGCCGCCCTGAGAAGCATTTGAATGAACTGGATAACAACATCCAGGCAGAAATTTTGGACTTCCACGAGAAATTCTATCCACACAGATAAGAACGAAAACAGTGAGATAACACAGCAACCATTGATAACTGCCAATTTTTATGGCCCGAAACGCAGTAGTGTTTCGGGCCATTTATTGTAACTAGAAAACTCTTCGCTAGGCGGGGGGGGCTATTTACAACAACATATAGACAACACTAAATGGACAAAGAGCCACATATTCAGCACGGCCTGAGGCAATTACGCCACAGGCCGTGAAAAAATGGCTAGATAAGAAAATGTTTATTGTGCGTCTTCTGTATCGCGCACTACTTCAAGAATCGGCGGCAAGCCGCGTATGGCCTCAATGAGCTGATACAACTGGGTGGCGTCGCGCACCTCAACGGTAAATCGCAGCTTGGCGCGGCCATCCACCAGATTGTCCATATTCAGCCCGGTGATGTTTACATTGTTCTTGGCCAGCACTTGCGCTACGAGAGCCAACACCCCGTGTTCGTTCTTGGCAATAATAAAGATGCCAGCTTCATAGGGTTTTTCTTCTGCGCCATCCCAATGGACGGATATGAGCCTTTCCGGCTCCATATTGGCCACGTTGGGGCAGTCTGCGCGATGCACGCTGATGCCAAGCCCCCTGCTGATATAGCCAATGATGGGGTCTCCGGGCACGGGATTGCAGCACTTGGCAAAGCGCATAAGCACGCCGTCCACGCCTGAAATGCCCACGCCTTCAGTCTTGCGTGTGGCGGCATCCTTACTTTCCTTGACAGTGGGCGTGGCTGGCGCAGCCGTGACTTCGTCAGGGTGCAAAACAGCATGCAGCTTGTTAAGCACCTTGCGCGGCGTGGTGTGGGCGTAGCCTACTGAGGCTATCAGATCATCCACGCCTTCAAAATTCATCTCCTGGGCCACAAGGGCCATATGCCCATCTTTGATGGCCCTATTTACATTAAGACTGACCTTGCGGCCTTCTTTTTCCAGCATGTCGCGCCCGAGGCTTACAGCGTGGGAGCGTTCTTCAGTACGAAGGTAATGTTGAATGCGGCTGCGCGCTCTGGCGGTTTTGACTATCTTGAGCCAGTCCCGGTTGGGATTACGGCTGGGATCTGTGACGATTTCAACAATATCGCCGTTTTTCAGCTCTGTACTCAGAGGCATGAGACGGCCATTAACCTTCGCCCCGGAGCAGTGCTGGCCGACCTTGGTGTGGATGATAAAGGCAAAATCCAGAGGCGTGGCCCCTTCGGGCAGCTCCTTCACATCACCTGCAGGTGTGTAAACGTAGACCTCGTCCTTGAAGAGATCCATCTTGAGAGAATGCATGAACTCACGTGAATCGGTCTCTTCACTCTGCCTTTCAAAAATTTCACGCAGCCAGCCGAACTGTTCCAGATCTTTGCTGTTGACGCGCCCTTTTTCCTTATACAGCCAGTGAGCGGCCACGCCGTGTTCGGCCTGACGGTGCATGTCTTCAGTGCGTATCTGGATTTCAATGCGCTCGCCCTCTGGCCCGATGACTGTGGTGTGCAGACTTTGATAGCCGTTGGTTTTGGGCATTGAAATATAATCTTTGAACCGCCCGTGCACTGGCCGCCACTGCGAATGGACTAGACCAAGCGCGGCATAACAATCCTTGATATCCTTAACCAGCACGCGAAAAGCCATGATATCGTGCATTTCGTCCAGGGACAGGGACTGGGATTGCATCTTTTTATAGATGCTGTGCTTATGCTTGATGCGTCCGTAAACCTGCCCCTCAATACCGTTGGAGGCCAGCAGGTCCTTGATGAGATCAACGACCTTGGCGATAATCTGCTTTTCCACCACCTGATGTTTATCGAGCCAGTGGTCTATCTGATTAAAAATGTCGGGGCGCATATACTTGAAGCTCAGATCTTCCAGGTCACGCTTGAGGATATACAAGCCAAGGCGGTTGGCCAAAGGCGCGTAAATATCCATTGTTTCCTGGGCGATCCGCTTTTGCTTGTGAGCTTTTTGAAAATCAAGGGTGCGCATATTGTGCAGACGGTCAGCCAGTTTGACCATAAGCACACGCATGTCATGACTCATGGCCAGAATCATCTTGCGTATGTTTTCAGCCTGCGCTTCTTCCTTGTTTTCAAACGGAATCATGCTGATCTTTGTCACGCCGTCGACAATGTCGGCAACGTCTTCGCCAAAATTCTCGTCCAGTTCTTCAATGGTGGCCTTGGTGTCTTCCACCGTGTCGTGCAGCAGTCCGGCAGCCACTGTAGCCTCGTCAAAGCCCATTTCAGCCAGGGTGTCAGCCACGGCCAAAGGGTGAGACAAATAAGGTTCACCGGAAAGGCGCGTCTGCCCTACATGAGCAGTAGCAGCAAACACATAGGCTTTCTGGATAAGCTCCAGATCAGCGGCAGGGTTATGCGCCGCAACTTTGTCGAGAATTTCCTGTATACGAATCATGCGTAAGTCCCATCCGGGGCGTAAAATCTTTGTTATGTTTTTGACTATGTTCTCACTTACGCGGCCTTGTCAACGTTACAGCTTGTGTGAAAACCCCTGTATTTTCAGTAAAGCCCGCTAAAAGCCCGGCAAGGCTTCGCCTTGCCGGGCTGCAAATACAATTGACCTGTCATCGTTTTGGCACAAACAGGGACTACTCTGGCGTAAGGCTGTATTCTTGCAATTCTTTGGGCACCCACCATTTTTCAAAATTGTACATTATGCCTGCAAGCGTCGGCTTAACCCCTTGAAAACGCTTTTGTACAATGGGCAAGGCGTAGGGAACGAAAAGAAAGCAATAGGGCTGCTCCGCATCCAGTATTTCCTGCATGCGGTAGTACAACTGCGCACGTGTTTTCTGGTCAGGCGTTGAACGCGCCTCTTCCAGCAGCCTATCCACTTCGGCATTTTTGTAGTAGGTAAAGTTAAGGCCTCCCTCAAAAGCCTGTGAGGAATGCCAGACCTGATAAATATCCGGGTCCTGGGGGGTGGTCCAACCGAGAATTATGGCGTCAAAGCGCCCTTTATTGACAAACTCGCGAATAAAGGCAGCCCATTCAACCGTGCGGATACGCACGTCTATGCCAACTGCCCTGAGTTGCGACTGCATGACGGTGGCGGTGAGAATGCGCTGCTCATTGCCCTGATTGGTCAGTATGGTAAAGGAAAACGGCTTGCCGTCCTTGTCCAGCAGGCCATCACCGTCACTGTCGGTAAAGCCTGCCTCGGCCAGCAGGGCGCGGGCAGCAGCAACGTTTTGCGGCATGGGTTTCAATGTTGGGTGATAGGCCCATACGCCCGGCTTGAACGGACCGAAAGCCGGTATTCCCTGCCCCATCAATACGCCCTGAATAATGCTCTCACGGTCAATGGCCTGCGAAATGGCCCGGCGCACGCGTACGTCTTTGAAAAATGGGTGTTGCAGATTGAAGCCAAGAAAAACATAGGATGAATCCAGGTAGCGAAACTTGTTGAAATCACGCTCCCATACAGGGCCGGAAGTTTGCCGCAGGTATTGCAATGGCGAAAGGCCCATAACGTCAACCCTTCCAGCGCGGGTCTCCATAAACATAGTAGCATTGTCGGGAATGATGCGGTATACGACCTCGGCGATATGGGGTTTGCCATTAAAATAGCTGGCGGAAGCTTCAAGTATTATACGACTGCCCGGTTCCCAGGATTTGAGGCGGTAAGGACCAGCACCTACAGGTTTTCGCGAAAGCGGTGTACTACGGATGTTCTGTCCTTCCAGTAAATGCCGGGGCAGTATAGGCTGCATCCATGTGGACACAGAACGTGCAAAAAAATGTTCATACTCTACTTCAAAGGTGTAGCGATCGATAACGCGGAAATTCTTGATGCGTGAGAAGTCCTCAGCATAAGGGCTGCCCGTGGCCGGATCAGCCACTACCTTGCAGGTAAAGGCCACGTCTTCGGCAGTAAGTTCGACGCCGTCTTCCCAAAGGATGCCTTTGCGCAGGGTAAAACGCATGAGCCGCCCCTCGTTTTCCATGCTCCAGCTTTCGGCGGCCCAGGGCTCGACCTGGAGGTCCTTGTCGTAACGCAGTGGCGACACATAGATGAGGTCGGCCACTTCATGCGAAGCCGAATCAGCAGTGAGGTAGGGAATCAGATTTGATGCTTCCCCAATGCTGCCAAAAAGAATGCGTCCACCGTCAACGGGGTTGTCCAAAATTTTTTCTTTTGGATTCCCTTCATTTGCAAAAAGAATTGAAGCACCAAAAGTTCCCATAAAAACAGTCAGTAAGAGCGTGATTCCAGCCCTGACAATTACACTCAACATACTGTTTGCTCACTCAAAATTTATTTTTTCCATATTGTGAAGCTTCATATTGCTTTCGCCCCCCTACCTGTGCTATTTATCGCAAACATCATAACAGCGCCCTGTCATTGAAAAAATTAAACAAGTCTGACAGGGAATTTTGGGGAACGCATGAGCCGATCAGAACAAAGCGTCGTACGCGAAATGTGCCAAGCCTTTTTGCACGATAGCGTGCCGGAATACATACGCGACGCAGCGTACTATATACTGTCCGAAGGTGAGGTGCAAAAAATAAATATTCAGGAAGGCGAGACCTGGGACGTGCAAGGCGTCATTCAGGGTGACGACCTGCAGGTCTATACGCCCAGCCTGAGTTTGACCATCACCGACCGCAGCACGCGACACCAGTGCAACTGCTCAGATGCGTTCACAGGTATCTGCCGTCATGTGGCGGCCCTTGCTTTGCGCCTTGTGGAAGAGCTGCGCAAAGAGCAAGGCGACGCCGAAGAAAGCCCGCCGCCAAGCACGGACTGGAAACAGAGCTTCCGCAATTTTTTCTCAACGGATATGGAGCCCGAACCAGGCCGCCACTACCTCATTTTTCGGTTTGAGCCGGAACAGGGGCGCCTCCTGGTATCCTTCTTTCGCGGGCGTCAGAATAAATCCGGACTGTCCAGCGTACACAACGAAGTAACGCTGGAACAGATCATCAATAATCCCGACTGGTGCGAATTCTCGCCGCAGCTGCCCCACGTTGCCCGGCAGATTGGTCAGCATCTCGATTATTACGGCCACAGGGTTGAAATCCCCCAGGGTCTGACTTCGTGGTTTTTCTGGTCGGTGCGTAAAGAATATTATTTGCTCTGGAAAGATACAGACAAACCCTGCCGCATCGAAAGCACGCCTTTTGCCCTCAAGCTCAAGCCCATCCTTGACGATTCAGGCTTTAGTTTTGAGGTGCTGCTCAAGCGTGAAGGACGCCCTCCCCTGCCCATTCGAGCTGGTGCAGCCAGCCGTGCTGCTGCTGAAAGCCGCAACTCGCAGAACGAAAGTTCCGCCCCCGAAGACGCGCCTATTACCTTTCACGGGCAGATGCCACTTTGGGTTTGTTACCAGCACAATTTCTATCCGGTGCAGACTGGGCTTTACCCTTCCCTTGTGCGCAACCTCATTTATGAACGCCCTGTGGTTCCTCACGAAGAAATATCCGAATTTCTCGACCGGGTGTGGACGCGCCTGCCCGCTTCGGAGCTTTACGAACCGCAGCAGTTCCTCAAGCAGATGGAACCGGTATTTCAGCCAGCCACCTATAATCCCAAGCTCTTTCTTGATGAGGAAGGCAGCCTGCTTACCCTTGAGATCGACAACATCTATGAAACACGCCACGGCGAGTTCACGCTCAATGGGCCCAACCCGGACTTTCAGACCGGCAGCTATGCCTATGAAGGACAAACCTTCCTGGTGCGCCGCCATCAAGACGAAGAAGCCCTGCTGATGACAGAACTGGCTGGCATGGACTTTCAGGCCCGTTCAAGCAAGCTATGGTTTCTTGAACCGGAAGAAGCCATTGCCTTTCTGCTGGACTACTACCCCAAGCTGGTTGAAAACTACCGCGTTTACGGCGAAAAAGCCCTTTCGCGCTACAAGGTGCGCACGGCCACATCCAATATTACTGCCGAAGTTGTCAGTAATGAAAAAGAAAAGTGGTTCTCGCTGGACATCACGGTTGATTACGAAGGCCAGTCACTGCCTCTTGAAAAGATATGGAAGGCGTGGACACGCGGCAAGCGCTACGTGCAGTTGAAGGACGGCTCTTACACGAGTCTGCCCGAAGCCTGGCTTGAAAAGCTTTCGCACAAGCTGACCGCTCTGGGTCTCGACCCCTCCAAGCCGCCGCAGCACAAGTTCAAGCAGTTTGAAGCCCCGGTGCTGGACAGCTTGCTTGAAGACCTGCCAGGCGCTGCCACTGACTCTTTCTGGAACAACCTGCGTGAAAAAATACGTTCCTTCCGTGAAGTGCGTCCCATTGAGCCTCCCAAGGGCCTCAATGCCGACCTGCGCGCCTATCAGGTGCAGGGGCTCTCTTACCTCAACTTCTTGTCTGAATACGGTTTCGGCGGCATTCTGGCTGACGAAATGGGTCTGGGTAAAACCGTTCAGACTCTTGCCTTTATTCAGCACATGGTCCAGCACAGCCAGGGCGGCCCCAACCTTATCGTGGTGCCCACCTCAGTGCTGCCCAACTGGGAACGCGAAGCTGAAAAGTTCGTGCCCAGCCTCAAACGGCTGACTATTTATGGCACGCGCCGCGAAGGCATGTTCAAGCATATCTCCGCCTCGGACCTCATCATCACCACGTATGCGCTGCTGCGGCGCGACCTGGAAGAGATGGAGAAGTACGAATTCAACACCGTTATTCTGGACGAAGCCCAGAACATCAAAAATCCCAATACCATCACAGCCAGAGCCGTGCGGCGCATCAACGCCCGCATGCGTTTGTGCCTGTCGGGCACGCCTATCGAAAACAATCTTTTCGAACTCTGGTCACTGTTTGAGTTTCTCATGCCCGGCTTTCTGGGTTCGCAACACGCATTCCAGCGTGGCATTGTCAAACCCATCAAGGACGGCGACGCCGAGACTCTTGATTACCTGCGTACCCGCGTACGCCCGTTCATTTTACGCCGTACCAAGGCCGAAGTTGCCAAAGACCTGCCGCCCAAGGTGGAAAGCGTCACCTGCTGCGCGCTTGAAGACGCCCAGGCAGAGCTTTACGCTGCTCTGGCGCGCAAACTGCGTGCCCAGGTGCTTGCAGACGTGGACCAAAAGGGGTTGGCCAAGAGCCAGATGTCCATTCTGGACGCCCTGCTCAAGCTTCGTCAGATCTGCTGCCACCCGCGTTTGCTCAAGCTGGATATGCCCGGTTTTTCCAACAACCTGCCTTCCGGCAAGTTCGACGCCTTCAAGGATATGATTATGGAAATTGTGGAAGGCGGGCACAAAGTGCTTGTCTTCTCGCAGTTTGTTCAGATGTTGCAAATCATCAAGCAGTGGCTTGAATTCTCGCAGGTGCCCTTCTGCTACCTTGACGGGGCCAGCAAGGACCGCTTTGATCAGGTGGACCGCTTTAACAACACCCCTGAGATTCCCATTTTCCTTATCTCGCTCAAAGCGGGTGGCACGGGCCTTAACCTTACTTCGGCAGACTACGTTATCCACTACGACCCGTGGTGGAACCCCGCTGTCGAAAGTCAGGCCACTGACCGTACCCACCGAATCGGCCAGACAAGACAGGTGTTTTCCTACAAGCTTATCTGCCAGAACACAGTGGAAGAAAAGATACTCAAGCTTCAGGAAGCCAAGCGCGGCGTGGCCGAGGCCATTATTCCCGGCCAGGACACGTGGAAGTCCCTTACCCGCGAAGATCTGGAAATGCTGTTTGACGTGTAACAACTGCCAGCAGGCTGCCGCATAAGTTCAGCCAACAGTGCCAAAAGCATAACAAGGGCTTACTCCAAACGGGGTAAGCCCTTTATTGTTTGCCAGCCACTATGGCCGCCCAATCGTCGTCTTCAAACGCGTTGAACCGACCATTGCAGCATGGTGCAAAATTTGCCGAAAGCCGCCCGTTATCACAGACGCTGAAGTGCGAAATCCTAAACCTCGTTACAGTGCACTGCTTTGGTCTGCTGCCCGTTCAGGGTCAGGCGCAGTAAGCCCGCAGACTGGCGAAGCAATAAGACCAACCGGGCAACGTCCTTTACTTTTTGCGGCAAATATCGCATGGTCTGTGGATTATAACAAATAGACTCAGGTATCCGCCGTATGATCCAGGTAAGCCATCTTCTTAAACGTTTCGGCAGCAATGTTGTTTTGCAGAATATCAACATGCATGTCCGCCAGGGTGAAATTTTCGGTATTGTCGGGCATTCCGGTGCCGGAAAATCTACACTTCTGCGTTGCCTCAACGGCCTTGAAGCCTACGATGAAGGCAACGTCAAGGTTATGGGCGTGGAAGTGGCTTCACTCGACCCTCGCGATCTGCGCCAGCTGCAAAGCAAGATGGGCATGATCTTTCAGAATTTCAATCTGATGGCCCGTAAAAACGTTTATGATAACGTGGCCTTTCCGCTACAGCTCTGGCACAGGTCTGACCGTGAAAAGCGCGTCATGGAGCTGCTTGACCTGGTGGGCCTGACAGACAAGGCGCGACAGCGCGTGCAAAGCCTGAGCGGCGGTCAGAAGCAGCGTGTGGGCATTGCCCGCGCCCTGGCCCTGAACCCCAGCATTCTGCTTTGCGACGAAGCCACCTCTGCCCTTGATCCCAAAACGACATCGTCCATTCTTGACCTGCTGGAAGACATCAACAAGCGGCTTGACCTGACTATCATCATGGTTACGCACCAGATGGAAGTGGTCAAACGTCTCTGCCACAGCCTGCTGCTGCTTGACGGCGGCAAGACTGTGGCCTTGGGCAAAACCGAAGATCTTTTTCTGTCGCCCACAAAAGACATGCAGGCCATTGTGGAAAATGAGTACACCCTCATTCCCGGCGGCACCAATATCAGGCTCATGTTCCCGCGTGAAATTTCGCAGCAGAGTGTCATCACGCAAATGGCCAGAACGCTCGGCATAGATTTTTCCATTGTAGGCGGCAGGCTTGAGCGGTATCTTGATGATGTTTTCGGCTTTCTCATTGTCAACGTACAGGACCAGAACATCGAAGCCGTGTTGCGCTACCTGAAGGAACAGCGCCTCTATTGGGAAATATTGGAATACCCTGTGAAGCAGGCTACGGATGCAAGTAATGAATGAATTGAGCACCCTCGCCCAACTGGCGCAGGACTTTGAACCTCTGTGGGAGCGTCTTCAGGACAAGATGCCGGAAATCCTCATCGCCACCTGGGAAACTCTCGAAATGGTGATGCTTTCCACCTTCTTTTCACTGCTCATCGGCTTTGCCCTGGCCATACTCATGATCGTGACCAACCCCATTGGCCTGAGCCCTTGCCGCTCGGTTTACCGGGTTGTAGATTTTATAGTGAATCTGGTGCGATCCTTTCCCTTCATCATCCTGCTGATCGCCATCATTCCCTTCACACGCTTTGTTGTAGGCACATCCATCGGCAGCGCTGCGGCCATTGTGCCTCTTACCATTGCTGCGGCCCCCTTTGTGGCCCGGCTGATCGAAACCTGCTTTCTTGAAGTGGACAAGGGCGTTATCGAAGCGGCCCGATCCTTTGGGGCCAGCAATTCACAGATCATTTTTCGCGTTCTCTTTCCCGAAGCGCTGCCCTCCATCGTGCTTAACATCGCAGTCATTGCCATTACCCTGCTTGGATATTCGGCAATGGCTGGCACTGTTGGCGGCGGCGGCCTGGGCGACCTGGCCGTCAAGTACGGCTACAACCGCTTCCAGGTTGATATAATGATCTATTCCGTTATCATCCTGTGCGTGCTGGTGCTGCTTATTCAGGGCATCTGCAACTTTTTGTACAAGATACTGCGATAAAGTCCCGCAGTAATTCTACGGGACTTGATTCTTAACCGGCACAGTCTTACCCAAGCAAGGAGCCACCATGAAACGTCTGCTTCTGTCCCTGGCCACGATTTTGACTCTGGCCGTTCCTTCGTTCGCCGCCGAAGACATCGTCATTGGCGTCACCCCCTTCCCCCACAAGGACATCATGCTTGTGGCCAAGCCCCTGCTGGCCAAAGACGGCTACAACCTGGTCATCAAGGAATTTACCGACTACGTGCAGCCCAACATGGCTCTTGCCAATGGTCAGCTTTTTGCCAACTTCTTCCAGCATGCGCCTTATCTGGACAATATGAACAAGGAAAAGAACCTTGGTCTTGTTTCCATCGGCAAGGTGCATATCGAACCGCTGGGCGTGTACTCCAAAAAAATCAAGAAACTGTCTGACCTCAAGAAGGGCAACGCTGTTTCTGTTCCCAATGACCCCACCAACGAAGCCCGCGCTCTGCGCCTGCTTGAAGCCAACGGCATCATCAAGATCAAGCCCGGCGCGCTCGTGACAGTGGCCGACATCACTGAAAATCCCCTTGGCCTCAAGTTTCACGAACTTGACGCAGCCCAGTTGCCTCGCACTCTGGATGACGTGACCGCCGCCGTCATCAATACCAACTTCGCTGGCGAGGCTGGCCTTGTCCCTGCCCGTGACGCTCTGGTTCTGGAAGGCAGCGAATCTCCTTACGCCAACATCCTTGTTGTGCGCGAAGCCGACAAGGACAGCCCCAAGGCCAAAGCCCTGCTGAAGGCCACTCAGTCGCCCGAAGTCAAGGCCTACATTGAAAAGGAACTGGTGGGCAAAGGCATCATGCCTTCGTTCTAGAACACGTTCAGGTTAAAAACAGCTCTGACCCTGCACACGCAAGCATCCGTTTGGAACATGCATGCACGGCTTAGGAGCACGTTCAACTGCTTGAATTGATACCTGGAAGTATTGGGATGCCAAATCTCAATACCTGAAAACCAAAAGATTCTTGAAATGCCGGGGCAGGCCCAGCTTGTCCCGGCATGATTTAGCCGCGCAGGAAGCCACGACAAAATAGTTGCTTCCTCCGGTTCAAAACTGAATGAAATTTTTGAGGCGGCTCCGGCGGAATACTGCTTTCCGTTTGGGCCGTCTTTGCCTCGAGCCGTCAAAGTGCTAGCATTGGCGCATACGACATCCAGGCAGAAGAACGCGGGAGACAACCATGCCAACTATGGACACCTGGAGAGGAAGTAAGGTCGGTGAAGCCCATAAAGCCTTTATGGGCTGGGGCGGCCTGACGGTCAACGATGACACTGTCGACATCCTCGACATGTTGCGCGCATATTATGACGTTGCAGCCGGAGAATCCTGTGGCCAGTGTTTTCCCTGCCGCAGCGGCCTCAAGCGCATTGCAGTAAGGCTTGCCGAAATCTGCCAGGGGCAGGAGCGCCCGGACGATCAGGACTATCTGCGCGAACTGGCTGCGATGATTCGTACCAGTGCCCGCTGCGATATTGGCCAGACGTCGCCCCAGCCTCTGCTGGATGTGCTGGAACAGGCACCGCATCTGCTCAAGGCCAGAAAGACCGCGGGCGGCAACTACACCAGCCTGATCACCGCCCCTTGCGTCAATGCCTGTCCAGGACACGTTAATATTCCTGATTATATTGAAGAAATTCGTTTCAGACGCTTTGAAAAAGGTCTGGAGCTGGTTATGAACAATTGCCCCATGCCCGGCACCATTGGCCGCGTGTGCGAGCGCCCCTGTGAATCCGCCTGCAAGCGCGGGCTTAAAGGCGCGCCAGTGGCCATCCGTAACCTCAAGCGCTTTTTGTTTGACCGTAATGCCGCCCTCAATAGCCTGTCTGGGCCTCAAAATCCTCCTGCAACTGCCAAAAAGGTTGCCATCATTGGCGGTGGGCCAGCAGGCTTGTCTTGTGCGTACTATCTTTCTCTTTTGGGTGCTGCGCCCACAATTTTTGAACGGCATGACGTCTGTGGCGGCATGGCCAAGTTCGGTATTCCCGATTTTCGCCTGCCGCCCGCTGTTCTGGTGCGCGAGGTAAATGTGGTGGCCGCCGCTGGTTGCGAGATTCGCAATGGCGTTGAAATTGGACGCGACATTTCTTTGGACCAGCTGCATGAAGAGGGCTTTGAAGCGGTATTTATCGCTGCTGGCGCGCCCCACGCGCCGGGCATGCGCTGCGAAGGCGAAGATAGCTGCCCGCAGGGCTACCTCAGCGGCATCCATTATCTACATGAAGCGACCCGAGGCAGGCAGGCCGTGACTGGAACTCGCCTTGTGGTGGTGGGCGGCGGCAACGTGGCAATGGACTGCGCCCGCACTGCCCTTCGCCACGGCTTCAAGGAAGTGCGTGTGGTTTATCGTCGCACTGAGGCTGAAATGCCCGCGGACCCGGTGGAAATTGAAGAAGCCAAAGAAGAAGGCACGCTCTTTACATTTCTGGCTGCTCCCCTGCGCATCGAAAGCAGAGACGGTCGCGTTACCGGGCTTGTCTGCCAGAAAATGGAATTGGGCGCTGCCGACGATTCCGGCCGGCGACGTCCTGTTGCGGTTGAAGGGGCCGACTACGAACTGCCCTGCGACGCCATCGTGTACGCCATTGGACAAAAAGTGGCTCTGGAAGTCATTCTTAAAGGCAAGGATGGCGCTCTGAACAAGTACCGCACCCTCGACGCGCATGAAATTACGGGCGAAGTCAACACCCTGCCCCGCATCTTTGGTGGCGGGGACTGCGTGACAGGCCCGAGCTCCCTTATTGCCGCTCTGGCCGCTGGCAAACGCGCAGCCACGCACATTGCGGCCCATTTGAACGACTCTGCCGAGGGTCCCTCTTCAAGGGAAGAACTTGAGCAAATTCTCATGGGCATAAATATGCTGGACACAAATGAGCCTGCCCCCCTGGAAGATCCAACGCCGCCCATGCCAATTCATGCCATCCCCTTGCGTGAACGCCTGCACGGCTTCACCGAGGTGGAAACTGATCCGCTGGAGTGGGAGGCCGTGCGCGAATCGTCACGTTGCTTGCGCTGCCTGCGCGTTGTTATGACGGCACACTAGATTTCAGCACATATTTAATTGATTTTTTTCAAAATACGCGCAAAACATACTGGCGCAATCGCCAATGCTTTTCCCCGGTATGTGTGCAGACGCCAGCGGTGCGGATAGAGATGTGCCATTCACAGCAATGCCGCACATCGTAGAATCCGCCACGAGAATCGATCGCGGCCTGATAACCGCTTTGCGGCGGGCACACGCCAGTGCCTGATTTGCAACAACGATTTGCAGACAAATCCTTACAGGCATTCCAAGCATGAAATGCCCTGACAGTGCTGCGGAATTATGATGGACAGGCCGCCACGGCCAAACGGGAGTTTCTATGTTATCTGTCACCATCAATGGAACACAGGCATCCTTTCAGCCTGGGCAGACCATACTGGACGTTGCCGAGGCTCTCGGCATTTATATTCCCACCTTGTGCTGGTTGCCCAAAACCGGGCACGGCAAGGTGTGTCGCATCTGTTCCGTTGAAGTGAAAGGACGTGATCGGCTGCTACCCGCATGTTCTGCGCCGGCTGAAGACGGTATGGTAATTGAAACCGATTCCCCGCTTGTGCGGGCTACGCGCAAAAGCATTCTTTCTCTGCTGGTGGCTGAAGGCAGGCACGATTGTTTCTTGCGCAAGCTACCCCCCGATCTTTGGCCTCCATATCAAAAAACGGCAGGGGCCATGCCGCACCGTGAGCATCCCTGCCCTGCCGAAGGCAAATGCCAATTGCAGGCCCTGACAATGAAGTGCAACGTGCCCGTGAAGGACCTTGTGCCGGAACCCGGGCACTTTCCGCTGGATGACGAGCACCCTATGATCACACGCGACTTCAGCCGTTGCGTGCAGTGCGGGCGGTGCGCCTCTGTCTGTTCGGCCATTCAGGTTAATGATGCCATTCCACCGCAATTTGGCCGTCGGGCTGAGAAAGAATCCTGGTGGCCTGTGGTGGACTACACACGCTGTACCCACTGTGGCGAGTGTGTTCAGGCATGCCCCACCGGAGCGCTTACAGCCAAAAAAGCTTACGGCCTTGCTGTGCGTGAAGACAAGATAGATACCGTGCGCACCACCTGCCCTTACTGCGGCGTTGGTTGCCAGTTGAACCTGTCCGTCAAGGAAAACCGTATTATCGAAGTCAACGGCGTCGAAAACGCCAGTCCCAACAAGGGCAGCCTGTGCGTCAAGGGTCGCTTCGGCTATGACTTTATCTACAGCAAGGAAAGGCTTACCGATCCACTTATTCGCCGTCAGGATGGCTCATTCAGAAAAGCCTCCTGGGACGAAGCCCTGGATCTCATAGCCGCAAAATTTTCTGAAACCATTGAGAATCACGGCCCGGATGCAGTGGCCGGGGTGGCATGTGCCCGTAGTATCAACGAAGATAACTACCAGATGCAAAAACTCTTTCGCGCGGTGTTCAAGACCAATAATATTGATCACTGCGCGCGTACCTGACACGCTCCCACCGTGGCCGGTCTGGCCACATCGTTTGGTTCAGGTGCTATGACAAACAGCTTTGCCCATCTGGGCGAAGCCAAAATGCTGCTGCTCATAGGTTCCAATATCACGGAGGCTCACCCCGTGGCGGGAACCCTTGTTAAACAGGCTGTGCGCAATGGCTGCCGACTGATTGTTGCCGACCCTCGCCGCACTGCCATCGCCAAGGAGGCGGAAACCCACCTGCAGCTCCGTGTGGGTTCGGATATTGCCCTGCTCAATGCCATCATGCATGTGCTCATCCGGGATGATCTGTACGACAAGCATTTTGTGGCGCGGCATACTACCGGTTTTGAAGAACTTCGACGCAATGTTGCTGACTGCACCCCTGAGCAGGCCGCGCCCGTCTGTGGCATTGCCCCGGAAGTCATAGAACGCACAGCCCGTGATCTTGCTTCGGTCAGGCCAGCCATGCTGGCCTATACGCTTGGCATTACGGAGCATACCTGCGGTGTTAATAACGTGCTGGCCTGCGCCTCGCTGCAAATGTTGCTGGGCAATATGGGCAAGCCGCTGGGCGGCGTGAACCCCTTGCGTGGCCAGAACAACGTGCAGGGTTCATGTGATATGGGCGCTCTGCCCGATACCTACCCCGGATACGGCAAAGTGGCAGACAAAGCCGCGAGAGAAAACCTGGAGCATTTCTGGGGCACATCCCTGCCTGCCGGGCCGGGCATGATGATGCCTGACATGCTGGATGGCCTCAAGTCAAAGAAAATCAGGGCCATGTACATTTTTGGCGAAAACCTCGCCAACACTGAGCCTGATATCAGCCATGTGGAAAGCTGCCTGTCTTCTGCCGAATTTCTGGTAGTTCAGGATATCTTTCCCAATGAAACAACGCGGTTCGCCCATGTGATTCTGCCTGCCGCGGCCTGGGGTGAAAAAGACGGCACTTTCAGCAATAGTGAGCGCCGTATCAGCCGGGTGCGCGCCGTTAGCCCCGCTCCAGGTCAAGCCAAGATGGACTGGTGGATTTTCAAGCAACTGGCGGCTCGCTTTGGCCACCAGTGGAAGTCCGACTCGGCCCAGGATTTGTGGGACAATGAAATATCAGTGCTGGCCGAGCTGTTCCGGGGTATCAAATATCGGCGAATTGAGGGCGACGGTCTGCAATGGCCCTGCACGCACGAAGACCATCCCGGCACCCCGGTGCTGCACAAGGACGGGGCGTTCACGCGAGGCAAGGGGCTTTTTGTGTCGGTAAAATGGACAGCCGCCGCTGAAGTGGCTGATACGGAATACCCCTTTGTGCTCAGTTCCGGCAGACGGCTCTATCACTACCATACACGCACGCAAACAGGCCGCAGCAAAGGTCTCAACACGCTTATGGGACACGATACGGCAGATATCTCCACTGCCGATGCCGCCCGCCTGAAAATTGCAGACGGCGAGACCATTCGCGTATCTTCCCGCCGGGGATCTGTACTGGTGCGAGCCAAGGTGACAGACGACATGCCGTTGGGCATGGTATGGATGGCTTTTCACTTTCGAGAAAGCAACGCCAACTGGCTTACCAATCCGGCGATGGACCCGATCACCAAAACTGCCGAATACAAGGCATGCGCTGTAAAGGTTGAAAAAGCTGAAGCGCCTGACGCTGCCCCCAGATAATTCAGCGCAGCCCTGCCAGCCTCAACATCGGGCGCTATGGCAGGGCTGCGCTTGATTACGACGACCTGTTGCAGCAACCTTGTCTGCCGCGGGAAAGCATGCAAGGGGTTTTGACTACGGCTGCACCGCAATACTCTGTGCAGTGTTTGGCTGGTATTTTCACTGCCTGCAGGGACGATCAAATCCCGTCGCTAAAAATCATATGCTTCAGTTTATAAAACAGCCCGGTAATACCGGACTGTTTTTTGTATTCATAACATCCCATAATATTAGAAATAATTCGCATTTCTATCATATAACCAGCGGCAATGGCATGTTGCCGCAACGATTTTTTATTATCATTTTTTGATCTTTCCGCTTTATCATGCATTTTTTGCTGGTGATTTTCATTAACAATAGGTAATTTGGATCACTAATATCTGCAACTCATCGCAGGTGCACCCTGCCCTGGAGGATCTCTGATGCTTACATCACCCTACAAAGAATTTTACGAAGCAATCTCAGCCTTTATTCCTAAAAATCGCATATATACTGACCCGCTACGCTTGCTGGCCTATGGCACTGACGCCAGCGTCTACCGCCTCACACCACAGCTGGTGGTGGACGCCCTGGATGAAGCCGAAATTGTTCAGCTCATGGGTGTGGCAGACCGCCTGCGCGTCCCCGTGACTTTTCGTGCGGCTGGCACCAGCCTTTCAGGCCAGGCAGTGACGGACTCCGTACTGGTGCGCATCGGGCAAGGCTGGAAAAACTGGCGCGTGGGCGAGCAGGCAGAAAAAATTACCCTTCAGCCCGGCATCATCGGCTCTGGCGCCAACAAAATTTTGGCAGAATTCGGCAAAAAAATAGGCCCTGATCCGGCCTCCATAGACAGCTGTTTTATCGGCGGCATTTTTGCCAACAATGCCAGCGGTATGTGCTGTGGCACCTCCGACAACTCTTACAAAACCGTGCTTTCCACCCGTATGGTTTTGTCCGACGGCACCCTCGTGGATACGGCAGACGCCAAAAGCCGTGCCGCCTTTGCCAAAACTCACGGGCATATACTTGAAGGCCTGAAGAATTTGCGCAAAAAAATCATGGATGATGCCGCCCTGGCAGACCGTATTCGCCGCAAGTTCAAGATCAAGAACACCACAGGCTACAGCATTAACGCCCTCGTTGATTATGAAGAGCCCTTTGAAATCCTGCAGCACCTCATGGTGGGCTCCGAAGGCACGCTGGGCTTCATCGCCGAGGTGACCTACCGCACAGTGGAAGAAGCTCCCTTCAAGGCTTCTGCCCTCATGTTGCTGCCTACCATCACGGCAGCCTGTGACCTTGCCTCGGCAGTGGCTACTCTGCCTGTATCATCGGCGGAACTGATGGACAGAGCTTCTCTGCGCTCGGTAGAGGGCACGCCCGGTCTGCCCGAAGGGCTGGACACTCTGGACGACGCCGTCTGCTCCCTGCTGGTTGAAACCCGTGCCTCAACCAAGGAAGAGCTGGACAAAAACATCGCCACCATCAATGACGCCTTCAAGGATGTGCAATTTGTGCGTCCCCACGCCTTTACCGACAAGGTCGAAGAATACAGCAAACTGTGGCTGATTCGTAAGGGCATTCTGGCTTCGGTGGGCGGCATGCGCCCTGTGGGCACATCCATTGTCATCGAAGACGTGGCCTTTCCCCTTGAGCGCCTTGGTGAAGCCGCCGCCGACCTGCAAGCCCTGTTCGCCCATCACGGCTACACAGTGGCCCCTCTGTTCGGCCATGCCAGAGACGGCAACCTGCACTTCGTCTTCTGGCAGGACTTCGGCTCGCCCACAGAAGTGGCCCGCTATGCGGCCTTTATGGACGACTTCTGCAAGCTCATCACTGAAAAGTACGACGGTTCTCTCAAGGCAGAACACGGCACAGGCCGTAACGTGGCCCCCTTTGTGGAAATGGAATGGGGCGCAGCCGCCTACTCCATTATGAAATCCATCAAGGAACTGCTGGACCCCAAAAGCATCCTTAATCCTGGCGTACTCATGAATTCCGACCCGCAGGGGCACATCAAGAACCTCAAGCCCTTGCATCCCGCTGACGAGCTTGTGGACAAGTGTATGGAGTGCGGCTTCTGCGAGTCTGTCTGCCCATCACGTGACCTCACACTTACACCGCGCCAGCGCATTACTGCCTACCGCGAAATATGCCGCCTGCGTGAAATCACGCCAGACAGCAAGGAACTGAAAAAGCTTGAAAAACAATATGAGTACATGGCCAAAGCCACCTGCGCCGCCGACAGCCTGTGCCGTCCCCGCTGCCCCGCGGGCGTGGATACTGGCGTATTCATCAAAAGTTTGCGTAAAAAGGACGCTGGCAAACTCAGCAACAAAATTGCCGGCAGCATTGCTGATCACTTTGCCGGAACCTGCCGTGCCATGTCGCTGGCTCTTACTGGCGTAGACAAGCTGCACCGCGCTCTTGGCAGCACCTTTATGGAAAATGGTTCACGGTTGCTGCGCTGCATCACCTTCAACAAGGCTCCCTTGTGGAACAAAGACATGCCCACAGGCGGCAGCAAGATACGCCTGCCTGAAACGCACAGCGCCAACCCCAAAAGAGTGGTCTACTTCCCCAGTTGCATAGCCCGTAATATGGGTCCCGGCGAAGAACATACAGACCGCAGAACTGAGCCGGAAGCTGTGATCAGCGTGCTGCTCAAGGGCGGCTACGATGTTATTCTGCCCAAGAATCTGGACAAACTCTGCTGCGGCATGGCCTTTGCCAGCAAGGGACTTTCCGACGCGGCGCATAAAAAAGAACAGGAACTGGAAGCCGCCCTCAAGGAAGCCAGCAATAACGGCCAATACCCTGTGCTGTGCGAAACCAGCCCCTGCCTGCTGCACATGAAGCAGACCCTTGACCCGTCACTTACCCTGATGGAGCCCATTGAATTCATTCTTGAAAAGATGGACGGTTGCCTCAAGTTTACCAAACTGCCTAAAACCATTGCTCTGCATGCCACCTGCTCTGTGCGCAAGATGGGTCTTGAGGGCAAGCTTGAAAAACTGGCCAAGATGTGCGCTGAAAACGTCATAGTTCCAGACGGCATCAATTGCTGCGGCTGGGCTGGCGATAGAGGCTTTACTCACCCAGAACTCAACGAGTCTGCACTCAAGGGCCTGCGCATGCAGGTCAGCACATGCGAAGTGGGCTATTCCTCAAGCCGCACATGTCAGATCGGCCTTTCTCTGCATAGCGGCATCCCGTATTACTCCATTGTCTTCCTGGTCGACGAAGCCAGCGTGTAGCCGCAAGCCGTCTACCCTAGCCTGATAATACAAGGGCCGCTGATGCACTCAGCGGCCCTTTAAAGTTGCCCAGCTACGGCTTGTCATCAACATGCTAAAAATCCCAAGGATCACAAGTCAGGCAAGCTGCCGCACCGCCGTGATGCAAATGCAGCAGCATCGTGATTTCACGGTGAAGCATTGAATGTGCTGTACGCAGCGCTTTTCAAACGCAACCAGCTTCAGGTGTTACAGATGCGGCATACTTTGCGCACAACCCTGTGCAAGTTGTATATAATGAGCAACGGTCTTTGGTAGCAGCCTGTCAAACTCACCTGCCAAAAACAGTACCCGGTAGCACGGTGATCCCCGGATTAATTACAGTCCGCAGTGCTTTTGTATGTGTGGCACTTTACTTTGCCCGCCAATCACGTATGGTGCCGAGGACGTGACAGCCCGCGAAGATATTTCGCTGTCCGGCGTCCCGGTTTACCGGGTAGCCGAAGGGCCGGATGCCGGAAATGCCGGGCGTGCGGATTCTTTTTTCATCTACGTAATTCTTTATTATTTTACGTAGTTAGAAAAAATGTAAAAAAAAATCTACACATGCCCCTTTTCAACCCGCCAGCGTGTCTTATTTCATGACTGGTGCGGGGCCCGATTGGACAGCATGTTCATCATGGCCTGTAACGCGCAATATTTCCAGCGCGGCCGCTTGTTTGCGTCCAATGCTGTGTCCCCCAAGGGACAATAATAACATTTCCGGGAGGATCTGACGTCATGAAGCTGAAACCCCTTAACGACCGTGTTCTGGTCAAACGCCTTGAATCCGAAGAAAAGACCGCCGGTGGCCTGTTCATTCCTGATACGGCTAAAGAAAAGCCGTCCAAGGGTCAGGTTGTGGCCGTGGGTCCCGGCAAGGTAGGGGATAATGGCGAGCGCGCCCCTCTGGCCGTCAAGGCTGGCGACGAAGTGCTGTTCAACAAGTACGCTGGTACTGAAGTGAAGCTTGACGGCGTTGACCATCTGGTCATGCGTGAAGAAGACATTCTCGCCATCATCGACTAGCTCCCACCTTTGCGAATTACCATTTAGGAGGAAATGTCCCAATGTCTGCTAAAGAAATTTTCTTTGACGTTAAAGCCCGTGAAAAACTTTCCCGTGGCGTAGATAAGCTTGCCAACGCCGTTAAGGTTACCCTTGGACCCAAGGGCCGTAACGTGGCTATTGAAAAGTCCTTCGGCGCTCCCGTTATCACCAAGGACGGCGTGACGGTTGCCAAAGAAATCGAACTGTCTGACAGATTCGAAAATATGGGCGCTCAGCTCGTTAAGGAAGTGGCCTCCAAAACTTCCGACGCCGCTGGCGACGGTACCACCACCGCCACCATTCTGGCGCAGGCCATTTACCGCGAAGGCATCAAGCTTGTGGCCGCTGGCCGCAACCCCATGGCCATCAAGCGCGGCATCGACAAGGCTGTTGAAGGTCTGATCGCTGAGCTGGCCAATCTTGCCAAGCCCACCCGCGACCAGAAGGAAATTGCCCAGATCGGCACCATTTCCGCCAACTCTGACACCACCATCGGCAACATCATTGCCGAAGCCATGTCCAAAGTGGGCAAGGAAGGCGTCATCACCGTTGAAGAAGCCAAGGGTCTCGAAACCACTATGGACGTGGTGGAAGGCATGCGCTTTGACCGCGGCTACCTGTCCCCCTACTTCGTGACCAATCCCGAAAAGATGGTTTGCGAAATGGACAACCCCTACATCCTGTGCACGGAAAAGAAAATCTCCAGCATGAAAGACATGCTGCCCGTGCTTGAGCAGGTTGCCAAGGTGAACCGCCCCCTGATGATCATCGCTGAAGACGTGGAAGGCGAAGCCCTGGCCACTCTGGTGGTCAACAAGCTGCGTGGCGCCCTGCAGGTTGTGGCCGTGAAGGCCCCCGGCTTTGGCGACCGCCGCAAGGCCATGCTTCAGGACATCGCTGTGCTCACCGGCGGCCAGGTGGCTTCCGACGACACCGGCTCCAAGCTTGAAAGCATGACCCTCGCCGAACTTGGCACCGCCAAGCGCGTGGTCATCGACAAAGAAAACACCACCGTTGTTGACGGCGCTGGCAAGGGCGACGACATCAAGGCCCGTGTGAAGCAGATTCGCGCCCAGATCGAAGACAGCACCTCTGACTATGACCGCGAAAAGCTGCAGGAACGCCTTGCCAAGCTGGTGGGCGGCGTAGCCGTGGTTCATGTGGGCGCTGCCACCGAAGTGGAAATGAAGGAAAAGAAAGACCGCGTTGAAGACGCCCTCAATGCCACCCGCGCTGCCGTGGAAGAAGGTATTGTGCCTGGCGGCGGTACCGCCCTCATCCGCGTGGCCAAAGTCCTTTGCGACATCAAGCCCGCTGACGACGACGAACTGGCTGGCGTGAACATCATCCGCCGTGCTATCGAAGAACCCCTGCGTCAGATCGCCCACAATGCCGGCTTTGAAGGCTCCATTGTGGTTGAAAAAGTGCGTGACGGCAAAGATGGCTTCGGTTTCAACGCCGCTACCGGCGACTACGAAGACCTCATCAAGGCTGGCGTAATCGACCCCAAAAAGGTTACCCGTACAGCTCTGCAGAACGCCGCTTCCGTGGCTTCCCTGCTGCTGACCACCGAATGCGCCATTGCTGAAAAGCCCGAACCCAAGAAAGAAGCCGCCATGCCTGACATGGGCGGTATGGGTGGCATGGGCGGCATGGGCGGCATGTACTAAGCCAGCCCCCAGCTTC
>NZ_JASGDK010000108.1:0-11119 GCF_047607245.1 Desulfovibrio sp.
CCCCACAATGCCAGGCCTACAGCGGCCATAGTTTTGCCTGTAAACCAGAGTGAAATGCACAGGGGAACCCACACCAGCGCCGTGCCTACCATCGGGATAGGGGCCACCAGCGTGGCCAGCAGTCCCCAGAAGGCGGGTTGATTGACGCCAGCCACGGCAAAAGCCAGGCCGCAAAGAAGCCCCTGAGCCAGGGCCACCAGAACGATGCCAAGCATAATGCCGCGCAAAGCCCTGTGAATGGCGGCGATAAAGCGCCGCAGCATGGGTTGTGAAATGTGAAAGATTCTGCCCGCGATTTTACGGATACGGCGGGAGTAGATCGTGAAGATTACTGTGAGGCTTATGAAGAGAAAACTGGTCCACAGCACGGTCATAGTGCCGCCCAGAAAATCTACCCCACGCGATAGCAACACGCTCATGGCGCTGTCAAAGAAACTGTCGAGTTTCAGAAGCAGGTCATTGAAAATACGTTCCAGGCGCGGGTGCTCGGTAAGGCTTTGCCGCCACTGCTGAATGTAGTTTACCCATTCCAAAGGCAGCTGAAAGTTGTTGGCCTGTAGTTCGCGCAGGCGTGTAAAGCCTGCGGCTGCCTGCGGTGACACCAGAAGCACCAATACGGCCACTGGTACCACAAGGGCCGCCACCAGCATGCTTATGTAAGCATAGAGCGGCATGATGTTCGAGAGGGCCAGTTTTGTTCTGCGCGCGCGCGAGTCTGGCTCGTTACGCTCCAGTATGATGCGCCAGGATCGCGCTTTTTGGCGTAGCTTGCGATACTGGGGCAGGGTCAGGCAAGACAGGCAGGCGGCCATAAATATTGTCACGGGATTTGGCATCAGCAACAGGTAGCAGGCCAATACAGCGAGCAGATAGAGCAAACGGGGCAGTGTCTGTGTCATGCAATGAGCCTTAAGTTGCGTATGCCTTGGGAGGTTTGCCCGACAAAAGGTCAGGCGGCTGCAAGTCTAGCAAATACATGCGGGGTCTGCCAAGTCTTCTGTGATGCACGAAGTGCGGTTTGATGCCCGGAGTTGCCGGTATGTATCAGAGCGCGGGTATGACAAGGTCGGCTGGCTCAAAATGCGCGCGCAGTGTCTGGGCCATGACAGAGGGCGAAACCGCCGTGCGGGCAAAGGTTTCGCGCCACGCGGCATGCAATTTTTCACCGTCGGTGAAATCATTTATGCCGGGGCAGAGATACTGGCCGAGAACGCGAATGTCCTGTGCCAGTTCCGAAGCCTCGCCGGGCAGGCCGCAGGCGAGGGCACAAGCTTGCAGTATGTGGCACTGCTCCGCCAATCCCGCCGGGTCCGTTGGGCTTGGGCGTCGGGCAGAATGTTTGTTCTTAAGGGCCAGCGCCAGTGTGTGCCCGGCTTCCACAAGTAGCTGGCGCACATTATCCGCATGGTGCTGCTTGGAGTTTGAAGCGCAGGTGAGGGCTCCTGCAAGATGCGCCACTGCGGCGGAGAACAGACCCTCCGGGGGCAGGCCTTCGGCTTGCTGCAAATGGCGGCCTACATCAAGATGCACGCGCATGTCTGTGCGCTGCCCGCCGATGGTTTGCGCAAGACCCTCCCGCCGATGGATATACACGGCCATGCCGTCTGTATTGCAGGTAAACTGAAAACCTGCCTGCCCGCATTGGAACCAGAAAAACCAGTCCTCACAGGCGGGAAGGGGAGTGAATCGCAGGCTGGAGAATACGGCGCGCTTGCACATGAACGTGTGGACAGGCGAAATATTGGAATGCCACAGGTGCAGGGGGTACTGATCCTGACGCAGGGGCCAGAAGTGACCTTCGTCCTTTCCTTCCACATAGTTGAGGCACAGGCATACGCTGATGTCCGCACCGTGGCGGGAAAGGGCTTCAATTCCCGAACGCAGGCAGCCCCGGCAGAGAAGGTCGTCTGCGTCAAGAAATACAATGTAGTCGCCTGTGGCGGCGTTAATACCTGTATTGCGGGCTGCGGCCAACCCGGCATGGTCTTGCGTGATGCACCGCGCAAGGGGAAACCGGCTGCGCACAAAATCGGCAGTCCCGTCTGTGGATCCGTCATCCACCACAATAATCTCCACCTCAAGATTTTTCTCTCTCTGCCTTTCAAGGCTGGACAGAGCACGGGCCACGTGGGCGCGGCTGTTGTAGGCGGGGATGATCACTGAAACGAGGGGCGGCATGGCTGGGCTCCGGGTAGTGCAATGGCATAATTTAAGGAAACGCTGATTTATTCCGTTTGGCGGCGTTGCTTCGCTTTTTTTGAAACAGTCGAGGGCGGAAGAGTCCACTCCTGCTTCAAAAAAGATCGCGCCTTGCCAAACGAAATAACTGCGCGTTTTCGGAGCTCTTTAATCAGTGCTTCCTTAAACAAGTAGAGCAGAGTTGCAGCGCAGGGTCAAGAAAGCCTGGCCCATCACAGCCTTGCTTGGCGGCACGGCGCGTTGCGCAGCATCAGGCTCTGTTATAGGGTGATTGCATGAATACAGAGTGTGAAAACAGGCCGTGGCTGACCGTTTTGCTCCGGGTATGGACGCAGTTTTCGCCGGAGGCGTGCTGCGCCGCTCTTGAGGGCGCTGGTGCGGGCGGACAGAACCTTGCGGTGCTCTGCCACGAAAGCGAGCGCGAACGCGCTATGGTTGCTGGGCGAGAGGCGGTGCGCAGTGGTATCTTGCGCGCTTTTCGCTGTTATAGCCCGCAAGCCGGGGGGCACCTGCTGGAAGAAGCCAACCGCGCTGCCCAGCAGGCGCGAACGCCTTATCTTCTGTTTTTGTCGTCCGCTGTTTTGCTTGCGCCCGGCAGCCTGCCGCCTTTGCAACACAGGCTGGATGAAGAACCCGGCCTTGCAGGGGTGAACCCACTTTTTCTCTATGACCAAAAAGCTTTCAGCTCTTCTGCCATCAGTTCTTCTGGCGTCAGCTCTTTTGGCGAACATTGCCCGCCTGTGTGCGATCAGCCGGGGCAAGGCGCCCGCATCGCTCATATGGGCAGTGTGGCTGACCATCTCGGTCAGTTGCACTACCTTTATGAAGGACTGCCCCTGGGGCATGCTCTGGCCGGAAAGCGCCGTCGGTTTCAGGTGGGACATGCAGGAGCCCTGCTGCTGCGGCGTGAAGATTTTCTGGCCGCAGGCGGTTTCAACGTTGCGCTAGACAGCCTTGCCCATATGGACCTGTGCCTCAAGCTGGCGGCCCCCACGCCGAATAAACCCTTGCGGGCCTTCAGCAGCGAGCCATCATCGCTGGCTGTTCTGACGGATGGCCTTGACGGCTGGAAGAGCTGTGGGCTTTGGAACAGCCTGCTTCAGCGTGAACGCCTGAGAGCCGATTTGTTGCGCCCTGACCACGCTGCCCTCGCACGGGCAGACGGACTGGAATACGGCTGTTCGAACTGGTTGCATGGCCATGCATGGCCGACCGCAGGCACAATGGGCGAATTCGCGCCTGATGAAAAGGGTGACGGTTTGGCGGCCTGGCTGCGCTGGCGGCACGATCCGCAACCCCGCACCCTGTTGCCCTTGCTTGAAAGCATGCCGCCACGGCTGCGGGCCTTCGCCGTGCAGCTTTGTCACGAACTTCCTTCCAGCCTTCCTTCCACCCTGGCCTGGTATCTTTTTGCGGCTGAAACGCTGCGGGATTGCGGCAAAAAAGATGGCTTGCCCTTGCTTGCAGCCAGTGCGACGTACTGGCTGGCCCATGCCGGGGACTTTCAACATCATGATCTGCAACCGGGATTAAAGTCCCTGTTAGATGAAGGACTTTACAGCAGCGGGTTGGACAATTGCCCTGCGTCCTTTGATGCCTGGATGGAGCTGGCCGAGAAAGAAAGGTCGGAAAACACGAGCAAGGTGGCGGAGGACTTTGACCACCTGGAGGTGGGGGGAGCCTGGCCTTCCATTGCCGTGGTTATGCCCGTGTATAATCCTCGGCCCGAACATCTTCGTGGGGCTCTGGATTCTGTTCTGGCTCAGGAATACCCGTACTGGCAGCTTTGCGTGGCTGATGATGCTTCAACAAACAACGAAATTCCTGAGATACTAGGTAGATATGCAGCGCAGGACGGGCGGATACGACTGACCTTGAGAGAGCAGAACGGGCACATCTCCCGAGCGTCCAATACGGCTCTGGAACTGTCGGAGGCTCCCTGGACGGGATTTTTGGACCATGACGACCTGCTTCCCTCGCATGCGTTGAGGGAGGTTGCGGCCCTTGTGCGGCAAAACCCGGAGCTGGTGCTGGTATATTCCGATGAAGACAAGATAGACGCCAGAGGCGTACGGCGTACGCCCATTCTCAAGGCTGATTTTGACCCCTGGGTTTGTGCCGTATGGCATTTTTCGGTCTATGCTACTGAAAGGCTGCGTCAGGTCGGCGGTCTGAGAGCAGGATTTGAAGGCTCGCAGGATTTTGACCTCAGTTTGCGGGTGGCTGAAAATATGGGGCCCGAGTGCGTGGCGCATATTCCCCAGATTCTCTATCATTGGCGTGTGCACGCCCAGAGCGCCAGTGGTTCTTTGGGGGCCAAGCCCTATGTTCTTGATGCCACGCGACGCGCTCTTGATGAAAGTGCCCGCCGCAGGGGACTGCGGGCTACGGCTGTGCCCACCATCCGCAATAATTTTTTCGTGCTGCGTCATGAGCTGGACGCATGTTCACGGTGCAGCGTGGTGCTTCTGGCCGCTGATGCCACGCCAGTGTCTGCGCGCCTGTGGGATGATCTGGAAAGATTGTCTCAACTGGTTTGTCTGGAAGTGCTCTGTCAGCCATTGAACGCTGCGGCAGCCGAAGCCTTTAAAAAATCACCCGCGCCCGCTGCACTGAACGCTCGCCTGCTGCCGCCAGAAAAAGAGAAAGAAAACTGGCATGCAGCCTGCAATCTGGCTGCACAGTCTGCCTCAGGCCAGGTGCTGTTTTTTATGGATGCGCGGATTCTTCCGCTGCCGGGCAGTTTGCCTGAACAGCTTGTGGCTCTGGCCCTTGAAAAGGGCGTAGGTACAGTGGGGGGAACGCTATGGCGCGGCGGCCGATTATGGCATGCGGGCCTGATGCCGGATGTGACGGGTTTGCCTTTTGCGGTACAACGGGGAGCAGAGAGTGAGCTTTTGGCCTCCATCTCTTGGGGCCAGCTTTTGCTTACACGCCGTGTTCTGGCTGTCTCTGAACAGGCAATGGCTGTGCAACGCACGGTATTTCTTGAGCAGGGCGGCTATGACCTTGCAATGGGGCCCTGGGCTGCGGCAGACCTTGGCTTGCGGCTGGCCTCAGCCGGATTGCATAGCCTGAACTGCCCGTGGGGGCAGTGGCATATTCCGCCGGAATCAGGCCCTGCTCTTGAGTATACGGACTGTGTGGGAAACGTTTTGGAACGGCAACGCATTACGCCCCAGACGCGGGAGTTTTTTCTCGCGCGCTGGGGCGGCACAGTGCGTGGAAGCGGCTTGCGCAATGCAATGCTGCGAGCTGCTCCCGATCAGGGGTGGGCCCTGATGATGAAAGAAAATTTTTAGCCTGACGGCTATTTGAGGGCCTTGCTGCCCTTGAAGCTGATGCCTGTAATTTCATAGGTGACGCGGCCGCGCGGAATTTCCACGGAAACTTCGTCGCCTTCTTCGCGGCCCAGAAGAGCTTGCCCCACAGGAGAAAGGAAAGAAATGGAACCCGTGGTGGGATCTGCTTCGTCGGGACCGAGAATGGTGTAGGTTTTGGCTTCGCCGCTGTCTACATCTTCCATTTCAACGGTGGCTCCAAAAATGACTTTTTCGCCACGCAGGGTGTCCAGATCAATAACCTGATAGAGGGCCATGCGCGACTCAATGTATTTGATGCGCGCTTCGGCCATGCCCTGGCGCTCGCGCGCGGCATCATAGCCGGCGTTTTCACGCAGGTCGCCTTCTTCACGGGCTTCCTTGATGGCTTGAATAATGGCCGGGCGTTCACTCTTCAGGCGGGCCAATTCGTCTTCCAGAGCCTTATAGCCCTGTACGGAAATAGGGATACTCGTCATGTTGAACCTCGCAACGCAAAAAAAACGCCGCTGCCCAGGCAGCGGAGCATGCGTTATACAAAAATGTTTTTTCGATTAAATCAGGCTGCCCGGCAAGTTTCAGCTATACCCGTAAGAGCGTATTGAGCGCTTGAGCCGCCACTGTGGGACAAAATTTGCAGGCCTTGCGACAATATCGCGGCGTGAAGTTTGCCGGAAAATTCACGCCGAGCAGCTACACCTATGACAGCTAAACCACTCTGGCCGAACGGGGCGGGATCAAATCCGTAGCCCGGATATAACATTAACAACTGCTCATGTTTCGGTCAAGCCCTGAGAAAAAATTCCAGCCCTGTAAGGAAGATAACGATGTTAAGGGTATGCAGTTGGCACTTGCGCAGTGCTGGCGCAGCGTATATGCTCAATCAATGTTTATGAACTAATCCGGTCATCAGGCGCATTCAAGCAACGGCAGCTTATGAAAAAATATTTGCGATATATCGGCCCATTATTGATCACCGCCATCTTTCTATTGGCGGTGTATCTTTTGTACCACAAGCTCAAAAGCTATAGTGCAGCCCAGATTCGTGAAAGTCTTGAGCAGATATCCAGCACGCGCATTCTCTTGTCGCTTCTGCTCATGGTGGTCAACTATATGATTCTTGTGGGCTATGACTGGCTGGCGCTCAAGGCTATCAGTAAAAAACTGGCCCTCCCCCGCGTTGCCCTTGTGTCTTTTGTGGGCCAGGCTGTGAGCTATAATTTTGGCGCTCTTTTGGGCGGCACCAGCGTACGGTACCGCTTTTACTCCGCCTGGGGATTTTCCTTGACGGACATCGTGCGCCTTGTGCTCATGCTGGCCGTAACATTCTGGGTGGGCGCTCTGGGGCTTTGCGGTGTGATTTTTATGGTCGCACCGCCCATTATTCCCGATGAACTTCTGGTCAAAATGCCCCTCAAGGATGTGCGCATTCTGGGGGTTATTCTTTTTGCCATCGCTTGTTCCTATCTGGCGCTTTGCTTTTTCATCCGAAAGCCTGTGCATATCTTCGGCAAGGAGTTTGTTTTTCCGCCGCCGCGTATAGCCATTGCCCAGGCACTGGTAGCCGGTATTGACATAGTGGCTGCTGCCGCCTGCATGTATGTGCTTTTGCCGGGCGATATGGGCATCAGCTTTATTGATTTTTTGCCAAGCTACCTCATGGCGCAGGTGGCTGTGGTGCTGACGCACATTCCCGGTGGAGTGGGCGTATTTGAACTGGTAATTCTGCATCTTACACATACGTCGCACGAGCAGATGGTCTTCGCCGCCGTGCTGCTGTTCAGGCTCATCTATTTTATTATCCCCCTGGTGGCCGCCGCCGTTCTGCTGGCTGTGTATGAAGTGCGTCAGCGGCGTGATATGTTGCGCGGCACAGGCCGCTGGCTTTCCGTGCTCTCACACACCATTTCAGCCTACATGTGTTTTTCGGCAGGGGTTATTCTGCTGCTTTCGTCCATTTTGCCTTTGCGGCACCATGCTCTCGCTATGTTGGGCATTATGGGGCCCTACCATGTGACGACCATAGGGCATTTTGTCAGCTGTCTGTCTGGTGCGGCTTTGCTGTTCGTGTCTTATGGGCTGGAGCGTCGGCAGGCGCGCGCCTTCCGCATGGCCGTCGTTTTTCTCTGTCTGGGCATTGCGGGAGCGCTGCTTAACGGCTTCGCCTGGCTGACGGCGGGAATAGCAGCAGTGATACTGCTGGCCATATGTATGGCCCGGCGCAGGTTCTACCGTACATCCTTTTTCTGGCAAGAACCCATTCCCCTGTTCTGGCTGGGCGGCGCGTTCGCCGTGCTGGTGCTCGCGGGCGCTCTTGGCTGGACCCTGTACCACACAGCCTGGAGCCATTCTGCCAACTGGTGGGCCAATGCCGCGCCAAACGCCGCACGCAATACGTATGCCTTTATTGGCATAGCGGTCGGGTTGGTGCTTTCGTGGATGTGGCGCACAGCCTTGCGAACCCGCGCACGACTGCACGAAAAGAAAAAGTAGTCAGGCAGTTTTGTCTTTCACATAATGAGGAAAGGCCCGCGATAACTATCGCGGGCCTTTTGTCTGCGTTAATGCCAGGAGAAGCTTGTCTGGTCACGGGCAAACGCGCATATAAACGTCAATCTTTTTGCGCCGCGTTGTCCGGGCATGGTGTGTTGGCCTGCATCAATTTGGCCCCCTCATCGATAAAGGGCTGGCAAAGGGTTTCGTCTGCATCTGTCACCAGAGTCCAGCTCAGGGGCAGCTGTGCCCACACCGGCTGTGATGAGCAGTCCAGTTTGGATGCATCAACAAGAACAAAGGTTTCTTTGGCCTGACGCATCATAAGGCGCTTGAGAGCTATTTGTTCCATCGTTGCCTCGCACAGCCCCCTGCCAGGTACAAGGCCATTGGCGCTGGTAAAGGCTTTGTCGGCAGTGAGGCAGCGCAGGGCTTCTTCCGCAAAGTGGCCGTATGCGCTCATACTGATGGGGCGAACAGCGCCGCCAAGAAAAATAGTCGCTATATTGGGCGCATCTGCAAGAATGGCGGTAAGTTTGATGTTGTTCGTTATGACTGTAAGTTTTTTGTCACTCAGAAACCGGGCCATGAAGGTAACGGTGGAACCCCCGTCAAGAATGATGGTGTCTCCATCCTGCACCTGCGCTGCCGCTGCCTGGGCGATTGCCTGCTTGGCAGCACGGTGTTGCCATTCACGCACTGGATAGTTTTCTTCCTGAATGCCCGAAGCAAGCATGGCGCCGCCGTACGTTCGGGCCACCGCTTTCTCTTTGGAAAGCCTTTGCAGGTCACGCCGCACAGTAGAAAAAGAAACTTCAAATTTTTCTGCCAGCAATTTTATATCGTTGGCTCCGGCCGCGATGGCTTCCAACATGGCCGTACGTCGTTCTCTGCTCCGCCGCATAGTGATCCTTCCTGTATATTATTCATCGCACGTATAACGTGAAGCAGAAATAAATGTAAGGTTTTCCTGAATAAGAAAAATGCGCAAATTGATTAAAAAATTTACAAATAATGCGAAATTTGCCAGAAACTAGAAAAATCTTGCTCATTTCGATCAATATGTTATTTTCCCGAAAAGCGCATTATTATGTTGATTTTTGGGTAAAATATCTCTTTTTACGCGAAATTTACGTTAATTTTATGCGCATTTTAATCATTTTATCTGCCCGGGAACGGGATTTCGCGTAATCAACTGGAGGGCTCATTATGCAGATTAAACGGACAATGGAACGGGTTCCTGGCGGGCTTATGGTTATTCCCCTGTTGCTTGGGGCGCTTTGCAACACTTTTTTCCCCAATACTCCAAAGATATTCGGCTCTTTCACAGGCGGCCTTTTTACCGGGGCAACAAGCATTCTGGCTGTGTATTATGTCTGCATGGGAGCGACCATCAGTTTTAAAACAACGCCCTACATCATCAAAAAGGGTGGCGTTCTTTTTATAGCCAAGGTAGGCATTGCCGCTGTTATCGGTATTACTGTGGGGCAGTTTTTGGGCGAAGCCCCGGTTGAAGAGGGCTTTTTTGCCGGTATTTCTACCCTGGCCATTGTAGCTGCACTTAATGACACCAACGGCGGGCTGTATATGGCGCTTATGGGGCAGTATGGCAAACCACGCGACGTGGCGGCCTATTCCATAATGTGTCTTGAGTCCGGCCCCTTCCTTACTATGGTGACGCTTGGCGTGGCCGGACTTTCAGCATTTCCCTGGCAGATGATGGTGGGCGCAATTTTCCCCCTGGTGCTGGGCATGATTCTTGGTAACCTCGACAAAGACATGCGGGAATTCCTCAAAGCAGCGCCTGCTGTGCTGATTCCATTTTTTGCCTTTGCGCTCGGGGCCGGGCTTGACCTTTCAAAAGTCTGGAATGCGGGCTTGCTTGGCGTGGGACTTGGAATTTGTGTTGTGGCCGTCACCGGCACGGTTCTCTTCTTTGGCGACCGCTTTACTGGCGGCACTGGCGTGGCCGGTCTTGCGGCCTCATCCACCGCAGGCAATGCCGCCGCTGTGCCAATGATCATTGCGCAGGCCAACCCTGTCTATGCGCCTGCCGCACAGCATGCGACCATACTTGTGGCGGCCTGCGTGGTGGTTACGGCGATTCTTACACCCCTTGTCACTGCGTGGGGCGCCAAGAAGTTCGGGGCTCCCAAGGATTTGCCTGATGCAGCGGAGTAATGACCGTAACGGCTTGGCAGCAGGACAGACCATGCGGCTGCAAGAGGCCGGCACAAGGAGCCCGTTATGAATCCATCATGGTTTATTGTTGCGGATGATTTAACCGGTGCGGCAGACTGCGCCATTGCCTTTGCAAAAAGCGGTATTCCATCATCGGTGCTGTTTGAGGGCAACGAAGCTGTGGACGTTCCTGGTGGAGTAGTGGCAGTAGACGTTGCAAGCCGGGCGCTTTCAGCAGAACAGGCGGCTAAAGCCCATGCAGACCTGCTGGAGCAGCGGTTTGCCGGGAACATGCTGCTTTACAAAAAACTTGATTCTCTCATGCGTGGGCAGCCAATGGCAGAGACAGCGGCCACCGTAGCGGCACTGCGCAAGCTCGGCGGCCCCTCCTTTGTGATTATGGCTCCGGCATTCCCAGCCACTGGCAGAACGACAGTTGACGGTTGTGTGCTGGTTAATGGCGAGCCTCTTGAAGCCACAGAAGTTTGGGCCAGAGATCACACATACCCAGACGGCAATCTGGTGCAAAACCTTCGTCATGCCGGGGTGAACACATACAGTATTACTCTGGATGTGGTGAGAAGCGGCGCCGGGCAGGTTATGGCCCAGGTGAAGGCCAGCATGGACAAGGGGTATGACGGCGTGGTGTGCGATGCCGAAACCCTTGAAGATCTTGCGATCATTGCCCAGGCCACCTATCCTTTGGCAGAGCAGGTTTTCTTTGCGGGCACTGGTGGATTGGCCGTTCCTTTGGCCAAAATGTCCAGCCCGGCGCAGAGCGGCGTCAGCATCCCTCTTCCGGCAACCACGCGGGGCGTGCTTATGGTGGTTGGCAGCCTTGTCAAAGTTTCGCGCCAGGCTCTGCGCGTTGTGCTTGATACAAAGCCTGTGCTGCATGTGCCGTTTACACCCGCCGAACTGGCTTC
>NZ_JASGDK010000109.1:0-6404 GCF_047607245.1 Desulfovibrio sp.
CACGCGTCGGGGCATGCCCAACGGGAAGAGCTGCGGGAGATGTTTGAAGCCGTCAGACCGGAAATTTTCGTGCCTGTGCATGGCGAGTATCAGCATCTGGTCAAGCATGGCCGGTTGGCTGCCGAGTGCGGTGTCAGGGAAGAGAATGTCATTCTGCTTGAAGATGGGCAGCCTTTGACGCTCGAGGCCGAATCTTTCCGGCTGGAGCAGAGAGTGCCGGTTGAGTGTACTCTTGTGGACGGCAAGGGTGTTGGCGACGTGGGCTACGCAGTGCTGCGCGAACGCCGCATTCTTGGTGACGAGGGCATGGTTATCGTGGTGCTGGTTGTGGATTCGGAAACTGGCAGCGTGCTCCACGGGCCAGAGATGATTTCCAAGGGCTTTGTGTTCGAGCAGCACTACAGCCACCTTCTTGAAGACGCCAAATGCCTTGTTCTGGACGAAATTGAGGCGGCCCGGCCCGGGCAGTTGAATCGCATGCAGGAGGGCATACGCTCGTCCTTGAGGCGGTTCTTCCGGCGTGTGCTGGAGCGCGACCCCGTGGTGGTTGCCATTATCAGTGAGGTTTAGGCTGGCGTAAGCCTCGCTCCTGCCAGATGATGGTCAGCAGAACCCGTACGGGGCTGCATGGGGACCTTTGGCGGGGCGAGGCCGCGTCCTGGTGTTGTCTGCGCTTTGCGCAAGGATTTTCGGCAGTTGCGGCAAGGTGTTATGCTGTTAAAGCTGCGGACCTTGCAGGTTTCTGATTGTTTTGCGATAGAATCCAGAGCAGATTGGCGTTGAAAGTTAACTGTTTCAACGTTGTCATTCTGCCGAAAGCTCAGCTTTCGGCGAAGTTACGTTGCTTTACGGGGCACAGTGCTCTCGTGCAGCAGTAGCCCATTGAAGCCTTTTCAATGTTAAAATGCTCCAGGTCCGATAAGCTGCGGTGCTTGCGGGTTGCTTTTCAGCCCAGCCAGTAACGTACCAGCTATACGCAGCTTATTGGGGATAGGTTTTGACGGCATAGATTTTGCTCTATTCATGACAAAAATCTGGCGGCGGCAAAAGCTGCCGCAAGGAGCGGTCATGAGTAAGGCAAGCAGGGCTACCAGGGTTCCTTACGTCGTACTGAGCACAGCCCTTGTTGGTTGCGGGCTTTTTTTCGGCGTGCTACTTTGGCAAGAAGATCAGGGACAGAAATCTCGAGACGGTTTGCTTTACGCCCCAGGCTTTGCGGTCAAGGCTGAAGTCGTTGATGTTATGCGTGTTGTGCCTCTGGCCGGAGCCAGATTGCGCAGCCCAAGCGTCAACACCAATACCGAGTATGTGGTGCAGCTGGCCTATTAAAGCAGCCGAAATTGAGTGCTTGCCCCTGCGGGCAGAACGCGTAGGGCATGTGGCGGTATTTTCCGCACGTGTTCGCTGGCGATTCTGGCCGCATTTTTTTGCGGCGAAATTTTGACTTATTGGGGCTTTAGTTATACGAAATGATCGACATTTGCATATTTTTGCGGAAAATATGCAAAAAGTTTAAAAATGTTGCAAATGCAACGTCAAAAATAACTGACTTCGTATACTTTTCAAATAACACGATGTCTGTTTTCCGATTTCACAGCGTGAGTTTCACGATATGGGTGGAAGGGATAACTATGGGACACAAGATTGTCTAGTTGATTGCTAGGTAGTCTTGACGAGGGGTGCACTATACTTTATCCAGTATGCACTTGCTTACCATGATGGCACGGCGTTCTTGACCACGCTGCATTCATGCCCTATTTTTACCTCTTCACACCATACTAAAACGTAGGTGTTTCCGGCACTCTGAAAAGTTGGAACCGCGCTGCGATTAAAAAGGGTAAAACTCCGTCATGAATTGGGATTGGGATAAACTACAGGAAAAGAGGCAGAGACAGCAGGGAGGAAATCCCCCCCCCAGACCGCAACACGAAGCGGAACCTGAGGATGAAGGGCAGGATCGCCAGCCCCCCCGCGCAAAGCGCACTTCCTTTAATGGTCGTGGAGGAGGGAACGAAAATCCCCTCAAAAAACTTTCACAATTACGCTTTCCCAACGGAAAGGGATTTTTGTTTGTGGGGCTTGGGGTAGTAGCGCTTTGGCTTTTATCAGGCATCTACATTATCAACCCCGACGAAGAGGGGGTTGTGCTGCGTTTCGGCAAGTATGACCGCACTGAAGGCCCTGGCCCGCATTATGCGTGGCCGGCACCTATTGAAAGCGTGTACAAACCACAGGTCACCCAGGTGCTGCGCAGTGAAGTGGGCTTTCGCTCTGTGGGGCAAAGCGCCACATTCCAGCAGGGACAGGTGCGTACTGTCTCTGAAGAAGCGTCGATGCTCACTGGCGACGAAAATATCGTCAATGTGCAGTTCAGCGTTCAGTATAAAATTGGCGACCCGGTACAGTACCTCTTTAATGTAAGTGCGCCCACGGCACTGGTGCGCAATGCCGCTGAGGCGGCCATGCGAGAGGTTATAGGCAACAGTCAGATTGACTCAGCCATTACCGACGGCAAGCTTAAGATTCAGAGCGAGGCTACCCAGCTTCTGCAGACAATTCTTGACCGCTACGGAGCGGGTATACAGGTGCTGGCCGTCCAGTTGCAGGACGTACACCCACCGCAGGAAGTTATTGACGCATTTAAAGATGTGGCCAGCGCCAGAGAGGACAAGAGCCGCATTATAAATGAAGCAGAAGCCTACCGTAATGAGCTCTTGCCCAAGGCAAGAGGCCAATCGGCGGCCATGCTCAACGAGGCAGAATCCTATCAGGCCTTGCGCGTGCGTAATGCCGAGGGTGAAACTGCCCGCTTCGATGCCTTGAGCGCCGAGCACAGCAAGGCACCCAAGGTCACGGAACAGCGCCTTTACTACGAAGCAATGGAAGATATTCTTGCCGGCGCGGAAGAAAAGGTGCTTATGGACGGCCCTGCGGCATCGCGGGCATTGCCCTACCTGACCTTGCCAGGACTGAGCGCTCCGGCTGCTCCCAAGGCTTTGGAGAAGAAGTAATGCGTAATAATCCTTTGTTTATAGTTGTAATTTTATTGATAGTTGTTGTTGCTGGCAGTCAATGTTTTTTTACAGTGCATCAAACACAGACAGCTCTGGTTCTGCAGCTGGGTGAACCCCTGGACAAGGTCTATGGCCCCGGTTTGCACTTTAAAATGCCTTTTATCCAAAATGTGGTGTACTTCGATTCGCGGGTGCTGGATTACGAAGCCCGCTCACGTGAGGCCTTTACTGTAGATAAAAAGGCCATTGTGCTTGATAACTACGCACGTTGGAAGATTATTAATCCTTTGCAGTTTTACCGCACTATGCGCACCATACCGGGCGCGCAAGCGCGACTTGACGACGTTGTCTACTCCCAGTTGCGGGCCCTGGTGGGCGCTTACACTCTTACAGAAGTTGTATCATCCCACCGTGCAGCCATCATGAAGGAAGTGACAAACAAGGTTTCGGCCTTGATGCACAGTTATGGTGTTGAAGTGTTGGACGTGCGGATCAAACGTACGGACCTGCCGCCGGAAAACCAGCGCGCCATCTTTGGGCGCATGCGGGCCGAACGTGAACGTCAGGCCAAGCAGTACCGCTCTGAAGGCGAAGAAGAGTCCACGCGCATCCGTTCCGACGCTGACCGCCAGCGCGCTGTCATCCTGGCAGAAGCTGCCCGTGAGGCGCAGATAACTCGAGGCACAGGCGATGCCAAAGCCGCCTCGATTTACGCTCAATCCTATAACAAGGCTCCCCAGTTCTATGCATATCAACGCTGGCTGGAAGCTATGAGAAAATCTCTCAAGGAGAACAGCAAGATGGTGCTGGCCAACGAAGCGCCTCTTCTTAATCCTCAACATTGATGACGCGACCTGGTCGCGTTACGGAGTCCAAGACCATGCCTGCCTTTGCAGAAATATACGAACGTATCAAGCTGGCGACAAACAGCCGCACTCAGGTGGAATTAGCCGAAGTGCTGGATATCCGTCAGTCGAGCATTTCCGATGCGAAGCGCCGCAATTCCGTGCCTGGCGACTGGTTTATGAAACTGTTTGAAAAGTTCGGCCTTAATCCCGACTGGCTCAAACAGGGCATAGGCCCTATGTATCTGCGCACCGAACAAGGCTATACGCCGCAGGATGCTCCCGCATCTCTGGCCGAAAACGCCGCCCACTACGGCGATACGCTGGCCAGGGGCGTTGTGGCTTCCGTCTACCACATGCGCTGTGATTATTGTGATGATCAGCAGAGACCATCCCTGGAACTGGCGGGAAAAATATCCTTGCCGCACTCGTTTATGAAGGATGGGCTTTCCGTGATGCGCATGCGTGGAACCAACATGATCCCCACGGTCATGTCTGATGCCCACCTTGGTGTAGACACTATGGATAGAGACGTTATTTCAGGGCGTGTATACGCACTTTTTGCACCCAACGAAGGTGTGATTTTGCGTCGCATTTTTCTGAATAGCTCTCAAGACGGCTACGTGCTGCGTTCTGATTCGACTGATTTTCCTGAAACCACTCTCACCCCTGATTTGCTGAGCAAGCGTCTGGTGGGCCGGGTGGTATGGATACTTCAGGAACTTTAGGAATGATAAAAAGCCCGACTGGCAACGTATATCTGACCCTGTTCAGAACGGCCTGCCTGGTCTGTTGTCTGACGTGCTCTATGCTCATGATCGCCTGCGGCGGTGCGTATACTGAGCCCGTATCCCCCCCAGAACAGACCGGGCTGGCGCCCGTTGGCCTTGATACCACGGCAGGTACCAAGGCTGGCGTCGACCTGCCCGCAGTTGCCGACGTGAAACCTGATTCGCGTGCAGCGTCAGACAAGCCTTTTGATCCCGGTTATCAGTCTGTGCCTGCGGCGCAAAGTCAGGCTGACGCATTACGGCCTCCAGTGGCTCCTGTGTGGCAGCCGCTGGCCCAACGGCTTGCCGCCGACGGGCTTTCAGGTCCCAGAGTGGATGCGTTGCTGTCTACTCTTGCGCCTACGCCCAGCCAGTCGCCAATGGGGCGCAAGATGCTCGAGCTCTACAAGAGCCGTTTCATGCCCCGTCCGCCTTCAGCTACGCCTCCCGCTGATAAATACTACAAAGGGGTAGTGACTGAGCAGAACGCCCGCCTGTGCCGCGATTTTATCGCAAATCACAAGCTGGCCTTCAGCCAGGCTCAGGCCCGGTTTGGAGTACCTTCTTCTGTTGCCGTAGCCCTGCTGTTTGTAGAAACGCGGCTGGGCAAGGTGCTTGCCGATGTTCCAGAGAACGCACTGTTCACTCTGGCCAGCATGGCGGTCAGCCGCCAGCCTGACGACATCAGCCAGTGGCTGCCGCGTATGCCAGGTTATGAAGAACATATGCCTTGGTTCGATGAAACCATGCCCAAGCGAGCCGATTGGGCCTATAAAGAAGTGCGCGCCCTTGTAACCCATATCTTGCAGGACGATCTGGACCCCAGGTATCTGCCAAGCTCCATTTATGGAGCCGTGGGGCTGTGCCAGTTCATGCCTTCCAATATTGCGGCCTATGGTGCCGATGGAGATGGGGATGGCAAGGTGGATCTGTTTCATGTGCCGGACGCTGTGGCAAGCCTGTCCAATTATCTTGCACGACACGGCTGGAAGCCCGGTATAAGCCGCGCACAGCAGCATAAAGTGCTTATGGCGTATAACAAGTCGGTAATCTACGCCAACACGATTCTGGCGCTGGCCGATCTTGTGGCCAAACCTGCCGCTCCTGCCAAAGCCGTCGAGTCCGGAAAGTCTGGAAAAGCAGACCCAAAGGGCAAGGTGCCTGGTGGCAAGGCAGGGCAGGGCGAAAAAAATACCCCAAAAGGCAAGGCTTCATCCAGCAGTTCACAGCCGCACAATTAGAGCATATTACATTTGAAAATTTAGATATTCTAACGCTGCACGAAAGTGCAGCGTTTCTTAATATCCCGTATATTCTGCCGAAAATTGTACCTTTCGGCGGAAAGACAACGTTTAAAGGTAACGTATTTAAAGGTAAATCTTCTCAGGATTTTTCATTTTGCACACCAGTGAGCGTCTTCTGACTGCCAAGAAGCGCAGGTCAAGTGATGCACTGATCTGATCCGGCTGAAAGAACGGACGTTTCCGGCTCTCAAGTTATTCTTTTATCTGTCGATGAATAAAATATGGGGCTTGCCCCATGCGTGGCCTCCTGTCCCGTCAACAGGAGCATTTCTGGAGCTGCTTTGGCTTGCTTCAGAATTTGTAAGGCCGCGTTGCCGGGCCGTGCCCGGCACTGGCTCGCCTCTGCTCTCTGCTTGAGGGCGCATGCCCCAGCGGATGGCAGCAGTGAGTATTTGCGGTAGTGTGCCCGCAGATCGCCCGGCGTTCTAACGAGCGCCGGGCGCACGTTTTATGTGCCTGCAGCATGCATGC